>JASBTC010000315.1 GCA_030148625.1 Sphingobium sp. | reverse complement strand
CTGATGAACGGCAGGGTCATGCCCTTGGACGGCGCGAGCTGCGTGTTGACCGCCATGTTGATCATCGCCTGCACGCCGAACTGGGTGGTGAGGCCGGCGGCGGCGAGGAGCTGGAACTGATCCTCCTCGTCGAGCAGCTTCACGAACACGCGTACGACGATGGCGACGTAGAGCAGCACGATGCCCAGGCACGCGATCAGCCCGAATTCCTCGCCGATCACCGAGAAGATATAGTCGGTATGCGCCTCGGGCAGGCGGAACTTCATTTCACCGCCACCAGGGCCCGTACCCAGCAACCCGCCTGCCGTCAGCGTCGCATGCGCCATGTCGGTCTGGTAGGTGTCGCCGGTCTGGAAGATGAAGTCGTTGATGCGCCGCGTCGCCGTGTCGTAGAACAGATAAGCGCCGACGACGCCGGCAATGCCCGCGCCGAACAGCCAGCCCATGATCCTGATGCTGACGCCCGAAAGCAGCAGCAGCGCCAGCCAGACGGTGCCGAAGATCACGGTCTGGCCGAAATCGGGCTGTTTCATCAGCAGCAGCGCAACGACGCCCATCAGCAGCGCCGACAGCGGCACCACCGGCAATGTGCGGTCCTGCACCTTCAGCGACAGCAGCCAGGCCATGCCGACGGTGAAGCAGGGCTTGAGGAATTCGGACGGCTGGAATTTCGCGAAACCCGAACCGATCCAGCGCTTGGCGCCATTCACTTCGGCGCCGAGGATAGGCACCAGCGCCAGGCAAAACAGGAAGATGCACGCCAGCACCAATGCCATGCGCCGCGCGCGTTCCTTGGGCATGGTCGAGATGACCAGCATCACGGGAACGCTCAGCACCACCCAGACGAGCTGGCGGTAGAGATAATGATATTGGTCGAAGCGCACCGCCCCTTCCGAATAACGCTCGGCAGCGGCGGGCGACGCGGCGGCAACCGCGATGATGCCGATCGAGATCAGCAGCGTGACGAGCAGCAGCAGGACGCGGTCGATCTCCCAGAACCACAGGCCGAGCTGGGGATGCTTGTCGCGCGTATTCTGGCGCGAGACCACCGCCTTGCTGCGGGGCACCACGGGACCGGTCATGGGGCCTGGGATCGTGGCCATCAGACGAGCGCCTCCACCGCTGCGCGAAAGGCATCGCCCCGCGCCTCATAATCCTTGAACTGATCGAAGCTGGCGCAGGCCGGCGACAACAGCACGGTCTCGCCGGGCCGCGCGGCGTCTGCCGCGCGTGCCACGGCTGCCCGCAGATCGCCACACAGGCTGACGGGCATATGGGGGCGCAGCAGATCGGCGAACATCTCGGCGGCCTCGCCGATCGTATAGGCAGCGCGGACATGGCCGAAATGCGGCGCACAAGCGTCGAGTTCGTTGGTCTTGGCGCGCCCACCCAGGATCCAGTGGATCGCCGGAAAGGCCGCGAGTGCCGGTGCGGTCGACGTCGGGTTGGTCGCCTTGCTGTCGTTAACGAAGAGCACGTCATTGCGCTCGGCCACGCGCTCCATGCGGTGCGGCAGGCCCGGATAGCTGCGCAGCCCCTCCGCGATCGCATCTTCGTCGATGCCGAGCGCGCGGGCGACGGCGATCGCGACCGCCGCATTCTGCGCATTGTGCGGCCCTTGCAGGGTCGGCCAATCACTCTGATCGCCGGCATCGCTGCCCGCGACGCGCAGCAGGCGATGATTGACGCGCGACGCGATGGCGCGGCTGGGATCGTCTTCCGTCGCGATGACCGCGACATGGTCGGCCGACTGTACCGTGAACAGCCGTTCCTTCGACGCGGCATAGCCCGCGAACCCGTCATAACGGTCGAGATGGTCAGGCGTGATGTTGAGCAACACGGCGACGTCGCAATCGAGCGAATGGGTCAGGTCGATCTGGTAGCTCGACAGTTCGAGCACATAGACGCCACCCGCCGCCAGCGGATCCTGGCCCAGGATCGGCAGGCCGATATTGCCGCCCATCGTCGTCGGCAGGCCGGCGGTCTTCACGATATGATGGATGAGCGCGGTCGTCGTCGATTTGCCGTTGGTGCCGGTGATGCCGACCACCTTGTGCGCGGGCAGCGACGCGCGCGCCTGCGCGAACAATTCGATGTCGCCGATCACCGCTACGCCCGCGTCGCGCGCCTTTTGCGCGATCGGGTGGCGGTTGAGCGGCACGCCGGGCGAAACCACGACGCCGTCGAACCCGGCCAGGTCGATGTCCATCGGATCAGCGATCTCGACCGATGCGCCGAGCGCGGCGCGCGCCTCGGCGCGTTCGTCCCATGCGGTCACCCGCGCGCCGCTCGCCGTCAGCGCGCCGACGGTCGACAGCCCCGAGCGCGCGAGGCCCAGCACCGCATAGTTTTTTCCGGCAAAGGCGTCGGAGACGATCACCGCAGCTTCAACGTCGACAGGCCGGCCAGCGCCAGCACGATGGATACGATCCAGAAACGGATGACGACGGTCGGTTCCGACCAGCCGAGCTGTTCGAAATGATGGTGGATCGGCGCCATCTTGAACACGCGCTTGCCCGTGCGTTTGTAGAAGAACACCTGGATGATGACCGACAGCGCCTCGACGACGAACAGGCCGCCGATGATGCCCAGCACGATCTCGTGATGCGCGGTGACCGCGATCGCGCCAAGCGCGCCGCCGAGCGCGAGGCTGCCGGTATCGCCCATGAACACCGCCGCGGGCGGCGCGTTGAACCACAGAAAGGCAAGCCCGCCGCCGATGATCGCGCCGCACAATATGGTGAGATCGCCCGCCCCCGGAATGTGCGGGATGCCAAGATAGCCGGCATATTTCGCGTTGCCGACCAGATAGGCGATCAGCAGGAACGCCAGGCTGGCGATGATCACCGGGAAAGTGGCGAGGCCGTCGAGGCCATCGGTCAGATTCACCGCATTGCCGAAGGCGACGATCGTGAACGCCGCGAAGACGATATAGAACCAGCCCAGGTCGAGCGGGGGATAGTTGAGGAAGGGGACGTAGAGATGCGTGCCCGACTGGCTGAGGATCATCCAGCTCGCAATGCCCGCGATCAGGAATTCCGCCGCCAGCCGCGTCCGGCCCGAAACCCCCTTGTGGCTCGCCTTTCGCACCTTGTCGTAATCGTCGAGGAAGCCGATCGCGCCGAAGCCGAGCGTGACGAACAGGCACGCCCAGACATACATGTTGCTGATGTCCATCCACAGCAGCAGCGACAGCGAGACGGCGGTCAGGATCATCAGCCCGCCCATTGTCGGCGTGCCGCGCTTGGCGAGATGGGTCTGCGGCCCGTCGGTGCGGATGGGCTGGCCCTTGCCCTGGCGCACGCGCAGCCAGCCGATGAAGCGCGGCCCGATGATCAGCCCGATGAACAAGGCGGTCGCGATCGCCCCGCCCGTGCGGAACGAGAGATAGCGGACCAGGTTCAGCAGGCCGGGGAAACCAAGCTGTTCGGCAAGCAGATAAAGCATCAGTCCGTCCCGCCCGCCAGCGCGTCGACGACGCGGGCGAGTCCGATAGAGTTCGACCCCTTGATGAGGACCGCGTCTCCGGGCTGAAGCATTTCCGACAGGGCTTCGAGTGCCGTCGCGGCGTCGGGCACATGCGCGAAATCGACGCTGCCCTCAAGCCTTGTGGCGAGCGCAGCCATCTCGGGACCGACGAGCAGTGCGAAATCGACGTTGGCTTCCTCGATCGGCCCCGCAATCTCGGCGTGGAACCGGTCGCTCGCCTCGCCCAGCTCGCGCATCGCACCCAGCACGACCAGTCGGCGCTCGGCGATTTCCCTGCCGAGCTGGCGGATCGTCGCCACCATCGATGCCGGATTGGCGTTGTAGCTTTCGTCGATCAGCAGCACGTTGCCGCCATCGATCGGGATGCGGTGACGCGCGCCGCGTCCCTTGAGCCCGGGCATTTCGGCCAGCGCAAGCCCGGCCGCGGCCAGATCGCCGCCCATGATCTCAACCGCCGCGATCACCGCCATCGCGTTGGACACCCAGTGCATGCCGGGCTGCGAAATGGTGAAGCCCAGTTCGCCGCCGGGCAGATGCGCGGTGACCAATGTGCCGCCACTGGCGGCCGGCACGGCTTCGACCGCGCGGATATCGGCGCCCTCGCCCAGCCCGAAGGTCAGGATGCTGCCGGCAAAAGGCTGGGCCGCGGCGATCAGCCGGTCGCGATGCGGGCTGTCGAACGGCACGATCGCGGTGCCGCCAGGTTCGAGCCCCTGGAAGATCTCGCCCTTGGCGTCGGCGATTGCCTCGACGCTGGCGAAGAAGGCCTGGTGCGCGGGCGCGATGGCGGTGACGATCGCGACATGCGGACGCACCATTTGCGTCAGCGCGGCCAGTTCGCCAGCGTGATTCATCCCCATTTCGAAGATGCCGAAACGCGTCTCGGCGGGCATGCGCGACAGGCTGAGCGGCACGCCGGTATGATTGTTGTAGCTCTTGACCGAACGATGGACGCGGCCGGGCGCGGAGCGTTCGAGCGCGAGCGCCAGCGCTTCCTTGGTCCCGGTCTTGCCGACCGATCCGGTGACGCCGGCGATGCGCGCGGAGGTGCGCGCGCGGCTGGCGACACCCAGCGCTTCCAGCGCCGCCATGGTGTCGGCGGTCAGGATGTGCGGATGATCGACGGCCTGGCTGGTGATCGCCCCGGTCGCGCCGCTGGCGAATGCCTGGTCGACGAAGCGATGGCCGTCGGTCGCCTCGCCCTTCATCGCCACGAACAGGTCGCCGGGGCCGATCTCGCGAGAATCGAATGCAACGCCACCCACCGCGAAATCGGCGGATGCCGCGCCGGCAACGGCCGCGGCGATCTCGGCGGAGGTCCAGAGCGCGGTCATGCCGCGCACTCGCGCGCGACGGTGACGTCGTCGAAGGGCAGCACCAGATCGCCGACGATCTGGCCCTGTTCGTGCCCCTTGCCGGTCAGCAGCACGATATCGTCGGCCCCCGCCTCGGCGATCGCGGCAGCGATGGCCTCGCGTCGCCCCGCAACCTCGACCGCACCGGGCGCGCCAGCCATCACGTCACGCCTGATCGCGGCAGCGTCCTCGGTGCGGGGGTTATCGTCGGTGACGACAACATGGTCTGCAAGCCTGATCGCGGCAGCGCCCATTTCGGGCCTTTTGCCCTTGTCGCGATCGCCGCCGGCGCCGATCAGGATGATGATCCGGCCGCGCGCATGGGGGCGAAGCGCCGCGATCGCAGCCTCGATCGCATCGGGCGTATGCGCATAATCGACATAGACCGGCGCGCCTGCCTTGGTGACCACCGCACGCTCCAGTCGCCCGCGCACCGGCTGTACGCGCGCCAGATTGGCAAGCACCGTCGCCAGCGGCCCGCCGGTGGCCAGCACCAGGCCGGCCGCCGTCAATGCGTTCGCGGCCTGATAGGCGCCGATCAACGGCAGGTTCACCTTATGGGTGCCGCCCTCGGCCTCGATCGTCAGCGATTGTCCATACTGGGTGGGGGAACGGGCGATCAGCCGAAGCGTATCGCCACGCTCTCCCACACCCAGCACTCCGAGCCCCCGCTCGAGAGCCGTGCGAACCACTTTTTCCGAAGCCGGATCGTCCATCCACACCACGGCTTTTCCGCCGGGCTCGACCACTTCGGAGAACAACCGCAATTTGGCGGCCAGATAGGAGTCCATGTCGCCGTGATAATCGAGGTGATCGCGGCTGAGATTGGTGAAGGCGGCCGCCTGCACGGGCAGGCCTTCGGTACGATATTGCGACAGGCCGTGGCTCGACGCCTCGAAGGCGAGATGCGTCACGCCCTCGCGTTCGAGCCCGGCGACGTTCGACAGGAACGTGACGATATCGGGCGTGGTCAGGCCGGTCTTGGCCTGATCGCCCGCGGTGGTCACGCCCAGCGTCCCGATCGAGGCGGCATTATGCCCCGCCATGCGCCAAAGCTGGCGCGCGAGTTCGACCGTCGAGGTCTTGCCGTTGGTGCCCGTCACCGCGGCCACCGTCTCGGGATAAGGCGCGAAGAATTTGGCCGCCAGCCGCGCGAACGCCGCACGCGGTTCGGTCGCCGCGATATGGACCGCGCCTTCCACCTTCGCTTCGGGCCGGGCCACCACCGCAACCGCCCCGTCGGCGATCGCCTGGGCGATGAAATCCTCGCCGTTGAAACGCGCGCCGGCAAAGGCGCCGAAGATCGTGCCGGGTGCGATCTTGCGATGGTCGATCGCGAAGCCCGTCACCTGTGCGGACTCGGTGCCCCCGGTGAGCGC
>JASBTC010000312.1 GCA_030148625.1 Sphingobium sp. | reverse complement strand
GCTCGAATATGGCATGATCGCGGTGAACACCGTTTCGATGACGGGTGCGCCGATCCCCTTCGGCGGAATCAAGCAATCCGGGCTTGGCCGCGAAGGCTCCCGCCACGGGATCAACGAATTCACCGAACTCAAATATGTGTGCGTGGGCGTGCCGCCTGCCACATCGTCCATGTCACAAAAGGGGGGCTAATATGGCCAAGGTCGCGAAAAAAGTCGTCGAGGCGCTCAAGGAAATCGGCGTCACCCATGTCTTCGGCGTACCGAGCGGTGGCTGGGTCGATTATATGGAGGAGCTCCGCAAGGCCGACGGTATCGAGTTCGTGCTGGCGACGCATGAAGGCGGCGCGGGCATGATGGCCGATGTCTATGGCCGCCTGACCGGCAAGCCGGGCGTCTGTTTCGGCACCTTCGGGCCCGGCGCGACCAATCTCGCGACCGGGGTGGGCGAGGCGTTGCTCGACCGTTCGCCGATGATCGCGCTCACCGACGAGTTCGGCGAGAAGCTGCGCGGCCGCACCGTGCAGATGGGCATCGATCATCAGGCGCTGTTCGCGCCGCTCACCAAGAAGACGACCCGGCTGACCGCGGACGGCGTCAAGGCGACGATCTTCGATGCCGCCATGGTCGCGATGGAGGGACGCCCCGGCCCGGTTCATATCGGCCTGCCGGTCGGCATGTCGGCGGAGGAAGCGGGCGAAGAAGTCCTCCAATTCGAACCGCCGGTGGCGCGCGCCGCCGCCGACGCCGATGCACTGGACAGGGCAGCGCGATTGTTCGCCGATGCGCGCAGACCGGTGCTCGCGCTCGGCCTGGGCGCGGTCGCTGCGGGCGCCGGGCCAAAGGCGCGGGCGCTTGCCGAGCGTTTCGGACTGCCCGTGATATTGACGCCGATGGCGAAGGGCCTGCTTGCCGAGGATCATCCGAACTATGCCGGCATCCTGTTCCATGCGCTGAGCGATCAGGTGGGCGTGACCCATGCCGAAGCCGATCTGGTCGTTGCGATCGGCTACGACCCCATCGAGTTCAATTATGAGAGCTGGATGGCCAAGGTACCGCTGGTCAGCCTCGACATCGAACCCGCCGACATCGACCGCGCCACCTATCCCGACGTCATCGATGTCGTCGGCGATATCATGTCGAGCATCGATACATTGTTGGCGCTGCCCGCCGGCACCAGGGATTGGGACCTGACGGCACTGGCGGAACGGCGCGACGCGATGTTCGCCGCGCTGGAGCCGGGCAACGGTCCCTTCGGGCCGCGTGCGGCGCTCGCCATCCTGCGCGACCTTTTGCCGGCCGATGGCATCATGACCTGCGATGTCGGGGCGCACACGCATCTGATCGGGCAGCTCTGGCGCACGCCGGCGCCGGGAACGCAGATCATGACCAATGGCTGGTCGACCATGGGCTTCGGCGTTCCGGCCGCGATCGCCGCGAAACTGGTCCACCCCGAACGGCCGGTCTGCGCCGTGGTCGGCGATGGCGGTTTCCTGATGACGGTCGGCGAGCTCGCCACCGCCGTGCGCCACAATGCCCGGATCGTCGTCATCGTCCTGACCGACAACGACCTGGCGCTGATCCGCATCAAGCAGGAGAAGAAAGGCAACCCGATCTACGGCACGCCCGTGCGCGCGACCGGCACGATCGGCGGCGACAATCTGTTCGGCGTGCCCGTCGAGAGCACCCGCACGCCGGAGGAATTCCGCGCGGCCCTGGCCAAGGCCTTCGCCGCCGACGGGCCGATGATCGTCGAGGCGATCGTCGACAGCCGCGAATATGACGCCCTCGTCCTCAAGAAGGACAAGCCCGACGCCTGAGGCGCGGCGCATCACCGAAAACCGGAGACTCTGGATGAGCGACCTCATCTTTCTGTGCAAGGCCGACGACGTCCGTGAAAACGGCGTCGTCCAGGTTACCCCGCCCGGGTTCGACGACGGCATCGCCGTCTACAGACTGGGCGACGAATATTTCGCGACCGACGACATGTGCACTCACGCGCTGGTGTCGCTGTCGGGCGGGGACGTCGAAGACGGCATCATCTATTGCCCGCTTCATGGCGGCGCCTTCGATATCCGCACCGGCGCTCCCACCGAATATCCCTGCACGCGCCCCCTCAAGACCTACAGGGTCGAGTTGAGGAATGGCGCGCTCTACGCCGACACGGCGGGCTGACCCCCGCGCAGGCGGCCACAGCATTGGCTGCCGCCCCTGAGCTAAGGGCAGCGAAGCTGGAGCGATTTCCGAGCCGCCAGGTGATTCCACCTGCCTCGAAATCGCTCCAAATCGCGAAAACCGGGTAGAACGTCGGCGTCGATCCGAACGGGATCGACTTCAGGCCGGCGCTGCCGCGCGCGCCGCTTTCTCCGCCCCGCGCGCGAAGCGCGGCAGCGTGGCAAGCAATATGGTGGACAGCAGCAACCCCATTGCAGACCAGCCCAACGCCGCTCTGTAATTTCCCGTGAGATCGAATGCCTCGCCCACCAGATAGGGACCGATCGCACTGCCGATCATGAAGGCGGCGAAGATCCAGCCATAGATCTGGGCAAAGGCGCGAGCGCCATAATAGCGGCTGACCAGAAGCGCCAGGAGATCGGTTTCCGCGCCCGTGCCGATCGCCAGGAAGGTGACGGCGACCGCGATCTGCAAGGCACCGTCATCCGCGAACATCAGCATCGCCGCACCGGCGGCGGATAGCGCGAAGCAAATGGCCCCGACCCAAGGCGCGAAATAGCGATCGAACAGATATCCGCAGACGATACGCGACGCGAGCGAGACGGCGAACATGCCGCTCATCGTCGCGACGCTCATCTGCGGCGAGAGGCCGCGATCCGAAAGCAGCGAAGGCAGGTGGATCTGGATGCCATGCAGCGCCACCGCGGCAAGCAGAAACACGACCAACATCGTGCCGAAACTTCGCGTGGCGACAGCCTGACCGATCGTCTCGCCAACAGCCCCGCGCTCAACGGACGGCGCACCCTCCCGCGACGGCCGAGCCCGGCGTCCCACCATCAGAACCATGGGAATACCAATCACGACCGGAAGCAACGCCAGACCATGGAAGCCGGCGGCCCAACCACCGTTTTCGATCAAGGTGACGGCGATCATCGGCGCCATCGCCGCGCCCAGCGGCATCCCGCTCATCGCAAAACCGAGCACCAGTCCGCGCGACCTGTCGAATGCCGCGGACAGGACCTTGACGTAGATCACCGAGCTGGACGCAGAGCCTGTCACGCCAATCCAGCACGCCCCGGCATAGAGACCGGCAATACCGAAATGATCGATCAACATGGGCAGCGCGGCCAGGCCCGCACCATAAGCGAGGATCGAGCAAATGGCGGGCCGGACCACGCCGAACCGATCGATCAGTGCGCCGGCGATCGGCATGGCCCCGGCCATCGACAGCGCCATGACGGTGATCGCGAACGAGATCTCCCCGCGCCCCCATCCAAAGGCCGCGTTCAGCGGCTTGAGGAATACCGACAGCGGGATCAGCGCCACGGCGATCAACGACACCGCGACCCCAAGCACCGCCGATGCGACCAGCCCCCAATCGCCGCGCCTTAGATCGCCTTGCATCCACTCACTCCCGAACCGGCTTAATCCGCAGGCTTCCAGATCCAGTCGATATCGTCGCGCGGCGTGCTCTTTGGCCGGGCCGGCCGCCACGACGCCGCATCATCGGCCGACCCCTTGCCCGAATAGGTCGCATATTCGGGATAGGGGTAGAGCGGTCGCGTCCGCACGACTCCGCCGTCGGGCCGACGCTGCGTCGCGACGACGGCACTGGGCGCTTCACCCTTTTCCACCCATCGAACCATCGGCTCGAGCATGTCGAAATCGTTGGGCGCCTCTCCCCCGCGGCAATGCAGCATGCCGGGGATCATGAAGGTACGGAACCATTGCCGGGTGGCATCGAGCCCGTCCTTCGCCCATAATTTGGCGTAATAGTCGAGCGCGGCGAGGGGCGAGGTCCCTTCGTCGGACCAGCTATGATACAGGATCAGCTTGCCACCGCGCGCATGGAATGCGCCCAGATCGGGACGGCCGCGTGGCGGCACGGGATCGTAAAGCGCGGCCGTTTTCTCAACCTTGGCGGCATCGGCATCGAAATCGAAATCCCAATAATCATAGGGGCCATCGGGATTCTTCTCGAATGCGAGATACGGCAGATAATTGTTGGTCAGCGCGCGCAGGAAGAAGCCGTTCCATCCGATCTCGCTGCCGAACATCAAATGGCCCGGGAACAGACGCTCGCCGCGGCTGTTGCGTGCGCCGCCATAGATGTTCTCGGCAGAGCGGATCTGCGCGCCGGACAGGCAATCGGCCGCGTCTTTCCCGGCCGGACAGGCGATCGATCGCACGTCGAAATTGCACTGCCGCGGATCGTTCAGGATGCCGTCGGCGAGGCCATCCAGCATGTCGCATTTCGCGAGAACCGCGCGATGCAGCAGCTTCAACTTATCGTCGCTGAACACAGCAGCGCCGTCGCGCGTCAGCAACTGACGCGCGTCCCAATTGTTGGCGAACGCGCCCAGCCTTCCGGCAAAAGCGGGATTGCCGGCGATGATCCCGTCAACGTCTCCGGGATGATATTGCGCGGACATCAATCCTTCCCGGCCGCCCGTCGAACAGCCGCGAAAATACGACTTGCCCGGCCGCGCTCCATAATAGGCCGCGACGATCGCCTTGGCTGCGATCGACGCGACATGGGTCGATCGGGCGCCATAGTCGATACGCAACTGCTCGATACCGCCCCACAGCGCCGGCCCGCCACCGACATGCCCCATATTCTGGGCGGCGACGGCGAACTTGCCGGCCAGGGCCGTCGTGCAGCCTTCGATATAGCCCAGCGTGCCGCACAGGCCGCCACAGCCCTGCTGAAGATAGCGCCCGTTCCAGCCCGACATGGGCAATCGCAACTGCACCTGTACCTGCGGCGCGACGACAGCGACGATGTCTCAATATTCACCGACGGTGGCGGACGC
>JASBTC010000307.1 GCA_030148625.1 Sphingobium sp. | reverse complement strand
GCTCGACAGCAAGCATTGCGGGCCCTCGACATCATGGCCGATGCCCAGGCGCAGCGTCCGGCCGCCGCGCACCGTCGCCAGTGCATCGCGCTGGCAGGTCATGGTGGGGCCGCCATCGAAGATGTCGACCAGTCCCGATCGTTCGAAGCCCTCGCGTTCCAGCAGCGCGCGTGCGGGTTCTCCGTCGCGATGGACGCGGCCGATCGCCTCGGCGGCATCCTGGTCGATCAACTCGACATAGATGGGATGGCGCGGCGCCAGGTCGAGGATGAACTGGCCGTCGCTGGCGGTCACCATATGATCGGCCTGTTCGAAGGGGATCCGGTAGAATTTGTACGACACGCCTTCCCAGAAGGGCGATCGGCCGTCCTCGTCGAACCAGCCGCGCAGTTCCGACATCACCGTGTGCGAGAAGCGCAGCGGATCCGCGCCGATCAGCATGTAGCGCGATCGGGCGAGCAGGCTCCCGGCGCCGCCGCTGCGCCGGTCCGCACGGACGAACAGCGATCCGACTTCGGTCCAGCCCGCGCATTCGTTGACCAGCACCAGCGCCTGATGGTCGAAGCGCGTTTTGGTCGCCAGCGAATGCTGGGCGAGGGTGACGATCCGGAACGAGAAATGCGGCCGGCCCATGCCGACCGCGGCGCGCACGCCCGCGACGCCGGCAACGGCGCCGGTCTCCGCATCCTCGAGCATCAACGTGTACCAGGCTTCGGCCGGCGCGATCCCGCTGGCGAAGCTCTGCTCCGACAGGGCCAGCCGCTCGGACAGCACCGCTTCGTCTTCGGGCAGGCTGGTGAAGCCGCGGCCCGACAGGACCGCAAGCTCCATCAACGCGTCCAGGTCCGCCGGTCCGGCGGGCCGCACCACCAGCATCAAGCGGCCTTTGCGAGTTGCGCGCGGGCGGCTTCGCAGGCTGCTTCCAGCCGGGTGACGGCTTCTGCCGCTTCCTCATGGCTCAGGATCAGCGGGGGCAACAGGCGGACGCAATTCTCGCCGCCGCCGGCAATGAGCACGCCATGGTCGCGCGCCAGCGCCATGAACTCGCGATTGTTGGGGATCATCTTCAGGCCGATCAGCAGGCCCTTGCCGCGGACGTCGATGATCAGGTCGGGATAGCGCGCGGCCAGGTCGGTCAGCCGGGTCTTGAGATCGTCGGCGATGGCGCGGGCATGGGCCAGCGTCGTGTCCTTGGCGATCTCGTCGAACGCCGCGATCGCGACCGCCATCGCCAGCGGATTGCCGCCGAAGGTGGAGCCGTGGACGCCGACGGTCATGCCCTTTGCGGCTTCGCTGGTGGCCAGGCATGCGCCGACGGGAAAACCGCCGCCCAGCGCCTTGGCGATGCCCATGATGTCGGGCTCGACGCCCTCGAACCACTGATGCGCGAACAGCTTGCCGGTGCGGCCCATGCCGCTTTGCACTTCGTCATAGATCAGCAGCACGCCATGTGCGGTGCAGAGATCACGGACGCGCTTCAGCCATTCGCCGGTCAGCGCGCGCGCGCCGCCTTCGCCCTGGACGGGTTCGACGATCAGCGCCGCGGTGGTCGGCCGTGCGATCGCTTCGGCGATGCCCGCCTCGTCGTCGATGGTCAGCTGGACATAGCCGGGCAGACGGGGGCCGAAACCCTCGACATAGGACGGGTTGCCCGCTGCATTGATCGCGGCATAGGTCCGGCCGTGGAACGATCCGGCAAAGCCGATCACGTCGATCCGCTCGGGCTGGCCGTTGACGAAATGATAGCGGCGCGCGGTCTTGAGCGCGCATTCGATCGCTTCCGACCCCGAATTGCCGAAGAACACGACATCGGCGAAGCTCGCATCGGTCAGGCGCTTCGCCAGTTCTTCCTGCGCCGGGATGCGGAAGATGTTGGAGACGTGCCAGAGCTTGCCGGCCTGCTCGGTCAGTGCAGCGACCAGTGCGGGATGCGCGTGACCCAGCGCGTCGGTGGCGATACCTGCGACGCAATCGAGATAGGCGCGGCCTTCGATATCGTGGAGCCAGACTCCGCTGCCGTGCGAAACGGCGAGCGGCGCGCGATTGTAAACGCCCATCAATGCATCGGTCATGTCGTTGCTCCCATTAGAGCGATTTACAGTTCGATGGAATCATCGAACGACTCGAAAATCGCGTTAAAACAAATAAATAGAGCAGGCTCTCCGCTTCCATCAAAACACAGCCTGCTCTAGTCCAAAATCCACCCGGCCGATCGGTGCCGGTGCGATCAGTTGCTGCACGGCGCCGGACAGAGCACGCGTCTCCGCCGGCACCAGCCGTTGATACCAGTGCGCATTGCCCGGCCCGATGCCGTGCTCAGCGCTGAAGCTGCCGCCATAGCCTTCGACGACCGCAACGAACACCGCCGCGCGGGCGGCTTCGCCGATTTCCGGGTCGAACGGTCCGGCCTCGGCCGGCCAGACCATGTTGAAGTGCAGGCCGCCGTCGCCGATATGGCCGAAATCATGGAGGCGCAGTTGCGGCGCGATGCCCGCCAGCCGCTCTGCCAGATCGCGGCGGAAACGCATCACGTCACCGCGCCGGAGCGCGATATCGCAGGCGACCACCTTGCCCGCGGCACGCAATCCTTCGGGAACGGCATGGCGGATCGCCCAGAGGCTGTCGCCGCGATCGACCGCGGCATCACGGATCGTGCCGCGATCGAACCAGGGCATCAGGGCCGCGCCGAGCTTGTCCTCGAGCAATTCGGCATCGAACGCCGCGCCCGCCGAAAGCTCGATCAGCACGGCATAATCGGGCCGGTTGCCGGCAAACGGATCGCGCAGGCGCGGCACATGATGCAGCGCCGCTTCGAGCGCCGGGCCGGAAATCCCCTCGAATGCGGTCAGCAGGGTGCCGAAGCCCTGTTCGAGCGCGACGAGCAGGTCGGTCGCCGACTCGGCGCGATCGAGCGCGACCATCGCGGTCACCGTGGCGGCGGGCCGGGGGGCCAGGGCCAATGTCGCACGCGTCACAATGCCGAGCGAACCCGAGCTGCCGACAACGAGCTGTTTGAGATCCAGCCCGACATTGTTCTTCCACAGCGCGGCGCCGAGCCGCATCAGGCGGGGCTCGGCATCGGCGGTCACCAGCTCTATGCCCAGCAGGTTGCGGCGCACATCGCCATAGCGCAGGAAGCGCGCGCCACCGGTGTTCGCCGCGATCATGCCGCCCACCGACGGATCGGCGCCCAGGTCGATCGGAAAGAACAGTCCATGCTCCGCCGCCGCGGCGTTGATGGCGGACAGCGGCACGCCGGCATCGACCTCCGCGGTGCGATTGACCGGATCGATGACCGGCGGTCGGGCAAGCCGTTCGAGCGTCAGCACGATCTCGTCGCCTTGCGGCCCCGCGATTCCGGCGGCGACCAGGCCGGTGCGCGCGCCCTGCGGCACCAGCCGGACCTGAGCCGCTACGGCGAGCCGGATGACCCGCGACACCTCGTCCGCACTCGACGGACGCGCCACCGCAAGCGGTGCGCCGGTCGCACCGCGCCCGTCGCTGGCATAGCTGGCGAGATCGCCTGGATCGGTCAGCAGATTCGCCGGCCCGACAATCTCCGCCAGAGCGGCGAGAAGGATGGATTGGCCGGTCACGCCGCCCGCGTCATCGCGAAGATGCCCGTTGCGTTGCCGCTGTCGAATGCGAGGTCGAGTGCGCCCGTCGCGGGATCGGTTTCACGCGTAATGAATTCGTAGAATGAACCGGGGACCGTTCGCGGCATGCCATTGCCGCCGACGAACGAACGCTCGACCGGGTCGGCGCGAAAGGCGGTCTGGCGGACGCGCCCGCTGCCCGAGATTTCGACGCTATCCTTGATCGGCCAGCCCTCGCCGCGCAGCCGGTCGGCCAGCGCATCGACATCGGCGACTCGATCGGTCGCGTGGTTGAAGGCATTGCCCTCGGTCGCGATCCACCCTGCCTCGGCCGATCGCGCGAGCAGGATTTCATAATCCGCGACGCTGATTTCGCCATGATGCCGGTCGAACGCGGCGGCGATGCGCGGCAGCATGGCAAGTGCCTGCGCGAAGGGGACGGCATTGTGGCGCGCGAAATCGTGGAGCAGCGCGGCTTCCTCGGGACCCAGCGGGTCGCGCGATCCACCGAATACGCGCCGCGCCGCCGCGCCGAACGCGTCGTCGAAGCGCTCGACATGCAATTCGCTCACGAAATATTGCGGGATCGCCTCGGGCAGGTCGCGATGGCAATAGGCATGGCCCGTCATCTTGAGCGCCGGCAGCGGATAGACGCCCGCGACATGATAGCCGAGCGGCGCCAGGATGCGCGCGAACGCGTCCTGGCCGGCGGGCAGGGCGCCGGTGGGGCCGACGGGAAAGCGGATGGTCCGCAGCGCGCCATGATCGAACAGGATCTTTTCGCCGCGCGCACGGCGTTCCACGCCATAAGCCGCGCCGCTGGGGACGCGGGCCAGCAGCCCGTCGAACAGCACCGCGCCCAGCGCCATGGCGAAGGCGGCACGCGAGACGGTCTGTCCGGTTTCGGCCAGCAGTCGCGGATCGATCGCCAGCGCATCGAGCGCGGCCATGCCCGCCGCGTCGCCCAGCGTGCCGATAACGAGCCGTTCGATCGTGCTTTCATTCCCGTTGCGCATGATTACCTCCAACGCGATCTGGCGGCTCTCTGATACAGATGCTACGATATGACAAACGCGAAGGGGTCATCTGCTGATGACGGATTGGAATGAAGGCGCGCGCAGATTGTTGCCGCCAATGGGTGCGCTCAATAGCTTCGTGGCCGCGGCGCGGCTCGGCAGCTTCTCGCGTGCGGGGGAAGAGGTCGGCCTGACCCAGAGCGCTGTCAGTCGGCAGGTGGCGCTGCTGGAGGATTGGCTGCAGGCGCCATTGTTCACGCGGACCGGCCGCCGGGTCAGCCTCAATGCGGAGGGGCGGGCCTATGCCGAGGATGTCGGGCCAGCGCTCGACCGGATCCGCCGTGCTACTGCGCGCTTTGCCGATGGGCGGCCGACCAACGAGCTGAGCATCGCGACATTGCCGAGCTTCGGGATGCGCTGGCTCGCGCCGCGCCTGCCGCGACTCACCGCACGGCATCCCGAACTGGTGGTGAATTTCGCCGCGCGCTCATTCCCGTTCGATTTCGCCGATGAGGCATTCGATGCCGCGATCCATTTCGGGCGCCCCGACTGGCCGGGCGCGGTGCATGATTTCCTGCTTCGGGAAACGGCGCTGCCGGTCTGTTCGCCCGAATGGCTCGCGGCCAATCCGATCGCCACGCCCGCCGATTTCCTGGGGAAATCCTTGTTGTTCCAGACATCGCGCCGCACGGCCTGGGATCGCTGGCTGCGTGCCGCGGGCGTCGATGCGCCGGGCACCACCAGCGGGCCGGCGTTCGAGCATTTCCTGATGCTGGCGCAGGCGGCGGCGGCCGGGGCGGGGGCCGCGCTGATCCCGAGCTTCCTGATCGAGCCCGAGCTCGCGGCGGGCACATTGGTCTGTCCGATTCCGGTGCCGCTCTCGACCGACGAGGCCTATTATCTCGTCTATCCCGAAGGTGCGGCGATCAGCGCGCCGCTCGCACGGTTTCGGACGTGGATCGGCGAGGAAGCGCGCGACGCGGTCTTGTGACGGTCAGGCGTCCGGACGGGGCGCGAGCCGGTGCAGCGTCAGTCGTGAGAGTTCGAGCGCGCGATCGCGCGGCATGCGGGTCGGCGACAGGCAGAAATCGATCCAGAGTCCGTCGGTCACCGCCGAGAGCAAGGCGGCAATGTCATGGGCCGGCACCGGCCCCGGCGGCAGGCGCAGCACCGCCTCGGCCAGCATCTCGCGCAGCCGGCGATTATAATCCTCGCTGACCGCCGCGAATTCCTCGTTGCTGCGCACCAATGTCCAGAATGCGATCCAGGCGCCCAATATATCGGGATTGGCCCATTCGTCGGAGAACAGCATGATCAGGAAACGATCGATCGTTTCCCATGGATCGTCATGAGGCAGCATCATCTCCGCCTCGAAGCGCACGATCACGCTGTCGCACAGCTCCTGATAGGTTTCGAGCAGCAGATTGTCGGGATTTTTGAAATAGTGGCGAAGCAGGCCGTGCGAGACGCCGGCCTGGCGGCAGATCTCGCGGCCTGTGGTCCCGCGCGCGCCCAGCCGCGCAAGGCAGCTGATCGTCACCGCAAGCAGATCCTGACGCCGTACGGTCGGTGCCTGCCGGCGCACGCGCCGACGCGGCGGTTTTTCAGCTTCGGCGTTTGTTTCCACGGACTTGGTCATCGCCGGGTGCGTATCGCAGCCGGTTGAGCACACCGCAAGCGCTCATACCAAGGCTCGATGAGCATGACTCATCGAGCCTTTAAAGCCCGCGCGGCGCTTGAGCGTTCCAGGGTGCGGATGCGTCAGCATCCCTGCACCTTGGCATAGGACGCGTTGGCCGATCAGTCGGTGACGGGAACGCCGAACAGGTCGTGCTCGTCGGCATCCTCGATCTCGACCGCAACGATGTCGCCGGGCTTCAGCCCCTCGGCGTCGCGCAGATGGACTTCGCCGTCGATCTCGGGCGCATCCGCCTTGGAGCGGCCGGTCGCGCCGCCTTCATCGTCCACTGCATCGATGATGACGTCGAGCGTGCGGCCGATCTTGGCTTCGAGCTTTTCGGCGGAGATCCGCGCGGTCAGTTCCATCAGCCGGGCGTAACGCTCTTCCTTCACCTCCTCCGGCACCGGATCGGGCAGGTTGTTGGCGGCGGCGCCCTCGACGGGTTCGAAGCGGAAGGCGCCAACGCGGTCGAGCTGCGCTTCGTCGAGCCAGTCG
>JASBTC010000295.1 GCA_030148625.1 Sphingobium sp. | reverse complement strand
CGTCCGCGCAGTTGATCACCGCGACCGTCTTTGGCCCCGGCAGCGGCAAGGGTGGTCAGATCAATCCGTTCTTCGTCGCTCCAGCGGGCCTCGATCCGGTTCCCCATACCGGCACGATCCGCTTCGACGCCAACGAACTCTTCCCTGAAGGTGCGCGCGCCAAGGGGGTCAGCGAGACCTTCTACGGCTATTTCAACGCCGAATATAAGCTGAGCGACAAATGGCGGCTCGGCGGCTTCGTCATGGCCGGCGTCAACACCGCCAAGACCACGATCACCGGTTCGCTCTGCCAGAGCTGCCTGTTGCTCGCGCTCAACGGCACCACCAACGCCAATGGCAACCTCACCCAGCCATCGATCCCCAACACCAATGTGCTCGTCACCAACGTGCCGCTGACGACGGCCAATGCCGTCGATGTCTGGAATCCGCGCGCCACCAACCGGACCTCGCCCGAAGTGCTCAAGCGCCTGCTCGACAGCCGCAATTACCAGGCCGCGCGCCAGGTGATCCAGCAGTACAACCTCAAGATCGACGGTTCGCTGTTCGAACTGCCCGCCGGCGATGTGAAGGTCGCGCTGGGCGGCGACATGACCAAGTACAAGATCGATACCGAAGTGGTCGAACCCAACAATACGGGCCCGTCGAGCACCGGATCGAGCTTCAACGCCTTCCGCTATCTCCGCACCGTCAAATCGGCCTATGCCGAAGTGCTGATCCCGGTGATCTCGCCGGAAATGGAAGTGCCCTTCGCCCGGCGCCTCGATATCAATGTCTCGGGCCGCTATGATCACTATAGCGATTTCGGCAGCATCAAGAATCCCAAATTCGCCGCGACCTGGGAAGTCGTCGAGGGGCTGAAGATCCGCGCCAACTATGCGACCTCGTTCGTGGCGCCGCAATTCTCGACCTATGGGCCCGACGTGCTCAGCGGCATCGACGGCCGCAGCGTCGACACCTTCTTCGGCCCGCAGAACGGCACGCTCAACGTGCCTCTCGACAAATATCCCGAGGCGCGCGCGATCCCGGGCTGTAACGCGCCCGGCCAGACCACCTGTATCCTCGGCACCGCGTCGATCGCGGGCATGCGCCTCGACGGCGCCAATCCCGACGTGAAGCCGGCCGAAGGCAAGACCTGGGCGATCGGCGCGGACTTCGCACCACGCTTCCTGCCCGGCCTGACCGCCAACCTGACCTATTGGCACACCACGCTGGAGGGCACGAGCGGATCGCCGCCACTGTCGATCGTGATCAACTCGGATGCGTTCCACGATCTGCTGAAGATCTATCCGAACGGCGCCACCGCGGCCGAGATCGAGGCCTATCGCGGCGGACGCCGTCAGCGCTCTCCACTCAGCTCAGGGCCGATCTATTTCGGCCTCGATTTCCGCAACTTCAATGTCTACACCGTCTATGTCGAAGGCGTGGATTTCGATGTCCATTATCGCCACAGCTTCGACTGGGGCTCCATCCGCGGCGGCATCGCCGGCACCTACAAGACCAAGTTCGACCAGACCGCGGCACCGGGTGAGCCGGTGTTCAGCGTGCTCAATCGCAACCGTTTCAACGGCACTTTCCCGTCGATCCGCACCGATCTGCGCGCCGATCTCAACGTCGATGTCGGGCCGGTCTCCGCCTCGGTCTTCGCCAACTATACCGGAGGCTTCACCTTCTGGGGCAGCACCGCGCTCAACCCGGTCACCTCTTCGGGCGGCATCCCGAACGGTGGCGGCGACAAGGTCGGTTCCTACACCACGGTCGACCTGAACCTCACTTACAAGTTCGGCGACAGCCTGCCGGGTGAGCCCAGCGTCTATGTCCAGGTCGCCAACCTGTTCGACACCTACCCACCGTTCGAGAACACGGCCCAGGGCTTCGACAATTTCGTCGGCTTCGTGCTGGGTCGCACCATCAGCGCCGGTGTCCGCCTCAAATTCTGAGGCGTCCAAGGGGCCGCGGCGGATTCCTTTCCCCCCGCCGCGGCCCGATTTTCCGGGATCATCGATCAGGGGCCAGTGATCATGAAAAACATTCTTGCTCTCGCCGTCACCGCACTCGTCGCCGCCATATCGAGCGTGATCTGCGCTCGCCTCGAAATCCCGGTCTGGGTGATGTTCATCGGCTGGATCGCCTTCGTCGCCGGCGGTATGAGCGCCAGAACCGCGGCGCCGACCTTCGTCTGCGCCATTCTCGGCGTCATATTCGGCTTTGTCGGGGCGGCGATCATCGGTGGCGGCGCAGCGGCTCTTGGCGCCGATATCGCGCTGCTGCTGGGCGTGTTCGTCATAGTGTTCGCGGCGCTGCTCGCGCAATTCCTGCCCTTTGCGAGCCTGGTCGTCTGTTATTTCATCGGCATGACGACATTCTTCGCATCGGGCCTTCCGCCGGTCCTCCCCACCGGGCTGGTGCTCGGATCCGGGCTGCTCATCGGCATCCTCTCCGGGCTGCTGGCGGTCATCATATCGGGCGTGATCACGCGCAGTCCGGCTGCCGAAACCGCATGATCCGTTCAAGTCCGCTTAAACTTCAATATACCATGATGTGCCTGAAAAAGAGTAGGAGTGAGTGATGTCGACTGCAGGGCGTACGGGCATTCTTGCGGCACTGGTCATCGCAGGGCTGGCGACCGGGCTGGTTTCGACCGGGCTGAAGGCCCAGAACCCGCAAGAAGATCCGAAAGCGGGCCCGGGCAAGGATCTGTTCGTCCAGCGCTGCCACACCTGCCACGAACTCAATACGGTGACCGTCCAGCGCCTGTCGGGCAATGACTGGCGCACGGTGGTCGAACGCATGATCCAGAACGGCGCGCAGCTGACCGAGCCGGAAAGCGAACAGATCATCACCTATCTGACCAAGATGTACGGGCCGGAACCCGCGCCGTCTTCGGCGTCCGCCCACTAATTATAAAACCGGTCGGCAAAGGCCGGACTCGATATGCCCGGCGGCCTTTTGGGGGACCGCCACGCCCCGAGCGAAGCGCGCGCTTCGTCGCCAGCGATGGCGCGCGTGCGACGGACAGTGACCAGAACGAGAGTTGAGGAGCAGTTTCGATGACTTTAGCAGTTCAACGGGCGCGACCCGACGACCAGCCGGGCCGGCATATGTTCGCCAGGCCGGGCACCGCGCCCCTCCCCACCCCTTGTGGCGGTGGCAGCGGCGGCGGCAACATCATCCACACCGACAATCCCCGGCTCAGCTATGTCAGCCCGACCTGCGTCGAAAAGCTGAATGGCCGCCTGCGCGCGCAGACCGCCGAATGCGTGATGGAAACATTCGGGATCAGCGTGAACACCTGGCTGAAGATGCGCAAAGGCATGCCCATCCGCAAATCGGTGGCGGAACGGCTGCTGCAGCGGGTCGGGGCGGATCTGTAACCATCGGGACCGTCCTCCCCGCGCCACCCTTTCCGGGAAGGCGAGGGCACCGATGATGGCGATCTCGTCGCTAGAGTCTGATCCAGCCAGATGAGTTCATCCTGTCATTCCCCGCGAACGCGAGACGTTTGCATAAGTCACGCTCTATCTGTCATCCCCGCGAAAGCGGGGATCCCGCTATTCCGTGAAGCCTCAGAAAAAGAAGAGGGCCATTACGGAGCCAGTACAAAACCCCCAATCCTGCCAGTGGCGACGAGCTTGGCAAATTGATCATTCAGGGATTTTTCTCCCGTTTCACCGCAATGACCTTGCCTTTCAACGCGTCGATTTCGCGTTGGCGCATTTCGAGATAGAGGGTGCGTGTCTCGACATAGGGATCGGCGCTTTCTTTTTGCAGGCGCGCAATCCCGGCATCGCGCTCGATGCGGTCGTTGAGCTGCTTGATCACATTTGTCGGAATCGAATAGGCCGCGCGGTTGAAAGGCGCGCCGACCGCGGTCGGCAGGACGAGCAGGTCGATGCTGTTGCCGACCATGTCGCGCAATGTCGTCGGCCCGATGAGCGGGAGGTAAAAATAGGGGCCGGGCTCGACACCGTAAAAACCCAATGTATTGGCAAAGCCGTTGCGCCGATATGGCAGGTCGAACGGCTTCGCCTTCGCGGCATCGAAAAGGCCCACGACGCCGAAGGTCGTGTTGACGGCGAAGCGGCCGAGGGTTTCGGCGGCCTTGCCGATCTTGATCTGCAACAGAAAATTCAGGAAATTTATGGGTTCGCTCAGGTTCCGCAACGCATTGCCAAGCCCATCGCGAACAGGTTCCGGAACGATGCCTTGATAGCCCGTGGCGACAGGGGCGACGAGCGCCTTGTCGACCGACTGGATCGCCCGATACGACGTGACGTTGACGTCTTGCAGCGGATCACCCGGCGGCGGCGCTCCGCGTGCCTTCACCACGATATCGTCCTGCGGTGGCGGTATTTCGGCCGGCTGCTCGCCACTGGTTGTCGCGGGCGTCCCCGAAGCGGGGGGCGGGATTTTTCCGGTAGTCGGCACGACCACGGGTGGCACCGGATCACCCGCAAGTTGCTGCGGCTCGATCTCGGGCACGACATCGGAAAGAGCGGGGGGTGCCCCGGACAGCAGAAGAAGCGCGGCGGCGGCCGGGATACTCATCGCGCGTGCAGTCCTGCCGTCACGAGATTCGTGAGCATCGCTCCCATATGTCAAACTCCTACCCGGGGTATCAGCCCGAAACCATGATCAAAGGACGCCCCCTCCCTTCATCCAAAGCTGCTTAACCCGCTGTTGCGGGTCAGGCAGCATTGTCCTTTCTCCACCAAGAGGGAAGGAAAAAGAAGCTATGCCTGCTGTAATTGCAGCGCCACGAGCGAAAACCCCTCAATTCTGCAAGTGACGGCGAGCCTGACACATTGAGCATATAGGGATTTTGCAGGTGGCACCGTAACACCAGGAGCGCGGTCTCGGGCATGACGCCGATGCCACCGGCCGCTCGTTCAAAAATATCTTCGCTTTTCAAATGGTTCTAACGAGTATACTGAACGATCATCACCACGACCATTTTCGGCGACGTGGCGACTGAGAGACACTGGAGTGCTCCCGCTATGGGAGCATCGCTTTTGTTTCAGTTCAAGCTCGAACCGCA
>JASBTC010000293.1 GCA_030148625.1 Sphingobium sp. | reverse complement strand
ACCTATCTCAATTTCGACGCCGACGACGTCGATGTTTCGATCCGATACGGCACCCCTGCCGACTGGCCCGAAATGACGTCGCGCAAGCTGCTCGAAGAGATTGCGTTTCCGGTCTGCGCACCGTCGCTGCTCGAACAATTTCCCGGACTTCGGCACGACAGCCCGGAAGCATGGGCCGCCGCCCCCCTGCTTCACCTTGCCAATACCAGCCAGGGACGCGTCGACTGGCTCGACTGGTTCGAGGATCTCGGCTTCATGCCTGCCCCGAAAGGGCCGGTGTTCAGCGCCTATACCCCGATGATGCAGGAAACCCTGGCCGGGCGCGGCGTGGTGCTGGGCTGGCAGGGCATTGTCGATCCCTATCTGGAATCGGGACAGGTCGTGCGGATCTCGAACCGGTCGATCACCTCCGACCAGGCCTTTTACATCGTCTACCGCCCCGACGCGCGACAAGCGCTGGTCGAGGCCGTTGTCGATGCATTGATGAGACCGCACGACCCCACCACTCCGGTCATCATCTGACCGCGCCTGGAGCCTTTCCCGGCAGGGCGAAATCGCCCTGCCGGATAAGAAAGGCTCCGATTCAATATCTTGAGCGCTTCCCGGCCGAAAAACCGGTTACCACTCTTTCGGGAAGCGCTCTAGAAACCGCTCGACCTCCAGTGTGAATTTCTCGGGCTCTTCCAGCTGGGGCGAATGCCCGCTGCGTTCGAAGAAGACGAGCCGGGCGCCGGGAATGGCGCGGCTGATCTTGTAGGCGACGGTGGGCGCGACATTGGCGTCGAACCGCCCATTGATGACGAGCGTCGGGACCTTGAGGCGGTTCAGTTCGGGATAGAGATCGAGCTTCATGGCATCGAGCATCACCGTCGTGCAGGTTTCCTGCGAGAAGCTGCTGCCCGCCTCCTCCCCTTCGCGAGGGCGGTTGCGCTGGTCGTAATAGGACATTTTCTCATAGGCATCGATCTCGACGCAGCCCATCTGCCCCGCCGGGCTCGGGTCGTTCGGAATCGTCGCCAGCAATTCCGGATAAAGCTTGTCGAACAGAAATTCATGCTCTGCCGGTTTGGGAGAGCCCGATCCGACGAGCACGAGATGCGCGACATGCTGGGGGTAGCGAACCGCATAGGCCATCGACAATATGCCGCCCCAGGAATGGCCGAGCAGGTCCATGCGCTCCACTTTCAGCGTACGCCTGAGACTTTCGAGATCCTCGACCATCCTGGCGACGGTCAGGTCGCCGGAAGCAGGCGCCTTGGGCGATTTTCCCGTGCCCTGCTGATCATAGAAGATGATCCGGCGCCGTTCGGACATCCCCTTCCACACGGGGGCACCGATAAGATAGCTGTGATTGAAACCCGGGCCGCCATTGACCGCAACGAGCGGAACCCCACCCGCCTCGCCGATCGCGACATGATAGAGCGCGGGCTCGGTCGAGGCCGCGCGCTGCTGCGCCGCAAGCGGCGATGCCGATGCGGCAAGGCAGATTGTCGAGACGAAAGCGCGAATAATGGCGTGGCGCATATGAACCCCTCCCTGAACATGGTCTTTCGGCAAGGCTAGAGTGATTTCGAGGCAGGTGGAATCACCTGCCGACTCGGAAATCACAGCAAACAAAAGGAATTTCTGAGTTGATCCGGTTCAATCTGGACCGGATCAACTCTAGGGCGCGTTGCGCCGCGTGACGAACGCAAAGATCAGATGGACCGATGACTTGGCGCTATGGAAGTGGCGGGCCAATTCCAGGCCCGTATCAGCCCTCGTCTTCGACGGGCACTTTCAGGATGATGGCCGCGTCGGGGCCGATCGGGCGTCCGTCCTCGGTCCGTATGTCGAGCCGGACCGGCAGGCCGGTATCGCGCTCGACAAGCTTCGAATGTTCTTCGTCGGCGGCGAACAGATGCCGCTCGCCCCATTGCCGCAGCGCCACCATGACAGGGAAGAGGTCGCGGCCCATTTCGGTCAGCCGATATTCCTGATGCGCGCCGCCATCGGCCGCGGGAACCGCCTCCAAGATGCCGCGATCGATCAGCGTGCGCAGCCGATCCGACAGGATGTTGCGGGCGATCCCAAGGCTCTTCTGAAATTCCCCAAAGCGCGAGAGCCCGTCAAAGGCGTCGCGCACGATCAGCAGCGACCACCAGTCGCCGATCGCATCGAGCGACCGTGCGCTGGGACAATAATCGCCCTTGAGGCTTTTGCGCCTGACCATTCTTCCCTTTCCGCACGCCTCGATCGGCGCATTGTGGTTGCATTATAAAACCATCTCGCTATCGATCAAATAGTTTCATCATTAAACCGATTCGAAGCGAGATTTGCCATGCGATCCCTGGACGACGCCGCTCCGGCCCGGCGCGCAGCCGGTGCCGAAGCGCCGGGCCTTTCAACCGGCCTCACCCTGCTCTTCGCGATCGCCAGCGGACTGGCGGTGGCCAATGCCTATTTCGCGCATCCGCTGCTCGACGTGATGGCCGACGATCTCGGCCTGTCGCGCGCGCATGCCGGGCTGATCGTGGCCGCGACGCAATTGGGTTACGGCCTGGGGCTGATCCTGCTGGTTCCGGTCGGCGATCTCGTCGATCGCCGCCGACTGGTGATCGTGCAGTCCTTGCTGTCCGTGCTCGCGCTGGTCGCGATCGGCTTCGCGACCAGCGGCGCGATGCTGTTGGCGGCCATGGCGATCATGGGCTTTCTCGCCGTCGTCACCCAGGCATTCGTCGCCTTTGCGGCGAGCCTCGCGCCACCGGCCGCGCGCGGCCATATCGTCGGCATCGTCACCAGCGGGATCGTGATCGGCATCCTGCTCGCAAGGACGGTGGCCGGCCTGCTCACCGATCTTTCGGGCTGGCGCACCGTCTATCTGGGATCGGCGCTGCTGACGCTTCTCATCGCCACGCTGCTCTTCAAGGCATTGCCGCGGCAGCAACGGCCGGTGAACACCATGGCGTATCCAAGGCTGATCGGCTCGCTGTTCACGCTGCTCGCCACCGAGCCCGTGCTGCGCATCCGCGGCCTCATCGCGATGCTGATCTTCGCCAATATAACCACGCTGCTGACGCCGCTCGTGCTGCCGCTCGCCGCCCCGCCCTTTTCGCTGTCGCACAGCGCGATCGGCCTGTTCGGACTGGCGGGCGTGGCGGGCGCACTCGCCGCTACGCGCGCGGGGCGATGGACCGACATGGGGCATGGACAACGCACGACGGGAATCGCGCTCTCGCTGATGCTGCTCGCCTGGGGCCCGATCGCGCTGCTGCCGCATTCCATCCTGTGGCTGATATTCGGCGTGGTGATCATCGATTTCGGGCTACAGGCCGTGCACGTCACCAATCAGGCGATGATCTATCGCGTCCGCCCCGAGGCGCAGAGCCGGCTCACCGCCGGTTACATGCTCTTCTATTCGATCGGCAGCGCGCTGGGATCGTCGTCCTCGACCTTCATATATGCGCGCGCGGGATGGGGTGGCGTCTGCCTGCTCGGCGCGGCGATCAGCATCGTGACGCTGATGCTGTGGGTCGCGACGCTGCGCGCGACACCGTCAAATGCTACGCGCGCGCTGTGATCCGCAGCGGCCTCGACGCCATCGCCAGAATTATTTCATGAAATGTTACACGACCGTCCGCGACTCCACGGAGGGCAGATGGTAACGTGTATTCGATGCAATATTCTGCCCTTCGACTTCCGTTCGCCTGGCTGACGGTCGGCGCGGTGATGGCCGCCCCCACGATCCTTCCAGCCGCCATGTCCCCCATCCTTGCCGGCCTGCTTTTCGCCTGGCTGCTCGGCGTCATCTTCTGGTCGGCCTTCGGCGTCGTCCATGAAGCGGAGGAACTGGCCGAAATCCTCGGCGAGCCCTTCGGCACATTGGTGCTGACATTGTCGATCGTGATCATAGAGGTTGCGCTGATCTCGGCGGTGATGCTCAGCCCCAATGCCGTGCCGACACTGGGGCGCGACACGATGTTCGCGGTGCTGATGATCGTGCTCAACGGCGTCGTCGGGCTGGGGCTGCTGGTGGGCGGACTGCGCCACCACCAGCAAAGCTTCAATCTGCAGGGCGCCAGCGCCTATCTCGCGGTCACCATCCCGCTCGCCGTCATCGCGCTGGTCCTGCCCAATTTCACGACATCCAGCGCGGGGGGCACATTGTCTCCCCTTCAGTCGGGCCTGTTCTCGCTCCTCACCATCGCGCTGTACGGCATCTTCCTGTGGCTCCAGACCGGCCGGCATCGCGGCTTCTTCCAGCCCGAGGGCGCCGGGGAGGAATGGCAGGATGCCAGCCCGCTTCCGCATGTGGAACGATCGGGCTCGCTCACCCGGCATATCGTCCTGCTGCTCGCCAATATCCTGCCGATCGTCATCCTGTCCAAAAGCCTGGCGAAGCTGCTCGATGCGGGAATCGAGGCGCTTGCCGCGCCCACCGCGCTGGGCGGCATCATCATCG
>JASBTC010000277.1 GCA_030148625.1 Sphingobium sp. | reverse complement strand
TCGAGGGCTTCTTCGCCAAGCTCAAGCAATGGCGACGCATCGCTACACGATACGACAAGCTCGCCCAACACTTCCTCGGATTCATCAAACTCGCCAGCATCATGCTATGGCTCAAATGATTAAATCGTCACCACAGCCTAGATATTCAGCGCCCTTCGGCGAGGCTCAGAAAGAGGGGGCGCTCGCCGCCGCCATGGACCGCGATCCGTGCGCCGCTGACATAGGCGGAATCGGATGACGCCAGGAAATGCACGGCATTGGCGACATCCTCGCCGCGCGCCATGCGGCCGAGCGGCAGCATCGCGTCGATGCGCTTCATGCCCGCCTCTCCGCCATAATGTTCGACCGCTGCCTCGGTCGCGACCAGCCCGACGACGATCGCATTGACGCGCACTTTGGGCCCCCATTCCATCGCGAGCGATTCGGTAAGGTTCAGCAGGCCCGCCTTGGCCGCGCCATAGACCGCAGTGCCCGGCGACGGGCGCGTGCCCGAAACGCTCGCGATATTGACGATCGAGCCGCCCGACGCCTGGTCCTGCATGATCCGGTTGGCAGCCTGCGCGACATGGAGTGGGCCGAGCAGATTGAGCGCAAGGACGCGTTCCGAGAAACGCGGAGACGCAGTGGCGGCCGGCGCCTCGGGTGAGCCGCCGGCGTTGTTGACCGCAAGATCGAGCCGGCCGTGCCGCGCGACGATGCGCTCCACCATCGCGTCCACATCCTCGGCCGAGCGGACGTCGCACGCTTCGAACGCGACCACCGCCTCGCCATGGCGCGGCAGATCCTCGGGCGCATTGCGGCCGCAGATCACGACGGCCATGCCGTCCGCCAGCAACCGTTCGGCGATCGCGCGCCCGATGCCGCGCGCACCGCCCGTCACCAGCGCCACGCGCCGCTCATTTTCAGCCATCGCCATCTCCACGTCCTTCGCCACACCCATTCTACCGGCGGCCGCGAATGTCTCTCTCCATATGGTGGTAGCGGACCAACCGCCTGCCCGCCATGCAACACCTGTCTGCAGGACGGGAGAGCGGGTTGAACAAGCAATTGACCATCGAGCAGTTCGTCGCATCGCTGAAGAGCGGGATGACGATCGGGATCGCCGGCTGGGGCCCACGCCGCAAGCCGATGGCGCTGGTCCGCGCCATCCTGCGCTCCGATCTCACCGACCTGACGATCGTCGCCTATGGCGGGCCGGACGTCGGCATGCTGTGTGCCGCGGGCAAGGTGAAGAAGCTGATCTTCGGCTTCGTCTCGATGGATGCGATCCCGCTCGAACCCTATTTCCGCAAAAGCCGCGAGGCCGGCACGCTCGATATCCTCGAACTCGACGAAGGCATGCTGCAATGGGGGCTGAAGGCTGCGGCGTTCCGCCTGCCCTTCCTGCCAACCCATGTCGGGCTCGGCACCGATGTGATGACGCATGGCGGCTTCAGGACGGTGCAATCGCCCTATGATGACGGTGAAGTTCTGCTGGCGATGCCGGCGCTCAAGCTCGATGCTGCGTTGCTCCACGTCCATCGCGCCGACCGGCTCGGCAATATCCAGGCGCTCGGCCCCGATACCTATTATGACGACTGGTTCGCGCGCGCTGCGGACAGGACCTTCGTTTCGGCGGAGGAAGTGGTCGACCGGATGGATCACAGCTATCCCGAGGATGCCCGCGCCAATATCGTCGAGCGCTGCTTCGTCCATGGTGTGATCGAAGCGCCGCTGGGCGCACACCCCACCTCGATGCCGCCGCTCTATGGCTGGGACATGAAGCATCTGAAGGCCTATGCCGACAGCGCGCGCGAGGACGGCGGCTGGGATGCGTTCGCCGCCCGCACGATCGGCGCCGACGAGGCGGGCTATCTCGACCGCGTCGGCGGCGCTGCCGCCGTCTCCGCCCTTCCCCTGCCCATTTTCTGAGGGGATGACGATCATGACCACCTCATCCGAATTCACGCTCTGCGAACAGCTGATCGTCGCCGCATCCGAGGCCTGGCGCGGCAATGGCGAACTGGTCGCGACCGGCATCGGCCCCGCGCCGCGGCTTGCCGCTTCGCTCGCCAAGGTGACGCACACACCCGAACTGATGATGACCGATGGCGAGGCCTGGCTGGTCGAGGATCCGGTGCCGATCGGGCCGCGCGGCTATGACGATCGCAAGCCCGCCGGCTATCTGCCCTTCTCGCGTTATTTCGACGCCGCGGTCTGGCCCGGCAAGCGCCACGCGATGGTCACGCCCAGCCAGATCGACCGGTTCGGGCAGATGAACATCTCCTATCTCGGCGGCACGTACGACCGGCCCAAGGTGCAGATGCTCGGCGCGCGCGGCTTTCCGGGCAATTCGATCTACCACATCAATTCGATGTTCGTGCCGCAGCATTCGAAGCGCGTCTTCGTCGAAGGCGAAGTCGATATGGTGTCGAGCGTCGGCTATAATCCCGCGCGGCGCGTGCCCGGCGCCCGGTTCGATTTCGTCGATCTGCGGCTGATCGTCACCGATCTCTGCATCATGGATTTCGGCGGCACCGACCATGCGATCCGCGTGATCTCGCTCCACCCGGGCGTCGGCTTCGATCGGGTACAGGACGCCACCGGCTTCGTACTCGAAGCGGCGGACAGCATCGCGCAGACGCCCGCGCCCAGCGCCGAACAGCTCGCGATCATCGCCCGCTTCGATCCGCACAATCTCCGCGCGAACGTGCTCAAGGACAATCCCGCGGGCCGGAGGCACTGACCATGGCCGATATCGTCTACGAAACCGACGAACCCGTGCTCTACCGCGTCGAAAATGGCGTGGCCTGGGTCACGATGAACCGGCCGAGCTTCAACAACGCGCAGAATAGCCAGATGACCTATGCGCTCGACGACGCGTTCCGCCGCGCCGTCGACGATGACGCGGTGAAGTCGATCGTGCTTGCCGGCGCCGGCAAGCATTTCTCCGCCGGCCATGACATCGGCACGCCGGGCCGCGACGTCACGAAGAGCTTCGACCGCAAGCTGCTCTGGCCCGATCACACCAACAAGCCCGGCGCCGAATTCCTCTACCCGCGCGAACAGGAAGTTTATCTGGGCATGTGCCGCCGCTGGCGCGACATGCCCAAGCCGACCGTCGCGATGGTACAGGGCGCATGCATCGCCGGCGGACTGATGCTCGCCTGGATCTGCGACCTGACGATCGCATCGGACGACGCCTTCTTCCAGGACCCCGTCGTCCGCATGGGCATTCCCGGCGTCGAATATTTCGCCCATGCCTTCGAATTGCCGCCGCGCGTCGCCAAGGAATTCCTGCTGCTCGGCGAACGCATGCCCGCTGCCCGCGCCTATGAGCTGGGCATGGTCAACCGCATCGTCGCGCGCGCCGATCTGGAAGCGGAGGCACGCCGGGTGGCCGAAAAACTCGCCGAGATGCCGCGCCTCGGCCTGTCGCTGACCAAGCAGGCGATCAACCATGTCGAGGATCTGCGCGGCAAGCGCACCGCGATGGATGCCGTTTTCCACATGCATCATTTCGCGCATGCCCAGAATGATCTGGTGACGGGCAACAGCCTGGCCGGGCTCACCGGCAAGTCGATGGCCGAAGCCAACAAGAAGGATGCCGCTGCGAAGAAGGATGGGGACGCCGGCTGATGGCCGATCCGCTCAACACCATCCTGACCGAGCGGCTCGGCTGCCGGGTACCGGTGATCCAGACCGCGATGGGCTGGATCGCGACGCCCTCACTCGTCATCGCGTCGAGCGAGGCCGGCGCGTTCGGCTTTCTCGCCGGCGCAGTGATGCAGCCGGCCGAACTCGAAACCGCGATCCTCGCGGTCAAGCAGGGCACGCGCCGCCCCTTCGGCGTCAATTTCCATATGTTCCAGCCGGGCGCTGCCGAGATCGTCGAGATCATCCTGAAGCATGGCGACCAGGTGCGCGCGGTCAGCTTCGGGCGCGGCCCCGATGCGAAAATGATCGGGCGCTTCAAGGATGCCGGCATCCTCTGCGTGCCCACCGTCGGCGCGGTCAAGCATGCGCAGAAGATGGTGCAACTGGGCGTCGACATGGTGACGGTGCAGGGCGGCGAAGGCGGCGGCCATACCGGTTCGGTCGCCTCGACCGTGCTGCTGCCACAGGTGCTCGACAGCGTGAAAATTCCGGTGATCGCGGCGGGCGGCTTCAGCGACGGTCGCGGGCTTGCCGCTGCCCTTGCCTATGGCGCGGTCGGCATCGCGATGGGCACGCGCTTCCTGATGACGCGCGAAAGCCCGATCCCCGACGTCACCAAGGCACGCTACACCGCCGCCGGCACCGACGACATCCTCGTCTCGACCAAGGTCGACGGCATGCCCCAGCGCATGATCCGCAACGCGTTGCTCAACCGGATCGAGCGGTCCACCGGGATCGGCATCTGGCGGCGCGCGATCGAAAGCGGGCTGCAGATGAAGCGGCAGACCGGTGCGTCGTTCGGCGATCTGTTCAGGGCGGCAAAGGGCATGACCAGCCATGGCGGCCTCACCTTGCCCCAGGCGATGATGGCGGCGTCCGCGCCGATGCTGATCCAGAAGGCCGTTGTCGAGGGCGATCCCGATCACGGGCTGATGGCGACCGGGCTCGTCGCCGGGCGGCTCGGCGACCTGCCCGGCTGCGCCGACCTTGTCGCCGGCATCGAAGCGGAGGCGCGCGCGCGCCTCGCCGCCCTTTCCTCTTCCTCGCAAAAAATGGCCTGAACCATGCCGATCCATACCCAGATCAAGGACCGTATCGCGGAGATCGTCTTCGATCAGCCGCCGGTCAACGCGTTCGACAGCACGATCTGGAACAGCCTACCCGCGATCATCCGCGAGGCCGGCAGCAATCCGGACGTCAATGTCGTGCTGATCCGCGCCGAGGGACGCGGTTTCTGCGGCGGCGTCGACATCAAGGAGATGCAGGCGCATCCCGAGCGCATCACCCTGCTCAATCGCGGCAATTTCCTGACCTTCAAGGCGGTGCGCGACTGCGAAGTGCCCGTCGTCACCGCCGTCCATAAATTCGTGATCGGCGGCGGCATCGGCATTTGCGGCGCATCGGACACGATCATCGCCGCCGACGATGCCTATTTCTCGCTGCCCGAGGTCGATCGCGGCGCGATGGGCGGTGCTTCGCATCTTTCGCGCATGCTGCCGCTGCACAAGGTGCGCGCCGCCTTCTTCACCGGCGGCAATATCCCGGTCGAAGAAGCCTATCGCCTGGGCGCGATCGAGAAGGTCGTGCCGCGCGAGGCGCTGGTCGAGGAGGCACGCGCCTTCGCCGCGATCATCGCAGGCAAATCGCGCAAGGCGCTCGTTCTCGCCAAGGAAGCGCTGAACGGGCTCGAACCCCGCGACGTCGACCATGGCTATCGCTTCGAACAGGGCTTCACGCTCGAAATGTACATGCATGAGGACAGCCAGAAGGCGCGCGACGCCTTTGTCGAAACCGGCACGGTGGCGAAATTCTGATGCTGGGATCCGAACTTCCGAATTTTCGCATCCTCGCCCCCTTTAGGGGGAGAGGATACGAAGCCTTGGACCGGCGCAAGCCGGGCTTAGGCGCAGTTGGAGAGGGGGAGCGCGAAGCATCGCTTCGCGGGCGCGCTCCGCGCGCCATCCCCCTCACCCAGCTCCGACTAGGCAGCACGCTGCCAAGTCTGCGCAACCCTCTCCCCCTTCCAGGGGGCGAGGGGAAAAGGACGCGATGATGGATCTCGCCTACACTCCCGAACAACAGGCCTTCCGCGCCGAAGTCCGCGCGTGGATGGAGTCGAACGTTCCCCGCGCACCGCTCCTCACACTGGAGCGCGAGGAGGGCTATCGCCAGCATGTCGAATGGGAGCGCAAGCTCGCCTCTGGCAATTGGGGCATGGTCACCTGGCCGGAGGCCTATGGCGGGCGTGGACTCGACCTGATCCAGTGGCTGATCTTCGAAGAGGAATATTATCGCGCCGGTGCGCCGCTGCGCGCCAATCAGAACGGCATCTTCCTGCTCGGTCCCACGATCATGGAGTTCGGCACCGACGAACAAAAGGCGCGCTTCCTGACGCCCATGGCCAAGGGCGAAGTGATCTGGGCACAGGCCTGGTCCGAACCCAATGCGGGATCGGACATGGCGGCGATCACCAGCAAGGCGGTGCGTGCCAAAGATTCTGGGGGCGATCATTATGTGATCACGGGCCAGAAGACCTGGTCGAGCCGTGCCAGCTTTGCCGACTGGGGTTTCGGCCTGTTCCGCACCGATCCGGACTCGAAGCGCCACAAGGGGCTGAGCTTCATCCTGTTCGATCTCAACGCCCCCGGCGTCACCCGTCGCCCGATCCGCCAGCTCCACGGTGATCCCGGTTTCGCCGAACTGTTCTTCGACGAAGTGCGCGTGCCCGTCGCCAACCGCATCGCCGGAGAAGGCGAAGGCTGGAACGTCGCGATGGCGACTGCGGGCTTCGAACGCGGGCTCATGCTGCGCTCGCCCGCCCGTTTCCAGGCGGCGGCGGCGCGGCTGGTGGCGCTGTTCCGCGCGCATCAGGACAAGGCATCGCCCGCCGCGCGCGAACAGGTGATGCAGGCATGGATGGATGCGCAGGCCTATGCCTACAACACCTATGCCGTCGCCTCGCAGATCATGGCGGGCGGCCATATCGGCGCGGAAGCGAGCCTCAACAAGATCTTCTGGTCGGAACTGGACCGCGCAATGCACCGCACCGCGATGCAATTGCTGGGCGCCGCCGCCGAGCTGCGCCATCTGGACGATGGTGGGATCAATAGCTGGCTCGAAGGCTATATCTTCTCGCTCTCCGGCCCGATCTATGCCGGATCGAACGAAATCCAGCGCAACATCATCGCCGAGCGCCTGCTCGGGCTGCCGAGGTAACGGCCATGGATTTCACGATTTCGGACGATCAGGCGACGCTGGCGCAGGGTGTGCGCGACTATCTGGCGGGCGTTCATGGCCCGGAAACGCTGCGCGCGCTCGACGCCGACGAAAGCCGCCGTTCCGATGCGGTCTGGCAGGGCCTCACCGAGATGGGCCTGCCGGGCCTGCTGGTTCCGGAGGCGCAGGGCGGACTCGGCCTGTCGCTGCTCGACGGTGTCGGGATCGCGATCGAGCTCGGCCGCGCGGGCGTCGCCGAACCCATTGCCGATACCGCGCTGGTCGCCGCGCCGCTGCTCGTGGCGACCGGGGGACAGGATGCGTTGCTCGAACGCATCGCTGCAGGCAGCGCGAAAGTGGCGCTCCAGCATCCCGTCAATCCCTGGACCGCCGATCTCGATGCCGCGAGCCATGTCCTGTCCGCAGATGGTGACCTCCTGCTGCTCGCCGAACGCAGCGGCACGGCGCAGCTGCTCGACAGCGTCGATCCGCTCCGCCGCCTGTTCGTGCGCGCGGCGAGCAACGGCGCGGCCATCGGACCGGCAGGCGCGCTGCTCGATCACGCCGCGCTGATCGCCGCCGCGCAGCAGATCGGCATTGCCGAGGCCATGCTCGCCCAGGCGACCGACTATGCCAAGACCCGTAGCCAGTTCGGCCAGCCGATCGGCAGCTTCCAGGCGGTCAAGCATCATCTGGCGAGCGCCGCGGTGAAGATCGCTTTCGCGCGGCCCGTGGTCCAGCGCGCGGCGATCGCGCTCGGCGAAGGCGCCACCCATGCTGCGGTCCATGTCAGCCACGCCAAACTCGCCGCGTCCGACGCCGCCTGGGTGACCGCGGAGACCGCGATCCAGGTCCATGGCGCGATGGGCTATACCTATGAGGTCGACCTGCATTTCTGGATGAAGCGCGCCTGGGCGCTCGCATCCGCCTGGGGCGATCGCGCCTTCCATCTTGGCCGGATCGACGCCGCCGTGATCGGTGGCGCGCTTCCGATCGGCCCCGGCCACAGCTTCGCATAAGGAACCACAATAATGGCGGAAGCCTATATCATCGACGCGGTCCGCACGCCGATCGGGCGCAAGAAGGGCAGCCTGGCACAGGTCCATCCCGCAGATCTCGGCGCGCATCCGATCAAGGCGCTGATCGCCCGCACCGGCATCGACGCCAATCTGGTCGACGACGTGATCTGGGGCTGCTGCGACACAATCGGGCCGCAGGCCGGCGATATCGGCCGCACCGCCTGGCTGGTGGCTGGGCTGCCCGAACATGTGCCCGGCGTCACCATCGACCGGCAATGCGGATCCTCGCAACAGGCGGTGCATTTCGCGGCGCAGGGCGTGATGAGCGGCACGCAGGATCTGGTGGTCGCGGGCGGCAGCCAGGCGATGAATGCGATCCCGATCTCGGCGGCGATGTTCGCCGGCCAGCCCTATGGTTTCGACAGTCCGTTCCTCGGCTCGCCCGGCTGGCTCGCCCGCTATGGCGATGAAGAGGTCAACCAGATCCGCTCGGCCGAGATGATCGCCGACAAATGGAACATCACCCGCGACGCAATGGAGGCGTTCGCGGTGGAATCGCACGCCCGTGCGCAGCGCGCGATCGACAATGGCTGGTTCAAGGCGGAGATCGCACCGCTCGACGGGCTCGACACCGACGAGACCGTCCGCCCCGGCACGACATTGGAGGGGCTCGCCGCACTCAGGACGGTGCGTGAGGGCGGCGCGATCACCGCCGGCATCGCCAGCCAGAATTGCGACGGCGCGGCCGCGCTGCTCATCGCCAGCGAAGCGGCGGTGAAGGCGCATGGCCTGAAGCCGCGCGCGCGCATCCATCATATCTCGGTGCGCGCCGACAATCCCGTCTGGATGCTGACCGGCCCGATCCCCGCGACCCGATATGCGCTGCAGAAGGCCGGCATGTCGGTCGATGATATCGACCTGTTCGAATGCAACGAAGCCTTCGCATCGATCCCGATGGCCTGGATGCAGGAACTGGGCGTGCCGCATGAGAAGGTCAATGTGCAGGGCGGCGCGATCGCGCTCGGCCATCCGATCGGCGCCACCGGCGCGCGGCTGATGACCACTTTGCTCGGCGCGCTCGAACGCACCGGCGGGCGCTACGGCCTGCAGACCATGTGCGAAGGCGGCGGCCAGGCCAACGTCACCATCATCGAAAGGCTCTCCTGATGCCTCCGTTCGTGTCGAGCGAAGTCGAGACACGCGTGCAACAGCACCAGCGTCCCTCGACTTCGCTCGGGACGAACGGATCCGAACTGAAAGGTTGATCTGAATGGGTATCTGCGACGGACGGACCGTCATCATCACCGGCGCGGCGCGCGGGCTCGGCCGCGCCTATGCGCTCGCCTTCGCCGCCGAAGGCGCCAATGTCGTCGTCAACGATATCGGCACCAGCCTGTCGGGTGAGGGCCGCGACACCTCCGCCGCCGATGGCGTCGTCGCGGAGATCGTCGCGGCGGGCGGCAATGCCGTCGCCAATTACGAGGACATCACCGACTGGGATGCGGCGAAGCGGATCGTCGATGCCGCCGTGACGGCATTCGGCGACCTGCATGTCGTCGTCAACAATGCCGGCATCGTGCGCGACCGCATGTTCGTTTCCGCCACGCCCGAGGAATGGGACGCGACGATGCATGTCCATCTGCGCGGCCATTTCTGCGTCAGCCGCCACGCGGTCGATTATTGGCGCGGCCAGCAAAAGGCAGGCAAACCGGTCGATGCGCGCATCAACAACACCACCAGCGGCGCCGGGCTGCAGGGATCGATCGCACAAGCGGCCTATTCGACCGCCAAGGGCGGCATCGCGGCGCTGACGCTCGTCCAGGCCGCCGAGCTCGGCCGTTACGGCATCACCGCCAACGCACTGGCGCCCGCCGCGCGCACCCGGATGACCGAACAGGCCTTTGCCGACAAGATGGCGACGGTCGAAAGCGGTTTCGACGTGCAGGATCCCGCCAATATCGCGCCCGCCGTGGTCTGGCTCGGTTCGGAGCAATCGCGCCACGTCACCGGCTGCGTCTTCGAACTGGAAGGTGGCCGCATCACCATCGAGGATGGCTGGAACCTCGGCCCCACCGTGGAGAAACAGGCGAAATGGGCGCCCGCCGATATCGGCGCGGCGGTCGACGGGCTGCTCGCCGCCCGCGCCGCGCCGCGCAAGGTGTGGGGCAGCTAGGATGCATTTCGCCTTCACCGACGAACAGGCGATGATCGCCGAAACGGCGAAGGCGTTCTTTGCCGAGAATGCGACAAGCGAACGCACGCGCGCCGCGATGGCGGCGGACGGCGTCGATCGGGCTCTGTGGCAGGCCTTCACCGGCGAACTGGGGTTGGCCGGGGTCGCGCTGCCCGAGGATCAGGGCGGCGTCGGGCTCGGCATGGTCGAATTCGCGATCCTGGCCGAACAGTCCGGCGGGCAGGTCGCCGCCCTGCCCTTTCTCTCCAGCCTCGGCCTTGCCGCCCCCGCCATCCTCGCGGGCGGCACGGACGCGCAGAAGAACTGGCTGCCGATGCTCGCGGCGGGCGAGGCGAGCGCGAGCTTCGCGATCCTCGACAATGGAAAGCTGCTCGCCCCTCATGGCGCGACCGCGGATCTGTTCGTCGTTTCCACGGGCACCGGCGCCGCGATCGTCCGCCGCGACACGCCGGGGCTGACGGTCACGCCGCTCACCTCGATGGACCAGACACGCCCCTATGCGCGGATCGACATCGGCGATGCCATGCTCGATCCGCTCGCCGATCCGCGCGCCGCGATCTCGGCCGCACTCACCAGCGGCTGGCTCGCCATCGCCGCCGACGCATTGGGCGGCGCGCAGGCCTGTCTCGACCGCACCGTTGCCTATGCGCTGGAGCGCGCCCAGTTCGGCCGCGCGATCGGCAGTTTCCAGGCGGTCAAGCATCGGCTCGCCGATATGATGGTGGCAATCGAGCAGGCGCGCTCGGCGGTCTATTGGGCCGCTTGCGCGATCGACGAAGGATCGGACGAGGCGGCGTTCGCCGTGCATGCCGCCAAGGCCTTTGCCTGCGACACCTATCATCATTGCGCAGGCGAAATGATCCAGCTCCATGGCGGGATCGGTTTCACCTGGGAGCATGACGCGCATCTCTATTTCAAGCGCGCGCGCAGCAATGCCAGCCTGCTCGGCACGCCCGACTGGCACCGCGAACAGATCGCGCAGCTCGCCGGACTGGACGAAGCGGCATGAGGCTCGGCTTTTCCCCCGAAGAAGAGGCGTTCCGTGCGGAAGCCGCTGCCTGGCTCAAAGCCGAGCTCAACGGCCCCTTCGCCGACGTCCGTGGCCTCACCAGCCTGACCGACGCACCCGAGCGGCGACGCGACTGGGAAAAGCGGCTGGGCGAAGCGGGCTGGAGCTGTGTCGGCTGGCCGAGCGCCTATGGCGGCCGTGACGCGAGCCTGGCGCAGCAGGTGATCTTCGCCGAGGAATATGCGCGCGCGGGCGCCCCGCCCCGGCTCAACCATATCGGCGTCGAGCTGGCCGGCCCCACTATCCTCGCCTTCGGCACCGAAGCGCAAAAGGCCCGTTTCCTGCCCGCGATCGCGCGCGGCGAGGAGATCTGGTGCCAGGGCTATTCTGAGCCCGGCGCCGGTTCCGATCTTGCCAATGTCCGCACAAAAGCGTGGCGGGACGGCGATGACTGGGTGATCGAGGGTCAGAAGGTCTGGACCAGCCTGGCGCAATTCTCCGACTGGATCTTCGTGATCGCACGGACGGAAGAGGGTTCGAAGGGGCCGAAGGGCCTGTCCTTCCTGCTCGTGCCCGTCGACCAGCCGGGCGTCACCGTTCGCCCGATCCACCAGATCACCGGCGAAGCCGAGTTCAACGAAACCTTTTTCGACGGCGCACGCACGCCGGCCGCCAATATCCTGGGTGAGCCCGGACATGGCTGGGCGGTGGCGATGGCGCTGCTCGGCTTCGAGCGCGGCGTTTCGACGCTCGCGCAGCAAATGGGCTTCCGCAACGAACTGAACGCGGTGATCGCGGCGGCGCGCGCCAATGGCGAGGCCAGGAATCCGCTGATCCGCCAGCGCATCGCCCAGGCGGAGATCGGGCTGAATCTGATGCGCTATGGTGCGCTGCGCATGTTGAGCGATGCCGAGGGCGGCACGCTCGGCACCTCTGCGCTCACTTACAAGATCCAATGGGCGACATGGCGGCGCGATCTGGGCGAGCTGGCGATGGACGTACTCGGCCTGTCCGGCGAGACCGTCGAAGGGCATGACTATGCCTTTCCGATGCTGCCCAATTTGTTCCTCTATTCGCGGGCCGACACAATATTTGGCGGCACAAACGAGATCCAGCGCAACATCTTCGCGGAGCGCGCGCTCGGCCTGCCGCGCGAACCGCGCG
>JASBTC010000265.1 GCA_030148625.1 Sphingobium sp. | reverse complement strand
GGGTCCAGCCCTGCGCCTGGATGTGGTGGCGGTAGAGCCACCTTGGCAACACGAACTCGGCCGCGAAGGCGTCGGCCGCGACTTCGCGCAAATCCCGACCATCGGACGGCGAGTTGGGGCCGCGCTCAAGGATTTCCCGATCGACGCTTCCCTCATGCCCCAACGTGTCATGGCCGAGCTCATGCGCGGCGGTGAACCGCTGGATATGCAGGCCTCGCTTGGTCGTGATCATGATGCCGCGCAAGGGTGCGGGCAAGCAAAGCCCGAGCGCGGAATCGAGCGGCTTGAACACGAGCGGGATATCCAGGTCGCCGATCGCCTCGAAGACATCGACAAAGCCCTGCCCCTCACTCACCCGGCGGCGCAGATCGAGATCGGCGTGAAGCCGGTTCGCGGCGGCGACGGCCTCGAGGCGTGCGGCGGCTGCCGGCGATCTAGCCATTGCCGCTGACCTTGGGAGACCGGGCTTGCAGGAATTCGGCGAAACGCAGCAGTTCGTCGCGGTCGTTCGCCGACAATTCGGTCGCCGCGCGGGCGAGCGCCTTGACGCTTTCCGGCAGCGGGGGCAGTGGTGAGACCCCGGCCAACGCATCGACCGACTGGCCGTAGACCTTGGCGAACCGCGTCAATTCCTCCGAATCCACCTTCCGGCGGCCGTGCTCGATCAGCGACAACGCCGAGCGCGATACGCCCGCAGCAGTCGCTGCGTCCTCTTGGGTCAGTTCCAGGAACTCCCGTGCCTTGCGGAGGCGTTCACCAATACCTCCGCCATGTCCGGTTTCTTCACTCATCGGGTATCCCTCAAGCCGGCTCGGCAACTTTGGCCGGGCGACGTTTCTTGACCTTCAACTCGCCAGTATAGACGCGCTCGAGCTTCGGCATCAGGTCGTTGATCATTTCCTCGCAGCTCTCATAGCCGCCGCGCTTGATGATCTCGGGCGGAAGCTCGATGTCCAGCACGGCACGGGTTACCCGGGCCGCATCCACCATCCGCTTGGAATCGATCGCTGGGCGCATCCCGACGATCGATCCGCCAGCGCCGGCAGGTGCGGGCGGCGGGGGTGATCCGTCGATCGGCGCGGTCTCTTCCTCAAACCAGGCCTGCAGCTCCTGCACAAGCAGCGCCGATTTTTCCTTGAACCGCTTTCGCTGCTCTTCGATGTCCGCACTCATAACAGACCTCGCGTTCGATTATCTAACATAGATGCAATCTAATGTCGGAATTGTCAACGAACAATTGGGTGTTCCCAGCGCCGAGCTGGCTACAGACTCCACTGAAGGCGAGGATCGCCGCATAACGAGGGGTTCATTTGATAGCGCTTTACACAGGAATCACCATAATATGGCTTCGATTTCCTGGACGATCAGCTGACGCTGAGAGATCCTGGGCGGCTGCGTTTCAGGATGGCCGGCGTGCCGGTTGTCCGCGCTAGATTCGACGCCGCGCCGCCCGGCGGCGGTATGACGCGCTCGATGACGACGTGTTGAATTCGGCGGGGGTTGCCCGTCTGGAGCGTGTTGTGTCCGAGATCGAGCGGGCGATCTGCATGTCGATCGCGCTCTGGAATGGAAGCCCGGCCTTCCATTCCTCGTTGAACGCTGGATTCCAGCAAACGACGAGCGGGTTCCATTCGTTGACCGGATCGACGCGCATCGATGGCCGATAGGCGCTGAATACAGCAGCGCCGATATGTGCGGACTCGCGTGTTGCAAAGAAATAATTGGCAACCAGCTGGAGTCGTTCGGCAACATGCGGAAAGAGAAGCTCGGAAAAGTCGAGATCATCGAACTGGAGGGCAACAAAGGCAGCCTTGTCGGTCGGGAGCTGACGGGCCGCAGCCTTGAGTGCGTCAAGTTGTGGTTTGGTGTGATCGTCCCCGATAAGGCTGCGCAACACGATGGTGAGACCGGCATGTCGGTCGGCGGTGGTCACGGCATGACAATCCGCTCCAAACAATTCCTGTGCGCGGTCATGGAAAAGCGTTTGATCGGTGATTGGGTCAAGTCCGAAATTCGCCGCGTAGCTGAGTTTCACTACTTCGAAAAAGCCGCCCCGAATCGTCGTCTCGAGCGGCTCGGCGACGATCTGCCTGACGACGTCGACAAGCTCGCGCCGCGCGGCATCGGCAGCAGGCAGGCGGTCGTCGAGCGTGACCAAGATTATCGTTGGGATCGCTTGGCCGCTGCCGGGCGGCACCAAGGTGTCGAACAACTCATGAATGATCCGGTAGAAATCCTTCTGATGGATACGCCGTCCCGCGTCCGCGGTGATATGCTTGCACTCGATCGCGAAGGCGATGCCGTTTCGCTCGCCTTCAACGTCGTACCGTGCGCGATTTTGGAGATCGGGCAGATCCACCTCGAAACCATAGCTCGAGAGCGCGGCGGCATGGAGCACCTCGAGATAGAGGGGCGCAAACCCGTAATTCGATTTGAGTGCGTCGCGCAGGCGGCCGCGCAATTCGGCACGACCGCGAGCATTCAGGCGCGCATCGATTTCGACGCAGGCGGCCGCGAAACGAAGTGCCGAAGTGCTAGCAGCACTTTCCATTCTCGGCGATAGGCCACCGGCCTTCTGTCGCCATCGCCTAAGATAGGCTAGTTCAAGCTCGAGCCAGTGATAGCGCTCAACCACGTAGGATTGGAACGTTGTGCCGCGCGCCTGTTGCAAGAGGGCGGTCGCACGTCTGTCCCACGCCTTAACGCCGATCATCGCGACAAAGCGCGGGAGGTAGGCCTGCAACCGGCCGATATCGTTGTAGAATGGGAGTCGCATCGGGCAGGATACTGTGGCGGCATTGCACCGGGCTGTCACGGCCGTTTCCGCCAGTTCGGCCCGCCGATCGGCAACTGGGCGCGAATCTGCCGCTATGCCGATCAGGTGAACGAGGGATGGCTTTCCCCCTTCCTCGCCTGAAACCAGACCTTCCGGAGTGTCCCCGATCTCGGCCATTCCTCTCCCGGTGCGAGCAAGTGAACGACCGGCCGGTTTCGGGAATCCGCCGAGCCAAGCTGAACGACTGAGATTAGGGCGTATTCTGTTGAAAAGCTCGGCCTTGCACCGGCGTTGACAGTCTGATTCACTCTCCGCAAGCAGTCGGAGGCGAGCCGATGATGGGTGAACGCACGGTGGCGCAGGAAGCGCTGTTCTACAGCTTCAACCTGGAGCGGCATATGCCGCCGGATCATCTGCTGCGCTCGATCGACCGGTTCGTGGATCTGTCGGATATCCGCGAGCATCTGCGGCCCTTCTATAGCGAGACGGGACGCCCTTCGATTGATCCCGAGCTGATGATCCGGATGCTGATCGTCGGTTACTGCATGGGCATCCGCTCCGAGCGCAGGTTGTGCGAGGAGGTGCATCTCAACCTCGCTTATCGCTGGTTCTGCCGCCTGGGTCTGGACGGCGATTTCCCTGACCACTCGACCTTCTCAAAGAACCGGCACGGCCGGTTCCGTGACAGCGATCTGCTGCGGCAACAGTTCGAGATGACTGTCGCGCGCTGCATGGCCGAAGGTCTGGTCGGCGGTGAAGGCTTTGCGGTCGATGCGAGCCTCATCCGCGCCGATGTCCATCGGCAGCGGTCGGTGCCGGGCGAGGAAGGCCTTCCACCTGAAGCGGCTGGCCGCGCCGTGCGGGAGTATCTGGAAGTGCTGGACGATGCCGCGTTCGGCGGCGCAACGCCGGTGACACCAAAGCGGGTCAACCTCACCGATCCCGCGTCGCGCTGGACCGCGGCAACGCGCGAGGCGGCCTTCTACGCCTACAGCACCAACTACCTGATCGACCTCGATCACGCGGTAATCGTCGATGTCGAGGCCACCACATCGGTGCGGCAGGCCGAAGTGACTGCACGGCGCAGAATGATCGAACAAACGCAGGAGCGCTTCGGCATCTGGCCCGAGCGCCTCGTGGCCGACGCGGCCTATGGGTCAGCAGCCAACCTGGCCTGGCTGGTCGAGGACAAGAGCATCGAGCCGCATATCCCGGTGTTCGACAAGTCCACCCGGAACGATGGCAGCTTCGAGCGCGCTGACTTCATCTATGACCATGAAGACGACAGCTACATCTGCCCGGCCGGCAACCGCCTGCTGCGTTCCAATCGTAACTTCAGCACACCGCGCAGTGGCGTCGATAAGGACGGCTCGATCCGCTATCGCGCGCGCCAGCAGGACTGCCAGAGCTGCACCTTCCGACAGCGATGCACGCCCAACATGCCCGCTCGCAAGGTCACTCGATCGATCCACGAAGGCGCGCGCGATCTGGCCCGCGATATCGCCACCACCGACGCGTATCTCGTCTCACGCCGCCAACGGAAGAAGGTCGAGATGCTTTCGCCCATCTCAAGCGCATCCTGAAGCTGGATCGCTTGCGCCTGCGCGGCCCCAATGGAGCAAGAGATGAGTTCCACCTGGCCGCCGCAGCCCAGAACCTTCGCAAAATGGCCAAGATGATCCCGATGGCCAGGCTCGCGCCGGCCTGATCGGCAACGGACGCAGCTCGCATCCATCGCGGAGCGCGATCCAAACAGTTCCGCAGCCGACTTTTTCAACGGAATAAGGGCGCAAAGCAGCCGTCCCGATGGCGGGCTGCTGATACGAGAACTCACGAAATTTCCGGTCCTGCCTGTCCACGACCGAGCCGCCAGTTCACTCCATCGGAGCGTATGATGCCGGACACTGATTTGCCCAACTGCTTTTCCAAGGCCGGTCGCCAAGGCACCAGTGTAAATTCCCGACCGTTCTCCAAGACCGCAAACCGACCGGTGGCGAGATCCACCCGACGCAGCAGTCGCCCTTCGATGGTGTCGCCGGTTCGTGTCTCAAAAAATAGCTTGCCGATCTCGCTCGCCAGCTCGTCGCCGGCACGAAGGAACTCGCGTCGCTGAAGCATCATGATCGCATTGGCCCGAACCCGGATACGATCGCCATCGACATCCGCAAGCTGCTGGTCGACCAGCCACTGCTGCCGGCCCGCCATGGCCGCCCGGACGTCGCGTCCGAAGCCAGCGTCACGGATCGGCAGCGGAGACTGTGATACCAACTCTCGGTCGATCCAGGTTGCAGCGTCGACTTCACGAAGCTGGTCCAGTGGTCGCGTTGATAGGGTTTCCACCTTGACCGGCTGGTCCCGATGACGGCGCGCCTCATAGGCGGTCGCACGATCGACATGGTCCGTCGCGATAACCCAGCTCCCATTGGGCTGGCGCTCGACGTCCGGATCGGTGCGGCGCATAGCTTCCAAGCGCCGCACATGGGTCTCCGCGAATGCCTGGGTCGCGGACGGGTCATGCTTCAAATGCAGGTCGACAGAGTATCGCCCGCTATTCGCCGCCGCCACCTCGGCGACGACGCGATCGGCGTCGCGAACCTCCAGGCTTCGTGCCGACACCCGCACGATCGCGCCCTCCGGGATCGGGGCCACGGCGTCACCGCGCCCGATATCGACATAATGGGCATGACCATCGATGCCATCGACCAGCAGGTAGTGGCGGTCACGGTGCTCATCGGCGAGACCGCGCACGATCACGCGGCCGACGACCGGCTCCGGATCCGTTTCCCCGGCCCCGAACAGGCTCCGCCCGAGCCGCGGCCGCTGGAGATTCCGGGCGGTCAGTTCGCGCTGCATGGTGCGGATGATGTCGCCCCGCTCGCCAAGCGTGCGCAGCGTCCCCTCCAGATCGTCGGCGAGTTGCCAGCGACCACCGCCGACATTCTCGGCAAGGCCCATGCTCGCAAGCTTCTGCAACCGGCCGGCCTGAAGCGACTGCTGGAAGGGATCACGGTCCGCCGAAGTGACCAGGCGATCGGCATCCATCGACCGAAGCAGGCGCCGGTCGATCGCCGTCAGCCGCTCCTCGCCGATATCGTGACGAAGCCGCGCCTCGATTTCCTGGTCGGTGCGCGGCCCAAGATCGAGCGTTACAAGCTCAGCCGCCCGCTCGCGAATGCCGTGCGAGATATACTCGCGGGCAATGATCAGATTCTGCCCCGTGTCATCGACGCCGCGCAACATGATATGCGTATGGGGATGGGCGGTGTTGAAGTGATCGACCGCGACCCAGTCCAACTTGGTGCCGAGGTCGGCCTCCATCTGGGTCATCAGCCGACGGATATAGGGCTTGAGGTCGGAATATTCCGAACCATCCTCGGCGGAGACGATGAAGCGGAACTGATGGCGGTCGCCATCACAGCGCTGGAGGAATGCCTTGCCGTCGACCGTGTCGCGCTCGACGGAATAGAGTTCGCCCGGCGTACCTTCACGGGTGACCCCATCCCGCTGAATATAGCGCAGATGGGCACGCGCGGCGGGCATCCCCTTGGTACCGATGCGGACCAGGCGCGTCTTCACAACCGCGCGGCGCGCGCGCATGCCGCCGAACCGATCGCGGCTGGAAAGCAGCCGCCCTATACTGGCGCCGCGGCCGATCCGGCTGCCATCGAACCGCCGGCTCCTGACCGACCCTTTCTCGGCCGAACGGATCGCTGCGCCGACCACGCGACCGAGATAGCGGCGCGCGCGCTTTCCCCCTTGCTGGCGCTGCCGACCGAGACGTGGCGTGAACTCTTCGTCGTCGCTCATCGCGAGCTACCGTCGTGGTCACGAATCTCGCGAATTTGCGCCGGAAACGGCGGATTTCCGCCAATCCCGGCGAGCATGTCTCGCGCGAAGCGCGGGATGTCTCTCGAAAAAACGATGTGCAGACAATCACTTGGCATCTGTCGCGAGACAGTGCCTTTCTCTTGCTTTCGCCCTTCTTCTACCTCCTGCCTTCCCCATCCTACTCGGCTCAAAGAAGAAGCCGGGACACGATGCCGCTTGAGCACCGCATCCCGGCCTAGAAAGCGCAACCTCTCAAGCATCCGCGAACGCCGCCAGAGCCTGCTTCCGGCGCCCAAACTCCCGCTTGCCGATCAATCCGTGCGGGTTTCCATCGCCATCGATGATCATCACCGCGACGAACCATTTGCCGTCCAGGAACCCGAATATCCGCACCCGGTCCAGGTCGATTTCATCCTCGTCGCCGCTCTCGTATGCGCCGATCCAGCGCTCCATGCTCCGCGCATCCCAGAGAAAATCGATCTCCTCCGCTTCCAGAAATCGATGCGCCAATGCCTCGCCGGCACCACGTCCGAACTCGATCTCCAGCCCTGAAACCAGCGCCGCCATCACGCGATCCGACGCCACCGAAATGGGTTGAAACATGCCCATGATTATCTCCTTCGCTTCTGTTCTCCTCATCGAGAACAGCGTGGAGACGACGGGTGGCGGAGCGGCTGTCAGGGCCGCGGAGCGTAGCGAAGCGCCGCGAAGCGGACGTGGGGGGAACCGATTTTCGCAGAAAATTGGGGGGCACCCGAGGGCCTTGAGAGCCGCTTCGCCAGCCGTCATGCTGGGTCTATCGGGACGAGCCCCTCCGACGCCCAAGGTCATGGGACGTCCTTGCGAACCGCGAACAACAAGCTCTGTCCGCTCGCTTCGTCTGGTGCCGGACGCTCTGCCGCGACATCCCGGCGCACGACGAACATCGGGGGTGTTGCCGCCGGTTGGGACATCGGTTGCGTCGGAACTGCTGTACCGCCGACCAATGCCAGATAGGCGCTGGTCTCATTCGGCAACCGTCTCTTGCCCGCGAGATAGGACGCATAGGCGCCCGGTCCCGCATTGTAGGCGCCGAACAGTCCGGGATATCCGAACCGGTCGTACATCAGCCGGAGGAAGTAGGTGCCGGCCAGGATACTATCGCGTGGATCGTCGGGATTGGCCCCGAGCCCGAGGCGGGCGCGCATTTGTCTCCACGTCGCGGGCATGAGCTGCATGAGGCCCATTGCACCGGCGCGGCTACGGATTGGACGTCTGTGCAGCATGGTGAGACCCCGGCTCTCGGCGCGGATAACCCGCTCGATCCAGCTCACTGGAATGGCAAAGCGGGTCGACGCTTCCTCGATCAGCGGCCGCCACTGATCGACGGCATCGGCCTGCGCGGGTGACGCCCCCAGCAGCAGCACTGCGGGGATCAATCGGCTCAGCGCGCCCATAGCAACCGCGCCTTGCCGACGATCTGACGGCCGTTGGTGACGCCGAAATAGCGGCCGTCGAACGACGCCGGGCTGTTGGTCATGAGCAGGAAGAGCTGGCGCCCGCGCAGCCGCGTGCAGCCGGTCCACCAAGGCATCGGACGGCCATCGCCATCGGCAAGGCGGCGTTCCGCTAGCCAGCGTCCATTGACGAAGATCTCCTGCCCGAGCGCGCAGACCTCGTCGCCGGCCGCTGCCGCGACATGCTTCACTAAGGGCACGTTGGCGGGGATGTAGCGGCGCTTGGCGGCCAATGCTCGCCACGGATCGGGAACATGCGCGACGACCATGTCGCCGGGTTCGATCTGCGTATCCGGTATGACGGCATAGAGGCCGATCGGGGCGCTGGCGCTCGCATTCCAGACAAGGCGAGGGACGGGAGGAAAGGCGATCGTCAGGCCAAGAAGGGTGATCCCGCCACCGATGATGACGATGCGCCGGCCGAGCCGGTGACGCCGCTGCTTCTTGGCGCGAAGTTCGTCACCCCATGCCAGGAGCGGCAGGTTTTCGCCGTGCGCATCACGCCTCGACATGGCCGCCACCTCCCATCGACTGGGCTTTTGACCAGGCATCGAGATCGTCGATATGATATTGGACGAAGCGGCTGTGACGTCGAAAAACCGGGCCTTTTCCGGCGCGCCGAAGCCGTTTCAGCAAGCGACTGGAGAACTTGAGATAGGCGGCCGCCTGGTCGGTATTGAGATAGGGAGAGCCGCGCTTTGCACGGTTCGCCCGGGAAATATCGTCGTCGCTGTCCATGTTGCCTGTCCGTCACTCCGGCAGACGGCATCATGCCGTCACCTTCACCGGGATTGGCGGGCGCGACCCCGGTCGGGGAGTGTCGGAAGCGTGGTGGCCGATTTCGACACCCCCGCGCGAAGGGCGGTGTGGGTTACGCCGGGTGGCGCGGGTTCGTCGGTCCCGCGCGACGGAAAGCGGACAGTGCAGACGCCCCCGCCTGCAAGGTCCCTCGCGAGCTATGGCAACGTATGGCCCGCCCCGTCTGCAAGAGGATTTTACGGTGTTCTGATGAGTCTGCGTCAACGTATACGGTCTCATGGGGAGCCCCATGGCCAAGATGGACATCCGCGCGTCTGAGGCCCCTATA
>JASBTC010000259.1 GCA_030148625.1 Sphingobium sp. | reverse complement strand
CGCGCGTGACGGCGTCGACCACATCCTTGCGCAGCGGCGAGGCGTCACTTGCCGTGGTGTCGGGATCGACGGTGATCACGGCGGTGGGATCGGCGATGACCTTGGTCAGTTCCGCCTTCACCGCATCGATCGAGATGCCGGGGAAGATCCGGCAATTGACGTTGGCGTTGGCACGCTGCGGCAGTGCGTTCTCGGCATGGCCGGCGTTCGACATGGTGGCGGTGCAGGTGGTGCGGATCTGGCCGACATATTCGGGTTTGGACGCGATGATGTCCGCCGCGGCGGTGTCGTGCGGGTCGGCGGCATAGCGGGCCATCGCCGCGCCGACATCGCCGCCGACCTGCTGGCTCGCGGCAGCCAGCGATGCGCGGGTGAGTTCGTTGATCATGTTGGGGAATTTATAGTCGCCCAGCCGCACCAGCGCGCGCGACAGACGATAGATCGGATTGCCGGGGGTCGGCGCGCTCGAATGACCGCCGGGATCGGTGATGGTGACCTGGAAATCGGCATAGGTCTTTTCGCCGGCCTGGAGCGTGTAGACGATCGGCTTGTTGTCCGGGCCGAGCATGCCGCCGCCGCCATCGCCGTTGAGCACCATTTCCGCACCCGCCAGCTTCTTGGCGAGCGCACGGGTGGTGACCATGGCGCTTTCCTCGTCGCCGGAGGCCGCGAGGATGATCGAGCGCTTGGGCTTGAACCCTTCCTGCTTGAGGCGGGCGAGCGTCGCGACGATCATCGAGAGGTCGTATTTATTGTCCTCGGCGCCGCGCCCGTAGATATAGCCATTCTCCTCCACCGCGGTGAAGGGATCGCGCGCCCAGTCGGCGGGCTTGGCCTCCACCACGTCCATATGGACCGACAGCAGGATCGGCTTGGCGTCGGTCGTGCCCTTGAGCGTAACTTCCAGCGTCGCGGTGTTGCCCATCGGGGTGATGACGATATCGCTGTCGGCATAGCCGGCGGCCTTGAGCACCGAGGCGAGATATTCCGCATAGGTGACGGTCTGTCCGCGGCCCTCGACGGTCTGATAGCCGATCGATTTCTTGAGGATGTCCTTGGCCTGATCGACCTGTGCGGGCGTGGGTGGCTTGGCCGATGCGGCGGTGCCCCAGGCCAGCGCCAATGCCAGTGCCGTTCCCCCGATGATCCGTCGCATGCCGATCTCCATATCCGTTTATCGATGATCTTGTGTCGGCTGATGCGGGGGATTGCCAGTGCTTTGTGGGAAAGCGCTCAATGGAAATCGCGCGACTTGGGGATGATGCTGACATTGCGGGGATGGCGGTGCAGCCCCACGGGCAGGGGCTTCACGACATGGTCCGCGCGCGCGACCTCGGCGCGGAGCAGATCGTCGGACAGGGCGGCCAGCGTGCCGGTGGCGTCGACCAGTTCCTGCACGACGACATGGACGACATTCTCGTCGGTCTGCACATAGCCGCGCGCTTCCATCAGCCGCGCGGTCATCACCACCTTGCGATATTGCTCGAAGACCTTGGGCCAGACGACGAGATTGGCGATGCCGGTCTCGTCCTCGAGTGTGATGAAGCAGACGCCGCTCGCGGTGCCGGGCCGCTGGCGGACAAGGACGAGGCCGGAGACCGCGACCTTGTTGCCCGACTTCATCATCGCTAGCCGGTCGTTCCGCGCGAAGCGGCGATGCTCGTAATGGCTGCGCAGGAATTCGAGCGGATGCGCCTTCAGCGACAGGCGCAGCGTCTGGTAATCCGAGACGACATGTTCGGCGAGCGGGGTTTCGGGCAGCGCGACGGGCTGTGCCTCCACGCCTTCGTCGCGCGCTTCGGCAAAGGCGAAGAGCGGCAGGTCGGGCGCCTGGCGAAGCGCGCGGCTGTCCCAGAGCGCCTGGCGGCGATCGAGCCCCATCGAGCGAAAGGCATCCGCCGCCGCCAGCTTGCGGATCGCGGCGACATGGATGCGCGAGCGTGCCTTCAGATCCTCGACATCGGCGAAGGGCGTATCGCGCGCCTGCATGATCGCCTGGGCAACGTCCTCGCCGATGCCGTCGATCTGGCGGAAGCCGAGGCGCAAGGCGTAGCGTATGCGCGGCCCGCCTTCGCGCATCGTCGCGTCCCTGTCCCCTTTCCATCTGGAGAAAATCGATGCAGCCGGGGGGTAATGCGGCCGGTGATCGCGCAACAGCCCTATCGGCTCCAGCTTGTTGTCCCACTCGCTGATGTTCACGTCAGGATGGAGAACCTCCACTCCATTCTCTTTTGCATCGCGGACGATCTGGGCGGGCGCGTAGAAGCCCATGGGCTGGGAGTTGAGCAAGGCCGCCGCGAAGACGTCGGGATAATAGCATTTGATCCAGCTCGACACATAGACGAGGTGCGCGAAGCTGGCGGCATGGCTTTCGGGAAAGCCATAATCGCCGAACCCCTTGATCTGATCGAAGCAGCGCCGCGCGAAGTCGGGATCATAGCCGCGACCGATCATGCGGCCGACCATCTTCTCCTCGAGCTTGCCGATGGTGCCGCGCGAGCGGAAGGTTGCCATGGCACGGCGCAATTCGGTCGCTTCCTCGGGCGAAAATTCGGCGGCATCCATCGCGATCTGCATCGCCTGTTCCTGGAAGATCGGCACGCCGAGCGTCCGTTCCAGGATCTTCTTCAGCTCGTCCGGCGGCCCTTTGGCAAGCGCGGGCGAAGGATATTCCACCGTCTCGATACCGTTCCGCCGCCTGAGATAAGGATGCACCATATCGCCCTGGATCGGGCCGGGGCGGACGATCGCAACCTCGACGACCAGATCATAATATGTCCGCGGCTTGAGCCGGGGCAGCATGTTCATCTGCGCGCGGCTCTCGACCTGGAACACGCCGAGCGATTCCCCCATGCACAGCATGTCGTAGACAGTCTCGTCATCCGGCGGAATATTGGCGAGGTCGTAATGCTCGCCATGCGTCTCCGCGATCATGACGATGGCCTTGCGGATACAGGTGAGCATGCCGAGCGCGAGCACATCGACCTTCAACAGCTCCAGATAGTCGATATCGTCCTTGTCCCATTCGATGAAGCTGCGATCGGCCATCGCGCCATTGCCGATCGGCACGTTCTCGATCAGCGGATTGCGCGTCAGGATGAAGCCGCCGACATGCTGGGAGAGGTGACGCGGCAGCTCCATGAGCTGGTTGGTGATCGCGATGACGCGGCGGAGCACGGGATCGGACAGGTCGAGCCCGGCTTCCTTCACCTTGAGTTCGTCGACCTCGCTGCCCCAGCTTCCCCAGACGGTGCGCGCCATCGCCGAGGTGATGTCCTCGCTCAGCCCCATCGCCTTGCCCACTTCGCGCACCGCGCTGCGCGGGCGATAATGGATCACCGTCGCGCACAGCCCGGCATGGTCGCGGCCATAGCGACTATAGATATGCTGGATGACTTCCTCACGACGCTCATGCTCGAAATCGACATCGATATCGGGCGCCTCGCAACTGATACTGCCGTCCTCGCGCGTCACCACCGAGATGAAGCGTTCGAAGAGCAGCGAGACGTTGGCTGGATCTACATTGGTGATGCCGAGGCAATAGCAGACCGCGCTGTTCGCGGCCGAGCCCCGGCCCTGGCACAGGATCGGCGGATCCAGGCCCTGTGCGAAGGCGACGATATCGTGCACCGTGATGAAATAACGGGCAATGTCGAGCCGACGGATCAGATCGAGCTCCTTGTGGATCGCCGCCTCGACCTTTTCCGGCGGACGATCGGGATAACGCCACTTCATTCCCTCCCGGGTCAGCACTTCGAGATGCTGCTGCGGCGTCCGTCCCTCCGGGATCGGATCGTCGGGATATTCATAGCGCAACTCCTGCAGCGCAAATCGGCACGCATCGGCAACCGCACGTGTCGCCGCGATCGCGTGCGGCCAGCGTTGGAACAACTCGATCATTTCCGCAGGCGATCTCAGATGCCGCTCCGCATTGGCGTGAAGCAGGAAACCAGCGCGGCCGATCGTGGTCTTTTCGCGGATGCAGGTCATCACGTCCTGCAACGGCCGGCGATCGGGCGTGGCATAATGGACGTCGTTGGTCGCGAGGATCGACAGGCGGTGCGTGTGGGCGATGGCGTCGAGCCGGTTGATCCGTGCCTTGTCGTCACCGCGATAGAGATAGGCGGCGGCGATATGTCTCAGCGTCGGCAGCATCCCGGTCAGCCGGGCAAGCTCCGCGCTGAAACCGTCGAGATCATCCGGGGGGATGACGATGAGCTGCACACCCTCACCATGCGCGGCCAGCATCTCGAGCGTCAGATGGCATTCGCCCTTGGCCTGCCATTCGCCGGCGAGGTCGCGCATCTTGCCGCGCGACAGCAAAGTGCAGAGCCGGCCATAGGCCGCACGGTCCCTGGGATAGGCCAGGAAGGACGGGGCATCGACCAGATCGAGCCGGCAGCCGATCACCGGTCGAATACCTCCGCCGCGCAGGTTCATATCCATCCGCACCACCCCCGCCATGGTGTTGCGATCGGCGACGCCCAGTGCGTGATAGCCAAGCCGATAGGCCCGTTCGGCAAGGTGAACGGCCGGCGATGCGCCGCGCAGGAAGGAATATGGCGTCGTGACGCCAAGCTCCACATACGCCGCGGGCGGATTGGGCACGAAGCCCGGCAGCTTGTTGATGGCAAGGACGTGCATGCCGGGCGAGAGCGGCGTATCGGGCATCAGGCGAACAGCCCGTGGAGATACCAGTCGGGCATCCCGCCGCGCCCGTCCTCGATCAGCCCGTTGCGATAGATCCAGAAGCGCGCGCCGGCATCATCCTCGACCCGATAATAGTCGCGCAATCGCGTTGTCGACCGTTCGCGCCACCATTCGGGCGCGATCCGTTCCGGCCCCTCCACCTTCACGATCCGGTGCTGCTTGCGGCGCCACTGGAACAGGCGCGGCTCGCCCTCCGGCGTCGCATAGGTGACGCCGATCGGCTCCGGCCGATCGAACAGGCGGATCGGGCGTTCGGGCGTGATCGGGGGCGGCGCGGTCCGGACCGATGCCGCACCCAGCGCCGGCTGCCAGCTCAGCGCGCGTTCGGGCAGATGGCTTTCGACCAGCAGCGGCACCCGCACATTGCCGGGGCCGATCCGTGCGCTCAGCCGGTCGATCAGCCGTGCGAGCGAGGTCGCATCATGCTCGGCCTCGATCAGCCCGGCCTGTATCGGATCGAGCGGTTCGTGCCATAAAGCGGTGAGCGCGAAGGCGTCGAAACCGAAACCGGCATCGAGCGTCTCGAACCGTTCCGCGAACAGACGGACCATATGCCGGGGATCGCGCATCGCCTGGCTCGTGCGTGCTTCGAGCAATTGTACGTCGCCATCGACGCGAAACGCCTGGAAACCGAGATGCCGCGCCCCGGCATGACGCTCGGCAAGCTGGCGGCACAGAGCCTCCGCCATCTCGACCACCAAAGGTTCGAGAATCGGCACATGCAGCACCGGTTCGACGACGCGGCGCATCACGCGGGGCACCGGTGCGTGGACCGCCGGATTGACCGGTTCCTCGGCCCGTCCAAACGCCTGGGCCAGCCGCAGCGGCGGATCGGCCCAGGGACCGTCGGCGCGCGCGAAGCGGCGGGCGAGGCCGAGCGTCGGGATTTCGGCAAGCGCGGCTATGGTCTTGAGGCCGAGCCGGCCGAGCAGCAGCACGGTATCGTCGTCGAGCCTGAGCGCGGAGACGGGCAAAGGGCCGAGCGTGGCGGCGAGTGCTTCGGGCGGGCAGATCGTGTTCGGAGTCCGCCCCTCACTCCGTTGGGACTGAGCCTGTCGAAGTCCTGCCCTTTCTTTTGGCGCCGATGCCCCAGAAGGACAGGACTTCGACAGGCTCAGTCCGAACGGTGAGGTTGAAGCATAGCGCGCCAGCGCCCAGGCGGCCCCCACCGTGGGCGCAATCGCGATGCGTGCGGTCAGCCCCACCCTGCGGAAACGTGCACGCATCTCGGCCGTCAGCCGGGCTTCGCCGCCGAAGAGATGCGCCGCGCCCGTGATGTCGAGCAGCAGCCCGTCGCTGCCGTCGATCGCGACAAAGGGGCACCAGCGTTCGGACCAGCGGCAAAGCCGGTCGAGCGCCGCAACGTCACCGGGTTTGTCCGACGGCCAGACGGCAAGTGTCGGCAAGGCGGCCCGGGCATCGGCCAGCCGCTGCCCGGGTCGGGCGCCGCCGTCGCGCGCCTGGGCGTTGACCGCATCGATCAGGATGCCGTGCGCGCCCTCCGAGACAAGCCCTATTGGCCCCGCCCTAGCCGCGTCTTCGTTGCCCCTCGCCCAGCGCTGGATCGCGAAGCGGGGAAACCAGATCGAGGCGATCCGCCGCCCGGTCATAAGCGGCATCCCATTGCCCGGGCCGTGGCCCTCGTGCACGGAACAGCTCCAGCGACCAGACCGGCATGCCCGGCGCAGCAGCGTTCCAGCGAGGCATCAACGATGGCCGGCTTTGCGCGCGCCAGCGCATCCGCGCGCCGCTCAGATCGGCCTGCGATCCCAGCCGCAGCAGCAAGGCAGGCACGCCGAAGCGTTCTGCGGCCACCGCCAGCCGGCGCGTGGCGGTGAAATCGAGTGCGCGCGGATTGCCCGCCACCTCGCCGATCACGGCGGAGAGCTCGGCGCATCTCAGCCCCTCCTCCATCGCCCACAGCGCCTGGCCGGCATCCCGCGCGACGACATGGACGATGCCGGCGCTGCCCTTTCCCGATCCGGAGCGACACCAATGCGGATAGGGCCGGCCATGATCGCGCAGCACGACACGATCCTGCACCCAGAGGATCGTGCCCGATCGCAACGCGCCACCAAGCTGGGCAAGGACGAAACCGCTGCCCGCCGCGTCGCGCGACTCGGCGAAGATTTCGACGAGTCGCGGCTGAAGCGCCACCGCCGCGGCAAATGCCTCTGTCGCGGAGGCGCGGTTTTCCGGCGATTCTTCATCGATCTCTGCGGGCAGCAAGGCATGGCGCGTGGACACGGCAGGTCCGGATTGTTCATGATTTGTTCTATTCTCGCCGGAACGCGACGAGAGTCAAGTTTGCTGCATGAGTGAACCTATTTGTGTCATTCCCGCGAAAGCGGGAATCTAGGAGATGCTGGTCATCGAACTCTACGACTCTGGATTCCCGCATGCGCGGGAATGACACAAAGGGTAAGGGATTTAACCCGTTTGTCCCGAGCGAAGTCGAGGGACGTTCAGGGCCTGCGCAGCGTGTCTCGACTTCGCTCGACACGAACGGGTCTTATGATTTTGCACCATGGCCCAAATGACAATCCGTCCCCCAAATCACTCGGCGCCGGCGCGATCCGCTTCGCGTTCGCCATCCGCCTGTTGCAGCGACAATTCGTGGAGCGCGCGCATCCGCGCGAAGCTGACCACCTGATGCGCCAATATGTCGAGCTGGTTGGCGATGCCGGTGTCGGTGATCGTGCCGTCCTGGCCAAAGACCGGCACCATCGAATTGACCGCCACCGCCATCGGCGTCGGCCAGCCGCGCAGCGCATGGGTGATCGAGCGCAGGGTGGCGAGCGTGGTGCCCGTCGCCTGCCAGCCCGCCGCGGCGGCGATCAGGCCGACGGCGCGGCCCTCGAAATAGACGGCCTCGTCCTCCGCCATGTCCTGCACATAATCGAGCGCATTCTTGATCAGGCCCGATACAGTGCCGTGATAGCCGGGCGAGGCGATGATGATGCCGTTGGCGCGGCGCAGGCCGGCGATCAGCGCCAGCGTCTTTTCGTCACGCGCGCTTTCGCTGGGGGCATACATCGGGATGTCGAGCGCCGAGCCATCGAACATCAGCGTTTCGGCGCCATGCGCGGCGCAGCGATCGAGCGCGCGGCGCAGCAGCTTCTCCGACGAGCTGTTGGGCGTTCCCGTTCCGCCCAGTCCGACGATCAACGGTGTATCGACCATGCGCGCAGCCTCCCTTGCTGAGTGTCCGTCGCACGCCCGGTGAAACATCGCCACGCCAAGCGCAAGCGATAAGAGTTCGTTTGGGAAAGGCGGCACCGGCCCGCTCCCCCGCCCAACCTCCCGGCCGGGGGAGGGTGGGTGGGGTGGGTGGGGGGGGGGGGGGGGCGGGGGCGGCTCGAGT
>JASBTC010000251.1 GCA_030148625.1 Sphingobium sp. | reverse complement strand
AACCAGACCTATGACCAGCAGACCAACGAGCCGGTCGTCTCGATCCGTTTCGACAGCCAGGGCGCCAGGCGCTTTGCGCGCGTGACGCAGGAGAATACCGGCAAGCCCTTCGCCATGATCCTCGATGACAGGGTGCTTTCGGCACCCAATATCAACGAGCCGATCCTGGGCGGTCAGGCGCAGATTTCGGGCAATTTCACGGTCGAGAGCGCCAATGAGCTCGCGGTCCAGCTCCGTTCGGGCAAGCTGCCCGTGGCGCTGAAGGTGATCGAGGAACGGACCGTCAGCCCCGAGCTTGGCGCCGATTCGATCCAGAAGGGCGCGATCGCGGGCATCGTCGCGACGCTGGCGGTGATCCTGTTCATGATCATCACCTATGTCCGGTTCGGCGTCTATACGACGGCGGCGCTGGTGGTGAACGCCTTCATGATCCTCGGCGTCATGGCGATCTTCAATGCGACGCTGACCTTGCCGGGAATCGCCGGTTTCGTGCTGACGATCGGTGCGGCGGTCGACGCCAACGTGCTGATCAACGAACGTATCCGCGAGGAACAGCGACGAGGACGGCATACGCTGCAGGCGGTCGAGTTCGGCTACAAGGAAGCCAGCCGCGCGATTTTCGACGCCAACATCACCAACGTCATCTCGGCGGCGATCATGTTTGCCTTTGGCCAGGGGCCGATCCGCGGCTTCGCGGTGGTGCTCACCATCGGCATCATCACGTCGGTGTTCACCGGCGTCACCTTCACGCGCCTGCTGGTCGCGCAATATCTGAAGCGCAACCGGCCGAAGGAGCTCGCGATCTGATGGATTGCCAGCTGCACCGCTTCTTCCGGAAAACTCCGTGTTCCTGGCGTCCCGCTTTCGCGGGGATGGCACAGGGAAAAGGCATCGACCCATGCGTCCGCTAAAGCTCGTTCCCGACAACACCAACATCCCGTTCCTGAAATACCGGAACGTCGCGATGGCATTCTCGATGCTGCTGATCATCGGATCGCTGGCGCTGGTCGCCATACGCGGGTTCAATCTGGGCATCGATTTCGTCGGTGGCCAGATGGTGCGCGTCACCTTCGATCAGCCGGTGAATATCGAGAAATTGCGCGGAACCGTGGAATCGCTCGGTCAGGGCGAGGCGTCGATCCAGCAGTTCGGGCCCAAGGAAGTCGCGATCCGCACGCCCTTGCCGGATGGCGACGAAACCGCGGCGAACCGTGCGGCCGAAGAGATCCGCGCGACGGTGCAAAAGGCGTATCCGGGCGCGCATCTCGGCGGCACCGAAAGCGTGTCGGGCAAGGTCAGCCAGGAATTGTTCCGTACCGGCGCCTGGGCACTCGGCCTCGCAATGCTTGCGATCGCGCTCTACATCTGGTTCCGCTTCGAATGGCAGTTCGGCGTCGGCGCGCTGTTCGCGCTGTTCCACGACGTTGCGCTGACCCTGGGCTTCTTCGCGCTGACCCAGCTCGAATTTGACCTCGACGTGGTCGCGGCGATCCTGACGATCATCGGCTATTCGCTCAACGACACCATCGTCGTCTATGACCGCATCCGCGAGAATATGCGGAAATACCGCAAGATGGACATGATGGGCCTGCTCGACCTCTCGGTGAACGAGACGCTGTCGCGTACCCTGGTCACCTCGCTGTCGCTGATCATCGCGCTGTCGATTCTGCTCCTGCTCGGCCCGGATGTGATCTTCGGCTTCACCGCATCGATGCTGCTCGGCATCGGCATCGGCACCTTCTCGTCGGTCTATGTCTCGGCGGCGATCCTGTTGTGGCTCAAATTGAAGCCCGACAGCTTCGTTCCCAAGGAAGCCGCGGCGAATGCCGCCGAGCGTGTCCGTTCGACCGACGCGAACGACGGCGCGGTTCCGTGAGCATCCAGGTCCGGCCCGATGCGGCCGGGCCGGGGCCGCGCATCTCCGGCTTCGCCGATGGTGGCTTCCGCATCGACGGCCGCGTGATGGCGGCCGCGCTGCTGACGCCGCAGCATGCCGAGGCGTGGGACGCACCGTCGCTCGACGCACTTGATGTCGGGGCGCTGGCGGTCTTGCTCGATGCGAAGCCCGAATTCATCCTGATCGGCACGGGTGCCGTCATGGCCCGCCCGCCGCGCGCGCTGGTCGACGCGATCGAGGCGCAGGGGATCGGCGTGGAGGCGATGGACAGCCGCGCCGCGGCGCGCGCCTGGGGCATATTGCGCGGTGAGGATCGCTGGATCGCTGCCGCTTTGCTGCCGCTGAACGGATAGCCGCGCTGCGCGTCAGGCTGGGCGTGCGATCGCCGACAGATGTTCGAACAATGACTGGCTATTGGCGTCCCAGGTAAAGCGTTCGGCGGCCGCCCGGACGATCGGTGTCGGCGGCGGATCGGCCAGCAGCGCCGCGATCGCGCCCGCGATCGCACCCGATGTCCTCGCGACGATCCTGCCGGTCTCCGCATTCTCCACCACCTCGCGCGCGCCGCCCGTGTCGGTGATCACGATCGGCGTGCCGCAGGCGAGCGCCTCGACCCAGGCATTGGCAAGCCCTTCGGATGCGGATGGCATCGCCATCACGTCGGCGGCGGCCAGGATATGCGCAATCTCCTCATGCGGCAGATTGCCGGTGAAGCGGACGCGTTCGGCCATTCCGCGCGCGCGCGCCTGGACTTCGAGCGCCGCCCGGTCGGGGCCATGACCGACCAGCATCAGCGTGGCGTCGGGGAACCCCGCCAGCGCGTCGATCAGGATCGACTGGCCCTTGCGCGGGATCAGCGCGCCGATGCTGGCGACGAGCGGTCCGGAGACGCCGAGCCGCGCCTTCAGTCCGGCGCGGTCGCCGGGCGCGAAACGATCCAGGTCGACGCCGGTATGATGGACGCGGATCCGCGCTTCATCCATGCCGAGCGCCGCCATGTCGCGCTTCATCGCGGCGCTGACCGCAAGCAGCCCGGCGGCATTGGTGCCGGCTATGCGCACCGCATCGGCGGTTGCCGGCTGATGACCCCAATAATGGATGTCGGCGCCGCGCGCCTTGATCGAATAGGGCAGGCCAAGCGCCTGTGCCACGCGCATCGCCGCGGGGCCGTCGGGAAAGAAGAATTGGGCATCGACCACATCGAACGGCCGTTCGGCATGCAGCCGGCGCGCGATCGGCAGGATCGCACGTGCCATCAGCGCGCCGCTGGCCCGGCCATTGGCGCCGGGAATCACCGGAAAGCGCGGGCGGTGGACGCTCAGCCCCTTCCAGCCTTCATGTCGCGGCAGGCGGGCAAGGGGGCGATAGCGTGCGTGACGGGAGAGCGGCCATGGCGGAATGCCGATCGGTGCGATCACGTCGAGCGAAACGTCATCGCGTGCGGCAAGGCCCAATGTCTGCCGCTCGACGAACACGCCGAAGACGGGCCTGCTCTCGTCGGGAAAGAGCGAGGCGATGGTGAGGACGCGCAGCATCGTTCGAGCATAGTCCTGCGAGGGTTAAATTCCTCTCAGCGCAGGATATCGACCCGTTTTGGCAGCGGATAGGCGAACAATATGTCGCTGCCCTCCGTCGCGTCGAGCGGCGTCTCGCCCTCGACAATCCAGCATTCGCCGGCCTGCCAGCATTGATCCCCGATGCTGCCCGCGCCCGCGAGCGGCGCGAACCATCCCGGCACTCCCTGCGGAAGCGTGATCAGGCCCTGCACGTCGCGCCAGCGTTCGAGCACGAATTTTGGCCCTTCGGCCAGGATGATTCGCCCCGGCGCTTCCGTTTCGGGCGTGAAATTGGGAATGAAGGGAACCGCGTCGGACACGGCGACGCCCGCGTCGAGATGGAGTTCGCGCGGGCGGCCATAATCGTAGAGCCGATAGGTCAGGTCGACATTCTGCTGGACCTCGACCAGCGTGATTCCCGCGCCGATCGCATGGACGGTACCGGCGGGCGAATAATAGACGTCGCCGGGCTTCACCGGTTTCCAGTCGACCAGCGTCTCGATGCTGCCGTCGAGCGCCGCGGCGCGGAGCGCGTCATGGTCGATCGGCGCGCGGGTGCCGATGGCGATCGTCGAATCGGGCTCGGCGTCCAGGATCACCCAGGCCTCGTCCTTGCCGCGCTTATGGCCCGACGCCCGCGCCGCAGCGTCGTCGGGATGGACCTGGATCGACAGCTTCTCGGCGGTGAAGATATATTTGACGAGCAGTTCCGGCGTGGCGCCACTCTCGTCCTGGAACCAGATCTCGCCCACCGGCGCGCCATTGGCGGGCGGATCGGAAAAGCCCGGCCATAGCGAATGACGCCCCCAGGGTTTCTCGACGCGACGGGTGGTCAGCCGCTTGGCGGTCATCAGTTTCTATCCTCGTCCGGGGTTCCGGGCCCAAGCTTGTCAATCTGGCTCAATGCTGCGGTGCACGCAACGGTTCCACGCGGGCTTTGGCCATGCGCCCGATCGCATGGCAAACCGCTTGGCGAAGCCGGACGGCTCGGCTAGAACCCGCGCCATGCGTAGCCTTTCCCTGAAGCCGCTTGCCCTTGCCGCGGCCGCCGTCTCCGTCCTCGTGCTGGCCGGTTGCGCCAACAAGAACGCTCAGACGCGTGCGGACACCAACTATGTCGCACGCGACGTCAACACGCTCTACAATGCGGGCAAGGACCGGCTCGATCGTGGCCAGTACAAGCTGGCGGCGGCGTTGTTCGACGAAGTCGAGCGGCAGCATCCCTATTCGCCCTGGGCGCGCCGCGCGCAGCTGATGAGCGCGTTCTGCTATTATGCGGCGAAGGATTATACCGAATCGATCCAGTCGGCGCAGCGCTTTCTGGCGATCCATCCGGGCAACAAGGATGCGCCCTACGCCTATTATCTGATCGCGATCGACTATTACGAGCAGATCACCGACGTGACGCGCGACCAGAAGATCACGCAGCAGGCGCTGGCATCGCTTGGTGAACTCACCCGCCGCTATCCCAATACGCGCTATGCCTCCGATGCCCGGCTCAAGATCGATCTGGTCAACGACCATCTTGCCGGCAAGGAGATGGAGATCGGCCGTTTCTACCAGCGCCGCTCGCAATGGCTGGCCGCGGCATCGCGTTTCCGGACGGTGATCGACCAGTATCAGACGACGACGCACACGCCCGAGGCGCTGATGCGGCTCACCGAATCCTATCTTGCGATCGGCATGCGCGAGGAAGCGAAGAAATCGGCGGCCGTGCTCGCGGCGAATTATCGCGGCACGAAATGGTACAGCCGCTCCTTCGAGCTGATGCAGAAGAACCCCGTCTGAACGCGCAATCGGTTTTCTCGCTGCGGGGATTGCACGCGGCGGGGGAATGACGCGGCTCGAAAGATCGCCTAATCATCCCGCGATGCTGACCGTCTTGTCCATCCGCGATGTCGTGCTGATCGAGGCGCTCGACCTTGAGTTCGGGCGGGGGCTCGGTGTGCTGACCGGCGAAACTGGCGCCGGCAAGTCGATCCTGCTCGATTCGCTCGGTCTGGCGCTCGGCGCGCGCGCCGAAAGCGGACTGGTGCGCCAGGGCCAGGGGCAGGCGGTGGTCAGCGCAAGCTTCGAGATCGACGATCCGGCACATCCGGCGCGCGTGATGCTGGCGGAGAATGGGCTCGAAGCGGCACCCGGTGAGCCGGTGGTCGTCCGCCGCGTGGTGAAGGCGGATGGCGGCAGTCGCGCTTTCGTCAATGACCAGCCGGTATCCGCCGGATTGCTGCGCGAACTCGGCAGCATGTTCGTTGAGATCCACGGCCAGCATGACGATCGCGGCTTGCTCAATCCGCGTGGTCACCGCGCGTTGCTCGATAGTTTCGCGCGTGCGGATGTCCGTGCGGTCGCCGCCGCGCATGGCGCATGGCGCGCCGCCGAACAGGCATTGGCGCGGGCGCGGGCGGATATCGAGACCGCGGCGCAGGATCGCGAATGGCTCGAACATGCGATCGACGAATTGTCGCGTTTCGCGCCCGAGGATGGTGAAGAGGATATGCTCGCCACCGAGCGCGCCGACATGCAGAAGGGGGCGCGCCTGTCGGAGGATATGGTCGCGGTGATGGACGCGTTCGACGGGTCGGACGGCGGCCTTGCGCAGCTTCGCCAGGCGGCGCGTCGGCTCGACCGGATGGCGGGTGAGCATGCGCTGCTCGCCGAGGCATTGGCCGCGCTCGATCGCGCGATGATCGAGGCTTCCGATGCCGAGGATCGGCTGCGGCAGGCGGCAGAAGCGCTGCGCCATGACCCCGAGCGGCTGGAACTGATCGAGACGCGGCTGTTCGAACTGCGCGGGCTGGCGCGCAAGCACCGTGTCGCGCCCGATGCGCTGGGCGCATTGCTGCGCGAGCTTCAGGATCGGCACGCGCGAATCGCGGCCGGTGCCGAGGGGCTTGCGGAGCTCGAGGCCGAGTGCGCGGAAAAGGCCGCGATCTACGCCCGCGCCGCCGAGGCGCTGAGCACGGTGCGCAAGGCGGCGGCGGCGCGGCTCGACGCGGCCGTCGCGACCGAACTTGCGCCGCTGAAGCTCGATTCCGCACGGTTCCGCACCGTCGTCGAGACCCTGCCGGAGGGGCAATGGGGCGCGGAAGGGCGCGACCGGATCGAATTCGAGATTTCGACCAATCCCGGCGCGCCCTTCGCACCATTGGTCAAGATCGCCAGCGGCGGCGAATTGTCGCGCTTCATCCTGGCGCTCAAGGTCGCGCTTGCCGAAGAGGGCGGAGCGGCCACGATGATCTTCGACGAGATCGATCGCGGTGTCGGCGGCGCGGTGGCGTCGGCGATCGGCGAGCGTCTGGCGCGGCTGGCGGGCAAGGCGCAGCTCCTGGTCGTGACCCACAGCCCGCAGGTCGCGGCGCGGGGCGCCGCACATCTGCTGATCGCCAAGAGCCATGACGGCATCGTCACGCGCACCGGCGTGACGGCGCTCGACGAAGCGGAGCGCCGCGAGGAGATCGCGCGCATGCTGTCGGGCGCGAATATCACCGATGAGGCCCGCGCGCAGGCGGGCAAGCTGCTGGAGGCTGCGTGACCGAAGAAGACGCCACTGCCGAACTCGAACGGCTCGCGGCCGAAATCGCGCGGCACAACCGGCTCTACCATACCGACGACGCGCCCGAACTGTCGGATGCGGACTATGACGCGCTTGTGCGGCGCAATACCGCGCTGGAGGCCGAGTTCCCGCATCTCGTCCGCAGCGATTCGCCCAGCCGGGCGGTCGGCGCGGCGCCGGCGGGGCATCTCGCCAAGGTGGCGCATGCGCGGGCGATGCTCAGTCTCGACAATGCCTTTGCCGATGACGAGGTGATCGAGTTCGTGATCCGTGCGCGGCGCTTCCTGGCGCTTGGTGCGGATGATCGCGTGGCCCTGACCGCCGAGCCCAAGATCGACGGGCTTTCATGTTCGCTGCGTTATGAAAAGGGCATGCTCGTCCTCGCGGCGACGCGCGGCGACGGAACGACGGGCGAGGACGTGACCGCCAATGTGCGGACGATCGGCGATATCCCGCAACGGCTGACGGGCGATGTGCCCGAAATATTCGAGGTGCGCGGTGAGGTCTATATGGCCAAGGCCGATTTTGCGGCGCTCAATGCGCGCCTCCTGGCCGAGGCCGACGACCCCGACAAGGCACGGCAATTCGCCAATCCGCGCAACGCCGCCGCCGGGTCGCTGCGCCAGAAGGATCCGGCGATCACCGCGTCGCGCCCGCTGCGCTTCCTCGCGCATGGCTGGGGCGAGGCCTCGGCCGTGCCGGCCGACACGCAATATGGCGTGATGCAGGCGATCGCAGGCTGGGGGCTGCCGGTCAGCGACATGCTGGTCCGCGCCGATGTGGTCGAAGCCGCGCTCGCCCAATATCGCCGGATCGAGCAGATGCGTGCCGATCTGCCGTTCGACATCGATGGCGTGGTCTACAAGGTCGATCGGCTGGACTGGCAGCAGCGACTGGGCTTCGTCGCCAAGGCACCGCGCTGGGCGATCGCGCACAAATTTCCCGCCGAGCGCGCGCAGACCGTTCTCAATGCCATCGACATCCAGGTCGGCCGCACGGGCAAGCTCACGCCGGTCGCGCGGCTGGAGCCGGTGACCGTGGGCGGCGTGGTGGTGACCAATGCGACGCTCCATAATGCCGACGAGATCGGTCGACTGAATGTCTGGCCGGGCGATCGCGTCGTCGTGCAGCGCGCCGGCGACGTCATTCCGCAGATCGCGGAGAATCTCGCGCGCGACGAGGCGCGTGGGACATGGCCGTTCCCCCTCACCTGTCCGGAATGCGGCTCCGCGGCGGAACGCGAGCCGGGCGAGGTCGATTATCGCTGCACCGGCGGACTGATCTGCCCGGCGCAGCGCGTCGAGCGGTTGCGCCATTTCGTGTCGCGCCATGCGCTCGATATCGAGGGGCTGGGGCTGACGCAGATCGTGCAGTTCTTCCGTGACGGGTTGATCGCCAGCCCCGCCGACATCTTCAAGCTTGGTGAGGAGCAATTGCTCGCGCGCAAGAAGAAGGGCGATGTCTGGGCAGCGAATCTGCTCTCGGCGATCGATGCGCGCCGCAATCCGCCGCTCGACCGTTTCCTGTTCGCGCTGGGCATTCGTCACGTCGGCGAAGTGACGGCGCGCGATCTGGCGCGGCGCTATCGCAGCTGGTCCGAATTCCGCGCATTGATCGATCGCGCGCTCGCCAGGCGCGGCGAACTCGTCCAGGCGGTCGGGGAAACCGACGAGAAATTCCTGGCGCGTGAGGCGAAGGAACTCGCGGCGATCATCGAGACTCCCGGCGTTGGGCCGGAGGTCGCACTGGCACTGGTCGATTTCTTTGCGGAGCCGCACAATGTCGACGCTGTCGACGATCTGCTCGGCCAGCTTTCCCCCTCTGACGTGATCCATGAGACCAAGGCGTCGGAAGTCAGCGGCAAGACCGTCGTGTTCACCGGTACGCTCGAATCGATGAGTCGCGATGAAGCGAAGGCACAGGCGGAATCACTCGGTGCCAAGGTTTCGGGGTCAGTTTCATCCAAAACGGATATAATCGTCGCAGGTCCGGGCGCGGGATCCAAGCTTAAGAAAGCGGCGGAACTTGGGATTTCCGTCATAGACGAGGCTGCATGGGCCCGGATCGTTGCCGAAGCTCAATAATCTGGCACGGTTAGACAAAATATTTACGAACCGGGCGATCTTTAGAGAGTTTTAACTCTTGATCGTCATTTTCCGACGCTGTGGGGGGATGGAAATGGTGCGTTTCCGTCCAAAGCATTTTCGAGCAAAAGGCTGGACACCCCCATGGCCCAAGGCAATGTAATCACAGGTAAGATTCCGCGCGTGGATGACGATGCGCCGATTCCGGGCGCGTTCATTCCGCAACCCGATCGGCGTCACGATCAGCGCCTGATCACGATCCTCAGGGTCGGCAAGATGATCTGCGCGCGAAACCAGGAACTCTGCCTGATCCGCAATATCTCCGAAGGCGGATTGATGGCGCATGTCTATTCACCGCATGAGGTGGGCGATCGCGTCGTCATCGAACTCAAATCCGACCATTGTGTCGCCGGCACGATCCGCTGGGTTCAGGGCGACAATGTCGGCATCGTCTTCGACGAGCGCGTCGACGTGTCCGAGGTTCTCCGCAATCGCGGCGTCGGGGATGGGCGCAAGCCGCGGGCGCCGCGACTGGAAGTGCGCGGCTATGCGCGGCTGCGCATCGGTTCGGAGACGTGGCGGGTCGAAGTGAGCGACCTGTCCCAGGGCGGTGCCAAGGTGAAGGTCGCGGATTATCTGCCCGTCGACGAAGATGCGGTGGTCACCATAGATGGGTTGCGTCCCGTCAAGGCCGTGATCCGCTGGCAGGAGGGCGATTATGTCGGCCTCGAGTTCCTGCCGATCATTCCGCTCGAGGAACTGGTCCAGTGGCTCGGCTTGCGGCGCGAGCGCGAGGAACGCGAGGGCTGAATTCCGCACCTTGCCATGGCGCATCCCGGACGGAATAGTCGGGATGTGGCAGGCAGGAGGGCGGCAATGGATCGGACAGGGCTGACGGGGCATGATGCCCTTTTCGTGATGACGCGCGTGCTGATCGCCAGCGTCTTTGTCGGGCTCGGCTTAGAACGGATCATGATGATATTGGGTGGGGCCGCACCTGCGGCGATCGGCCCCCTGGGCTTTTCCGCTTTCGAGGCGGCGGCAGGGCTTGCGATCATGATCGGGTGGCGGGTTGCGATCGTGGCGCCCGTGATGGCGGCGTTCCTGCTCGTCGACGCACTGCTCTCCCACCCGTTCTGGGCGGTGTCGGCCGCGGATTTCCACGGGCAGTGGCTGCATTTCCTCAAGAATATCAGCGCGATCGGCGGGCTGCTTCTGCTCGCGCTCGTGTCGCGATCGCGAGCGGCCGTCTAACATGGCGGAGCCAGCGACGCACGGGCTGCTGCGCCCCCGCACCGACGCGCATGCCGATGCCAGGGTCGGCTATGTCGAACTGTTCTTCGATCTCGTCTTCGTCTTTGCGATCACCCAGCTCAGCCACGGGCTGCTTGCGCATCTGACGCCGGTTGGCGCGGTCCAGACCGGCATGCTGCTGCTCGCGATCTGGTGGGTATGGATCTACACCGCCTGGGTCACCAACTGGCTCGATGTCGAGCGCATGGCGGTGCGCCTGCTGCTGTTCGTGCTGATGGGGCTCGGGCTGCTGATGTCGCTCTCGATCCCCCAGGCATTCGACGCGCGCGGCGGCGTGTTCGTGGCGGCATTCCTTGCGATCCAGATCGGGCGTCCGCTGTTCATGCTCGGCGCGCTCAGAGGGCACAGCCCTGACAATCACCGAAATTTCCAGCGTATCCTGATCTGGGCCGTCGCTTCGGCACCGCTCTGGATCGCCGGTGCGCTGGCGGACGGCCCTGCGCGCATCGGCTGGTGGATCGCGGCGCTGGCGCTCGATTACACCGGCCCATTTGTCGGCTTCATCGTGCCCGGGCTGGGGAAGACGTCGACGGGCACATGGAATGTCGAGGGGCATCATCTGGCCGAGCGCTGCGGCCTGTTCGTCATCATCGCGCTGGGCGAATCGGTGCTGATCACCGGCGCCACCTTCGCGGACGTGCCGTGGAACGCCGCCGAGATCGCCGGCTTCGTCAGTGCCTTTCTCGGTACGATCGCGATGTGGTGGATCTATTTCAACATCGGCGCCGCCCGCGGCAGCGACAGGATCGCGCATCACGACGATCCCGGCCGGATGGCGCGGCTGGCCTATACCTATCTCCATATCCCCATCGTCGCGGGCATCATCGTGACCGCGGCCGCCGACGAACTGGTGCTGGCGCATCCGGTCGGCCATGCCGATCCGATGACGGTTGCCGCGATCCTTGGCGGGCCTGCACTCTATCTGGTCGGCAACATGGCGTTCAAGCGCACCACCGCCGTGCATCTGCCACTATCCCATATCGTCGGGGTGGTGCTGATCGCGGCGCTGGCGCTCGCCGCCGCGCATCTGCAGCCGGTGATGCTGTCGCTCGCCACCACCGCGATCCTGCTGCTGGTCGCGGTGTGGGAAACGCTGTCCTTCAGGCAGTCGGGTTAATTTCTTGCGCCCATACCGTTTGTCCCGAGCCCTTCGACTGCCTGCCAAGGCAGGCGCTCTGGACAGGCTTCTCCGCTGTGCGGAGAAGTCGAGGGACGTTGGGGACCGCGCTGCGTGTCTCGACTTCGCTCGACACGAACGGGTTTTTGGTGACGTGTGTACCCCCCTTATCGCCCGCGGCGTTTGACCAGGCGGAGTGTCGGCCAGTCGCCGCGATCGATGCGGCCGGCAAGCCGCAGGCCGTGGCGGCGATAGGCGCTTGCGACGCGCGCGGCCTGGCTGTCGAGCAGCCCGGCAAGGATCAGCGTACCGCCTTCGTCTAGGGCATTGGCGATCGGCGGCGCCATCTCGATCAGCGGGCCGGCCAGGATATTGGCGATGATCAGGTCATAGGGTGCGCGGTGGCGGAGCAGCCGATGCGCCATGCCGGGCGCCACCGCGAGCGCCAGCCGTCCTTCGCGACTGCCAAGCGGAATGCCGTTGATCCCTGCATTTTCGCGGGTGACGTCGATCGCGATCGGATCGATGTCCGATGCCGTCGCATAGGCGCGCGGCCAGAGATGCATCGCGGCAAAGGCGAGCAGGCCGGTGCCGGTGCCGAGATCGAGCATGTCGCGGAACACGCTGCCGCGGCGCTTGAGCGCATCGAGCATCAACAGGCAGCCCGTCGTCGTCTCGTGCTGGCCGGTGCCGAAGGCAAGGCCGGCCTCGATCAGGAACGGCCGCGTGCCCGGCGGAACCAGCCCCGAATGGGCCGAGGTATGGACGAAGAAACGGCCGGCATGGACGGGCTCGAGGCCGGCCTGGCTCATCGTCAGCCAGTCCTGCGCGGCGAGCTTCTCGATCTTCGGTTTCTTGCGTCCGGCGCTCGGCACGAGTCCGCGGATGAGCGCGATCGCGGCGGCGTCGGGCTCGGCGTCGAAATAGGCGTCGAGCCGCCAGGCGTCGGGATTGTCGGGTTCCGCTTCGCTGGTCATCAGCACCGGTGGTGAAGCAAGCATCGCCAGCGGCGCGATATCTTCATTCAGCGTCTGCGCCTCGGCCAGCGTGCAGGGCAAGGTGAGTTTCCAGCTATCGGACATAGCTTGCTCCGTTCACGTCGAGCACCGCGCCCGTCATCGAGGGGGGCGCGGCGAATGCGCAGAATGCGGT
>JASBTC010000248.1 GCA_030148625.1 Sphingobium sp. | reverse complement strand
CCGAGGTTCATCTCGAGTCGCTGGTCGAGCATGCCGGCGATATCGATGCGGCAAGGATTCCGATCGAGAAAAGCCGGGCAGCGATATTCATAGCGGCCGGACAGGATGACGGCATGTGGCCGTCCGCCTATTCCGCGGAACAACTCCAGTCACGGCTGGCGCACTATCGCTACGCGCACCCTGTTCAAGTGGAGATGCTTTCCACCGGGCATCAGATACTCGGCACCGGCTGGGGCCCGACAACCGCATTTCATCGTCCCACTGGTCGATTGCAAGGCGGAAACCCCCGGCTGGATGCCGAAGCACAGGCAGTCGTCTGGCCGAAGCTGCTGAGCTTTCTCGCCCAACAGCTTCGGCCAGAGCAGCCGGTCAGATAAGAATGGCAGGCCGTTTCGCCGTCCAACCTTATTCGAACACAGCTATGCCATGGGTTTCACCGGTCGCGGTCGCCGGTCCTGGCCGACCGCGACAAAGGCGAACACCGCCTGGGTCACCTTATTGGCATCGTCCGAATGGCGATCGCGCGCCCAGGCGTCGACCTCGACATGCATCGAGGTGCGGCCGACCTTGACGAGCCGCGCGAACACCGAGACTTCGTCACCGACGAACACCGGCCGGTGAAAGGCCATGCCCTCCACCGCGATCGTCACCGCGCGGCCGCCGGCATGGCGCGAGGCGACCGAGGATGCGGCCAGATCCATCTGGCTCATCAGCCAGCCGCCGAATATGTCGCCATAGACATTGGTGTTGGCCGGCAGCGCTGTCACGCGGACCGCCGGCGCCTCCTGCGGCAATGCCTCACCCGGCATGGTAGGCCCCGCGCACGCGCATGCGCTGTGCCGCGCCGACCATCGCGATCAGCGCGGGCCGCACTTCCTCCCATTTGCGGGTCTTGAGCCCGCAATCGGGATTCACCCAGAGCTGCCCTGCCGGAAGTCGCTTGCCCGCCTGCGCCAGCAATGCCGTCATCTCGGCCTCGGCCGGGATGCGCGGCGCATGGATGTCGTAGACGCCCGGCCCGATATCGTTGGGATAGGCATAGTGGGCGAACGCATCGAGCAGCTCCATTTGCGAACGCGCCGTCTCGATCGAGATCACATCGGCATCCATCGCGCCGATCGCGGGCAGGATGTCGTTGAACTCCGAATAGCACATATGCGTGTGGATCTGGGTCTCGTCACGCACGCCCGATGCCGCCAGGCGGAAACACTCGACCGCCCAGTCGAGATAGGCCGGCCAGTCCGCGCGGCGGATCGGCAGCCCTTCGCGCAGCGCCGCCTCGTCGATCTGGATCACCTTCGCGCCGGCCGCTTCGAGATCGATCACCTCGTCGCGGATCGCCAGCGCGATCTGCCGGCAGCTTTCGGCGCGCGGCTGGTCGTCGCGCACGAAGGACCAGTTGAGGATCGTGACGGGGCCGGTCAGCATGCCCTTCATCGGCCGGTCGGTCTGGCCCTGCGCATAGCGCCACCAGTCGACGGTCATCGCCCTGGGCCGCGACACGTCGCCATAGAGGATCGGCGGCCGCACGCAGCGCGAACCATAGCTTTGCACCCAGGCGCTGCGCGTGAAGGCGAAACCCGAAAGCTGCTCGCCGAAATATTGCACCATGTCGTTGCGTTCGAACTCGCCATGGACGAGCACGTCTAGGCCGATCTCCTCCTGCCATTTGATCGCGGCCCTGGTCTCGATCCGCAGGAAACGGTCATAGGCGGCATCGTCGATCTCGCCGCGGATATGAGCTGCGCGCGCCTTGCGGACCTCGGCGGTCTGCGGAAAGGATCCGATCGTCGTTGTCGGAAAGGCGGGCAGCCCCAGTCGCGCCTGCTGCGTTTCCTTGCGCGCCGCAAAGGGCGAACCACGCTGCGTCATCGCGGTATCCACGGCGGCGACGCGGCGCGACACCGCCGGATCATGGATGAGAGGAGACGCCTTGCGCGATCGCACCGCATCGCGCGAATCCGCGAGTTCGGCAGCGATACTGTCCCGCCCCTCGTTCAGCGCCTTCGCCAGCAGCGCGAGTTCGCGGACCTTCTGGACCGCAAAGGCCAGCCAATGCTTCACCTCGTCGTCGAGCGCGGTTTCGAGCGCAAGATCGACAGGGGTGTGCAGCAACGAACAGGAGGGCGCGAGCACGACGTCGCGCACGGCGGCAACGGGCTCGATCCGGTCGAGCAGTGCCTCGAGATCGGCGCGCCAGACATTGCGGCCATCGACCAGCCCAAGCGACAGCAGCAAATTGGGCCGCACCGCCACGAGCACGTCATCGAGCTGCTCGGGCGCACGCACCAGGTCGACATGCAGACCGTGCACCGGCAGCTCGGCGGCCAACGGCAGATTATCGCCGAGCGCGCCGAAATAGGTCGCGAGCATCAGCTTCGGCCCCTTGGTCGCGAGCCGCGCATAGGCCGCCCGCAATGCCGAGCGCTGTGCGTCATCGAGGTCGAGCACCAGGCAGGGCTCGTCGATCTGCACCCAGTCGGCACCCATTTCGTGCAGCTTCCACAGCACATCCTCATAGACCGGCAGCACCGCATCGAGCAGCGACAAGGGCGCGACGTCGCGGCCTTTCGCCAATGTCAGGAAAGTGACGGGGCCCAGCAGCACCGGGCGGGTCCTGTAACCGAGCGCCCTTGCCTCGGCGAACGCATCGAGGATCCGGGTCGACGACAATGCGAAGCGCTGCCCCGCATGAAGTTCGGGCACCATATAATGATAGTTGGTGTCGAACCATTTGGTCATTTCCTGCGCGGTGCTGTCGAGCGCGTGCACGCAGCCCGCATGCCCGGCAGTCTGCGCGCCACGCGCCATCGCGAAATAGACGTCGAGGCCGACCGCCCCGCCCGTCCAGCCATAGCGCGCCGGCACCGCGCCCAGCATCGCACTGGTGTCGAGCACATGATCGTAGAGCGAGAAATCGCCCGACGGCAGGATATCCGCGCCGATCGCTTTCTGCCGCGCCCAGGCGGCGGCGCGCAGCCCCTGCGCCGCCGTCCCGAGCGCCGCGGCATCGCTCTTGCCCGCCCAATAGCTTTCGAGCGCGAATTTCAGCTCGCGCCGGGGGCCGATACGCGGGAAACCGAGAGTGGCAACGGTTGCGGTCATCGTCTTCAAACCTTGCTTGGGGCAAGGGCATGGCCGGACGCGCGCGCATGGGGCTCCGCGCCCGATGGACAAGTCCGGGCGCAGCCATGCATGCGGCCTGACCGGGCACCCCGCCGGAGGACGTTATCTGACGAGGCAGGTCTCCTGGCTCGCGGGTCGACATGGCGGTCCGGCCTTCCCGATCCCTTGCCGGATCAGTGACACGAATTGGACCGCCACTCACCGCTCACAGTTGCGGGGGCAGCGCCGGACTGATCCCGAGGGACGTCACCGGCTTCCCGTCTTAGCTCCGCGACGCAAGCACGACGCGGAGAACCTCGACAGGCTCAGGATAACGCCGCCCGAAACCGTGTCAATCAATATATAAAGAATTCTTTATATCAGTCATATCAACCGATGAGCGCGCTCCGCCAGCATTGCGATCAGATACCGCGATATTGCGGAGTTCGCATTCGTACGACTCCGCTTGCCGATCTCCGCATTCGCTGGCAGGTTCTGTGCATGCTCCTGCTTGTCGCCCTGCCCTTCATGATCGATGCGGGCGCCGCCATTTCGCGGAGCGATCGGCTTTCCGCTCCGCCTCCGGCCAGAACGGTCGGCGCGACACCGGCAATGTCCCGCTGCCTGATCTCCAAGGATCAAGCCGCGAGTGCACGCCTGGCGCAATCCATTCCGGGCAGCGACGATGAAAAGGCCGCGTTCGCGGATCTGGCGCGATCAAGCCCGCAATGCTTCGAACAGTCCGGGGCCCAAATGGGATCGGATCAGCAATTGCGCCTGGGCGCACATATCGCCGAGGCGCTTTATGTGCGGCACATGGCACGACGGACCCAGCCGGCACGGCCGCTCGCAGCCGAGGAACAAGCCTCTTTCGACCAGGCGATCGCACTGAAGACCGAAAATTGGTCCGCCGGAGCGGCGGCCGGAGAATGCCTCGTCGCACATGATCCGCAAGCCGGCGACCGATTGATCCGCACGGGCCAGGATTCGAACAAAGAGGCGCAGATACTGGACTCGTTCGTCGCGGCGCTTCCATCCTGCCTGTATCAGGGGAGGCGGTTGAGCCTGAACCGCAAGGATCTCCGCTTCCAGATCAGCAGGGCGGTCTATCGTCAGACCCTGGGGAGTCTGCCGGCCTATCTGTGGGAAAAGAGATCGCCTTATGTCGGGGTACGGTGAGTATCGCTCATCGAGCCCCCGATATCCGCATCTGACTCGGACTTTCCGTTATCGACCGTGATTTCCGAGCCGGCAGGTGATGCCACCTGCCTCGAAATCACTCTAAAACGTCACACCGACGCTGCCGATCACCGTCGCTCCGCCCTGCCCGACACCATCGCGCAAGGAACTGTCGACATAGCGCAAGGCGGCCGACCACCGGCCCCGGCGATAATCGATCGCCACGCCATGATCCCAATATCGCCCGTCGGGGCGTAGCCGCGTGGCGCGAAGCCCGTCATCGACCTTACCCGACGATCGCCCGACATGCCCCGACACCGTCAATGGCGTTCCCGGCACCGCCACCGTCACCGCCGTCCCGATATGGAGATTGTCTCCGCCGATAGCGGCCTGGCCGGGTGCATAGCGCGTGAAAACATCGATGCTCGCGGGGCCCAGCAGGAACCCGGCGGCAGCCCCCAGCTCGGCATAGCCCTGGTTCGCGGCACCGGGGAACAGATGCCAGGTCGCGTCCGCCGACAGCCGCCATCCGCCCAGCTGCCGCGTATAACGCGCCTGCACATCCACAACCGCGTCGGCCCCGCGATGACGATCGCTGCCCCAAAGCGTGACGGCCGTGGCGTCGAGGGAAACAGCGCCGGCCACCGGCACCGACAGCGTCGCCCGCACGACCGGTTCGCCGTCGCTCCAGCTCAATCCGCGCCGGCGTTCGTCGCTTGCCGCCTCGAGCGACAATGACGGGCCATCCCCGATCTGCGCAAAGACCGGCGCGGCGACGCCCAACCAAGCGCTGCACGCCAGGATCGCCGCTGCACGCCACTTCATCCTAATTGTTGACCGCGTCCAGCTCGGCCAGCAGCGGTGCCCGGTCACGCTCCGCGACCGCAAGCAAATGCGCCCGGATCGCGTCGGCGCGGCCCGCCGCCTGCCGCGCGGTCGCCTCCGACATCGGGGTGCAGGCGCCGGCTTCACTGCCCGAAATCCGCCGGTCGGTCGAAAGCGTACGCGCCGACGCCGGGGCCTGACCCAGGCGCCGTTCGACGATCACCGTCGCCGTCCACTGGCACCGCCGGCCATCGACCCGATTGGGCGTATGCGCACCGATCGTCCGCGTCTCGATCTCGGTGCGCGCGCTGTAGTGCGCCGCCACCGCCGCACCGGCATGGTCCAGCTGAACGCTGTGGGTCGCGGCGACCGCCGCCGCGATGATCAGGGCAATGCTCATGATATCATATCCTGCTGGATGCCCGGCTGTCGCACCGGGTCAGGCTGCGGCGGATAGAATTTCCACATTGCTGCTTCTTTGCTGGCCGATGACAAATGCTAAACCGGATGCACGGGACAGGCCCGCGGCACCGGTCTCGAAAAAAATATACGATTGGCGTTACAGTTCAGGATCGGTGGATTGTCTTGAACCCGCGACATGGCTGCATATGCAGGGAGAGACCCGGCCGGACATATGGTCGACGATGAAGCCCTTGAGGATTGGTTCTGCCGAGAGGTGCTCCCTCTCGAACGGTCCTTGACGCACTTCATCCGGCGGAACTGGAGGGTGGCAGACGACGTGATCGACCTGAGGCATGACGTGTACGAACTGGCGATTTCCGGCGGTCGCGGCGGCCTGCCGTCGAACACGCGCCAATATCTTTTCACGATCGCGCGCAATCACCTGATCAACCGCGCCAAGCGTGCGCGCATCGTGTCGTTCGATCTTGTCGCCGACCTCGAGACGATCGACCGCGAGGCGGACCTGTTCGAGGCCGAGCGGCATCTGAATGCCCGCGAAGCGCTGCGCCGGGTTCAGGAAGGGCTGGAGCGGCTCAGCCCGCGCGTTCGCGAGATCGTGCAGTTGCGGAAGATCGACGGGCTGAACGTGCAGGAGACCGCGGACCGGCTCGGCATCGGCAAGGATGCGGTCAATCATCAGGTGATGATGGGCATGAGGGCGCTGGCCGACTATATGCTCGGCGGCACCGGCAAGGTCATCCGGCCGAAATTCGGCCGCCGCCAGGAAAAAGGCGGCAAGACATGAGCCGCGCGCAACAGGCCGAGGATCGTGCGGCGGCATTCATCATCGCGCGCGAAGACGGCCCCTGGTCGGACGCCGACCAGGCCGAACTCGACGCCTGGCTGGCCGAGGCCGACGGAAACCGCGCAGCCTATTGGCGGCTCAAACATGGCTGGCGCGAAGCCGACCGGATTGGCGCGCTCGGCCGCGGCACGGACGAGGCCAGTGAATTGCCGGACCATCCTCCCCGCCGCTGGTGGCTGCCCACCGCGATCGCGGCCTCGATCGCGGCAATGGTCGGCGCCGGTTACATGTTCACGCGCGACGGCGCCGAGAGCGCGCCCGAGATCGCGGCCATCGCCTATGACACGCCGGTCGGCGGACGAAAGCTGGTCGGCCTTGCCGATGGCAGCCGCGTCCAGCTCAACACGGCGTCGGTGGTCCGCACCGCAGTGACCGAGCGGACGCGCGAAGTGTGGCTCGACAAGGGCGAGGCCTATTTCGAAGTCGCGCATCTCGAAGGGCGCCCCTTCATCGTCCATGCCGGCGATCGCCAAATCACCGTGCTCGGCACCAAATTCTCGGTCCGCCGCGATGACGACAAGGTGACGGTGTCGGTGCTGGAGGGGCGCGTGCGTGTCGATGAAATCGACGCCGGCCGCGACATGCGGTCCGCGATCATCTCGCGCGGCGACATCGCCTTGGCGCAGGGCGATGCCACGCTCGTCACCGCGCGATCCGAAGCGCGCGTGGAAAGCGCACTCGCGTGGCGGACGGGCATGCTGAGCTTCGACCAGACCAGCCTTTCGGATGTCGCGGCCGAGTTCAACCGCTACAATCGCAAGCCGCTGGTCGTCACCGACGCCGAAGCCGGCAGCATCCGGATCGGCGGCGTGTTTCCGGCCTCCAAGCCCGATGTCTTCGCGCGGCTGTTGCGCGACGCCTATGGCGTGAAGGTCGTCGAAACGGCCGACGCGATAAAAATATCGGACTGATCATTACAGTTTTGCGACGCCATCTTGTCTCCCTTCCTGACGGACATGCACGGACGCGACCGCACACAGGGGGACAGATATGAGGATCAACGGCACGACCGCATTGCTGGCATCGGGCATCTGGATCGCGGCACTGGCGACACCGGCCCAGGCCCAGCAGCGCCAGTTCAACATTCCGGCGGGAAGCCTCAAGGCCGCGCTCGACGCCTATGGCCGCCAGGCCGGCCGGCCGATCATCTACAAGGCCGACGACGTCCGCGGCGCCCGCTCGCCCGGCTATCGCGGCGCCTCCACGCCCGATGCCGCGCTCGACGCCATTCTCGCCAGGAGCGGCTTCAGCGCGCGGACCGACAGTTCGGGCGCCATCGCCATCGTGCGGAGCCAGACCCGAATATCGGCAGTGACGGAAGCACCGTCGGCGAATGGCGACGATGCGGGGGATGAAGCCGTTCCCGGCGATATCGTCGTCACCGCAGCACGCCGCGAACAACGGCTCGTCGACGTACCGATGAGCATCACCGCCGTTTCGCAGGCGGAGCTCGACCGGCGCGGCGCGGTGTCGCTGCTCGATCTTTCACGGAGCGTGCCGGGGCTGGTCGTCATCGAATCTGGGCCGGGCCAGAACCAGCTCTTCCTGCGCGGCGTTGCCAATCCCAACGGCATCGCGTCGCTGGTCGGTGTCTATCTCGACGAAATCCCGGTGACCGGCGCTTCGCTCGGCCAACCCGATCTCCAGCTCGTCGATCTGGAGCGGGTGGAGGTTCTGCGCGGGCCGCAGGGCACCTTATACGGTCAGGGATCGGCCGGCGGCACCGTGCGCTTCATCACGCGCCGCCCCGATCTGAACACCGTCTCGGGTGAGGCAAGCCTGTCCGCCTATGCGACCGAGCATGGCGATTTCAGCGAACGGTTCAGCGGATTCGTGAACGTGCCGGTCATCGACGACGTTCTCGGTTTCCGCGTCTCGGGCACGCTCGCCAATATCGGCGGCTGGGTCGATCAGCCGGCGGCCGGGCGCAAGGACATCAACGATCAGCTGATCCGCAACGTCCGGATCAAGGGTCTGTGGAAACCCGCCGACGGGCTCGACATCGTCGGCACCGTCGTTCTCCATCGCAACAAGGGCGACGGCCTGACGGTGGGTGCGGACAAGCATTATGACGTCGATTTCCCCAATGGCGATCCGCTGGCCAGGGAAGATTTCGTCGACAATTACGAGATCTACAATCTCACCGCGACCTATGATTTCGGCGGGGTGGAGCTGATGAGCTCGACCAGCCATGTCGACGCGCACAAATACAGCGCCGGCGTGGCGTTGAAGCTGCCCGGCCTCGAAACCTTCAATCGCGATACGCTCGACAGCAAGTCCTTCGCGCAGGAAGTGCGGCTCAGCTCGTCGGGCAAGCGCCGGTTGAACTGGGTTGTCGGCGCCTTCTACACCGACGAGACGATCGACCGGCTGCAAGTGCTCGATCTCTATTCCGAAGGCGAGTTTCTGGGCGTGGATTCGCTCGCGTCGAGCGACAAGTCCGAAACCGTCTCGGTGTTCGGCGACATATCCTTTTCGGTCACCGATCGTTTCCATCTCGGCACCGGGCTGCGCTATTTCCACGACAGCCGGAAGCGCTCCCGGACGGCGGCGCCCGATCAGGCCGGCACCTTCGAGTCGGTCAATCCGCGCTTCTACGCCTCCTACGATCTGGCCGACAACGTCACCCTCTATGCCAATGTCGCCAAGGGTTTCCGCAGCGGCGGCTTTCAGGGCAATGGTGCGAACCGGACCTTCGATCCCGAGAATGTCTGGTCGTACGAGGCCGGCACCAAGGGCGCGCTCGACGGCTTTCGCTGGGAAGTCACCGGCTTCTACAGCAGATATAAGGGCTATCAGGCGTTCGTGCTGGGCGATGGCGTGTTCGGCGGGCTGATGAATGCGGGCAACGCGGAGATCTACGGCGTCGACTGGCTGTTCTCGGTCGATCCGGTGAAGAATCTGACGCTGCAATTCAGCGGCAACGTCACCGACACCGAACTGGTCTCGGTGCTGCCCGCATCGACATCGAACATCACCGGCGACCGGCTCGACTATATCCCCGATTATTCGCTGTCCGCCTCGGCCGAATACCGATTCCGCTGGACCGCCGAAACACCGGGCTTCGCCAGGGTCGATTACAATCAGATCGGCCCCGGCACCGTCACCGATCGCAGCCTCGACATCGTCGCCTTCCGCACCAACACGCTCAACATGCTGAACGCGCGGATCGGGCTGGAACATGGCCGCTGGGGCGTCGAGTTGTTCGGCGAGAACCTGCTGGGCGAAAATGGCCGACAGGATCCGCTGGAGGCGCTGGGTTTCGGAACCCGGCCCAGGCCGCGCGTGATCGGCGCCAAGGTCAAGGCCAGCTTCTGATCGTCGCTAGCGCAGGCTGCGCGGAACCTAAACCGCGCAGCCTGCGCTAGCTATTTGTGATCGCATCGTTTTACGCGGAAAACCGGTTCCCACTTTTCCGCACGATGCTCTATTTCTTCCGGATATCGACCATGACCATCTCGGGGTCGGGCGTGTCCTCCATATGGACCGGCTTGCTCGGCCGCTTGAAACGCTGCTCGAACAGCCGATCATAGCGCGGATCGCCTCCACCCGCGCTCAGCCGCAATTCGCGCGTGACGATATCGCCGGTGAGCAGGTTCCAGCTCATCTCGAACCCGTCATGCGCGAAGGTCCGGCTGTAGAGCGTCGCATCGAGCCCGATCAGCCGCATTTTCGCGCCGCCGGGTTCGGCGCGGAAACGATAGGTCGCAGCGATCGCAGTGGTGCCGCCCGACAGATCCTCCACCTTGAGCACGCCTTTCGCGATCGAGAGTTTCGCGGCCCCCAGCGCGGCGGTGTCGAGCCTGAGCACACCCGCTGGCCGATAGGGCGTCGGCCCGCCATGCGCGCTCAGCAGCACATGCACGGCGCGCGCATCCACGCTGCCAACGGCGTAGGCGGTATCGATGCGACCATCACCATTCAGGTCGCCATCGCCCCGGCTTTCGATCTCCTCGCCCAGTTCGATCGTCTCGTTGAGGATCGCATCGCTGATCCGCGCGCCGCGCGCCGTCGGCGGTGCGGCGACGGCCGGCCCGGCTATCATCAACGCAATGATCATCGGCAGCCGCATCCAGCGCTCTCCCTCCATGCCGGTCGTGATTAGCAGAAGGGCACGAGCCCCGACAGCATCTGTGCCCTACAGCCAGCGGCCCGTCGCCGACGCATATGCGCGATAGGCCGGCTCGCCCCTATCGATCGGTCAAGGCGTCGCGAAGTGCGCGCACCTGATCGTTCAGTGCGATCATTTCAGGGACGCTGAGCTTCGAGCTTTCGAGCAATGTGCCGGTGAGGCACGACGTCTCCTGGCGCAGCGCCTTGCCCCTGGCGGTCAGGAACACCTGAACCTGGCGTTCGTCGTGCGGATTGCGCTGGCGCGAAACGAAGCCGGCTGCCTCCAGCCGTTTCATCAACGGCGTGATCGTGCTCGGTTCGAGCGCGAGCCGGTCGGCAATGGCGGTGATCGTCTGGCCGTCTCCCTCCCACAAAGTGCTCAGCACCAGATATTGCGGATAGGTCACGCCCAGCGAATCGAGCATCGGCTTGTAGAGCCGGTTGATCGCGATCGTCGTCGAATAGAGCGAAAAGCAGAGCTGCGCGTCGAGCGGCAGGGGCTCGCTGGTGGGTCCGGACACAAAAAAACCTCGCTTTCAAATCAATCTCTTATTGCGCCAATATATATCGCGATAATTTTCTTCTGGACAAGAGGGAATATGCGGATCTATCTAATGCATATCGCGATAATGATTATCGCAGTAAGCAAGAAGGAATATCACCATGACCAAGTCCAGACTGCTCCTCGCCGCCGCTGCCTCGCTCGCTCTGGGCACGGCTCCTGCCATCGCGTCCGCCAAAGCCGACGCCCCGGTCAAATCGATCGTGCTCGTGCATGGCGGCTTCGTCGATGGCTCGGGCTGGCAGGATGTCTACAAGATCCTCAAGACCGACGGCTATGACGTCACCATCGTCCAGAACCCGACCAACTCGCTTGCCGACGATGTCGCGGTGACGAAGCGCGCGATCGCCGCCGCCAAGGGCAAGGTGATCCTGGTCGGCCACAGCTATGGCGGCGTGGTCGTCTCCGAAGCAGGGACAGACGAGAAAGTCGCCGGCATCGTCTACATCGCGGCTTTCACGCCCGACAAAGGCGAATCCGTCGCGTCGCTGATCGCCAATCCCGCGCCGGGCGCGCCAGTGCCGCCGATCCTGCCGCCCAGGGACGGCTATCTCTTCCTCGACAGCACCAAGTTCGCCGCTTCGTTCGCGGCCGATGTCCGCCCCGATGTCGCCCAGTTCATGGCGGACTCGCAGGTGCCATGGGGCGTCGAGGCATTGTCGGGCGCAGTGACCAGCCCGGCCTGGCGCGTGAAGCCGAGCTGGTATCTCGTCGCCGGCGAAGACCGGATGATCCCGCCCGCGGCGCAGCGCCAGATGGCGGCACGCGCCGGCGCGCATGTCACCGAAGTGGCCGGCAGCCATGCCATCTATGTCTCGAAGCCCGCGGCCGTCGCCGCGATCATCGAAGCTGCGGCGCGCAAGACCGGCGAATAACACCATCACTCCCGGCCGCAGGCGCCGGGCCTCTTCCGAGGCCCGGCGCTTCCGTTTCGGCCGACGGCTGGGCCGCGTCATGGAATTGGACCGGAGCCGCGCGAACGGA
>JASBTC010000227.1 GCA_030148625.1 Sphingobium sp. | reverse complement strand
ACCGCGCATCGTCCCGCTTTGGCCATGGGAGCAGATCGAGGGCTATACGCGCGAACAGCTGGAGGCGCCGGATCAGGCCGCGCGCATCGCGGCCGATATCGCCGCCAAGGGGATGCGCATCGTCTCGCTCGACAAATGGAGCTGGAACCAGGAATTGTTCGGGGCGATCTGCCGCGCCGTCAAGCAGGTCGGCGGCATCACCACCGTGCATCTTCAGCCGCAGAACAATGCGGTCATCACTGCCATCGATGCCGCACGCCTGGGCGCCACCATGATCGAACATCATTATGGCTATGCCGAAGCGGCGCTGGACCGACGCGTACAGGATTTCGCGCGCGACTATAATTACAGCAACGAAAGCATGCGTTTCCGCGCCGCGGGACAGGTGTGGAGCGACACCAACCGCCAGCGATTGCTGACCGATGTCGTCGGCGAGCTCGCCGATCGCGGCGTCACCATGCTGCCCACCCGTGTCGTCTACGAAGCGAGCCGGGACGTGTTGCGCGCGCAGAGCCAGCCCTGGCACGACAAGTTCAGCCATCAATATCTGATCGACAATTCCGTCCCCGGTGCCAGCCATGCCGCGTTCCACTGGGACTGGACATCGGACGACGAGGCGACATGGGCCCGCGCATTCGCGCTGTGGGGCGACATGATCTTCGAATTCAACAAGCGCGGCGGCCATATCGTCTACGGCACCGACGATCCCTGGATGTGGCAGACGCCCGGTTTCGCCAATGTCCGCGAATTGCTGCTTTCCCGCGAGACCGGCGTGCATGCGCTTGAGGCGCTGAAGTTCGCGACACTCAACGGCGCCGTCACGCTGGGCGAGGACCGCCTTGGCCTGGTGCGCCCCGGCTATATCGCCGACCTTGCGATCGTCGACGGCAATCCCGTCCGCAATCTCCACACTCTCTACGCGTTCGGCGCGGTCACGATCGCCGGCGACGCGACGCTCGACGAAGCCGGCAGTGCGGACGGCGGCGCGGCGCGCCACATGCGCAGGACCCGCGGCATCGTCCACACGATCAAGGACGGGATCGTCATCGACAATGCCGGGATGCTGGCGGAGGTGAAAAGGATGGTCCGGGAATCGCGGATCGGCGCCCGCCCCAACATCCTGACCTCGCCGTTCGTCTAGCAGGGTGTTGAAAAAATTGCATCAGGCTTGCCTGCATGGCATCCCCGGCATCGCCCCACATCCACGATCACCATCGAACGGTTTTTGGATCGTTCCCGTAATCGGGCGGCGCCATGTAATGTATGTCTTAACCTTATCTTGAACCGGCGCGGCTAGAGGCAAATTGCTGATAGACCGGAATTTTGTCGATGACCCTGCGCCTTTTCCTTCTCATCCTCGCCAGCGTGAGCCTGTCCGCGCTTGCCCAGCTTGCGCTCAAAATGGGCACCACCGCCGCCGCCGGCGCCCGATCGGCGGGGATCGGCGGTGAAGTGGGCGGACTTGCGCAATCCCCGATGATCATCGTGGGCCTCGGTCTCTACGGCGTCGGCGCGCTCCTCTGGCTGTTCGTCCTCGGCCGCGCGCCGCTGTCGCTCGCTTATCCCTTTGTCGGCATGGGCTTCATCCTGACGATGCTCGCCGGCGCCCACTGGCTGGGCGAAAGCCTGAGCGCGGCCCGTATCGGCGGCACGCTGCTGATCGCAACCGGCTGCGTGCTGGTCGCGCGCTCGGCGTGAATACGCGCCTGTAGCGTATCGGGAGGATCGCATGAATCGAACGATCGCGGCTTATGGCCGCCCGGCACTCGGTCTTTCGGGCCGGACCTGCGCCACGCTGCTCGCCGTCACCGTCATTCTCGCCATTGCGCTCAGGACGGCGGGCGCATCGATCCTGATGCACCCGATCGAGAGCGACTCGCTTGCCTATTTCACGATGGCACAGGGCCTTGCGGAGCGCGGCGAGCTGCTGGACATGTATGGCCAGCACGCCTTTTACAGCGCCGGCTATCCCTTGCTGCTCACCCCGTTCTTCCTGACGCTGGGCAGCACGGTCGCCGTCGCGCTGGCCGTCAACATGCTGCTGTGCGCGGTCAGCCTTTGGCTGGTCTACAAGCTCAGCCTCGCGCTGTCGGGCGATCGCGGCGCAGGTCTGCTCGCCGCCGTCGTTTATGCAATGTGGCTCCCCGGCATCTGGAACGCGACGATGCTGACCAAGGAAAATCTCTCGACCCCGCTGCTGCTCGGCATCGCCCTGTGCGCGATCGGGATCGCGCGCGACGACCGCCCGATCGCCTGGGCACTGGGGGCGGGTCTGTTATGGGGCGCGTCGCTGGTCACGGGCGGCTCGGCGCTGCTGCTCTGCGCCGGCGTCGCCGTCGCGCTGCTCCTGCTGTGGCGGGCAAGGGGCCGCTTCACCCCTGCCCTCTCCGGCGGCCTTTGCTTCGTCGCCGGCGCCGGCCTGGTCCTGACACCCTGGCTCTACGCGACCGACCAGATGGTCGGCCGCCCGGCGCTCACCACCAACGCGGCCTTCAACCTCTATCTCGGCAACAATCCCGCCGCGACGGGCAGGTTCGTGAGCATTGCCGACACGCCGCTGGGCAAGGATTGGGAAACAACCCGCCTGCGCCTGGGCGAAGTCGGCAACGCCGATCGTCTGCAGGCCGAAGCTCTTGACTGGATCGCCGCCAATCCGGGCCGCGCGGCGGAGCTGGCCGCGCTCAAGCTGGTCTATTTCTGGCAGCCCAATATCCCCGACGCGGCGGATTTCTCGGCATCGAAGGCGATCGGATCGATCCGGCTGTTCGAGGTGGCGCAATATGGCGCGATCCTGCTGCTGGGCCTGCTGGCCTTCGGCTCGCGGCGGGTCGCACGCGACGGCAAATGGATCCTCGCAGCGATGATCGCGGGTTTCTGGCTGATCCACGCCGCCGCCTATATCATCGTCCGCTATCGCGATCCGGCAATCCCGCTTCTCATCGTCATGGCATCGATCCCGGCTGCCGCCTGGCTCCGCCAATTCATCGCGCGAAGGGGGCCGAGCCATGCTGTATGAACAGCCCATAGCGGCGGGCGAGGTCGTGCCCCTGTTCGTCGATGTGGACGGCACGCTCACGCGCGCAGACATTTCGCTCGAAAGCTTCGTCAGGGTCGCAAGGTCGAGCGTCGCGGCGCTTTTCGCCCTGCTTCTGTGGCTGCTCGGCGGACGTGCGCTCGCCAAGACGATGGCCGCGCGGCGCGGCGCCATCGACGCGGCGCGGCTTCCCTATCGTCAGGAGGTTCTCGACCTCATCGCGCAAGCCAAGAGCGAGGGCCGTCCGGTCATCCTCGCAAGCGCCAGCCATTGGCGGCATATCCGGCGGATCGCGCAGCATCTGGACCTGTCGGACCCGATCATCGCAACGCGGGGCCGCGCCAACCTGAAAGGCAGCGCCAAGCTCGCCGCGATCCGCGAGCGCATCGGCCCCGACGCGCCCTTCGATTATGTCGGCGATTGCAAGGCAGACATATGCCTGTGGCAAGAGGCGCGCCAGGGCTGGTCGGTCGGCCATGTCCCGACGGGATCCGCGGTCGAACGACTGGGTGCGCCCCGCGCCCGGTTCGCCCATGTGCTGGCAAAGGCCATGCGCCCCCATCAATGGGCCAAGAACGCGCTGGTGATCGTGCCGGCTTTCACCTCGGGCGAGTTCACGAACCCCGCCATATTGCTGACGGCGCTCGCCGCCGCGCTGCTCATGTCGCTCATCGCCTCGTCCATCTATCTTCTGAACGACCTGCTCGACATCGATTCCGATCGCGCGCACCGCACCAAATGGAAGCGGCCGATCGCGCACGGCGATCTCTCGATACCCGCCGCAATGGGCCTCGCCCTGCTGCTTTCGGGTGCAGGGCTGATCGGGGGGTGGCTGCTGGGCGGCCCGCAACTCAGCTTCTGGCTGTTCGCCTATATGGCGATCACGACCGCCTATTCGTTCCGGCTGAAGTCCGTCATGGTCGGCGACGCCATCGTCCTCGCCTCGCTCTACACCATCCGGATCTGGATCGGCGCGATCGCGATCGGCGTGTCGCTGAGCTTCTGGCTGCTGCTCTTCTCCGTCTTCCTGTTCCTGAGCCTCGCTTACCTCAAACGCTATGTCGAGATGCGCGACGCGATCGAGCCGGATCGCCTTTTGAGCGGACGCGGCTATGTCGGCGGCGATCTCGATGTGGTGATGATGTCGGGGGTTTCCGCCGGGATGGTCGCGATCCTCGTCCTCGCCCTCTTCGCCCATGATCCCGCAACGGCCGCGCACTATGCGCTGCCCGAGATGCTGTGGCTGCTCTGCCTGCCGCTGATCTACTGGCTGAACCGCATCTGGATGATGGCGCGGCGCGGCCAGGTCGAGGGGGATCCGGTGGCCTTCGCCATCAAGGACACGCGCAGCATCCTCGTCGGCGTCGCAATGGCCTGCATCTTCGTCGCCGCGCTCTACGGCCCCGCCGCCGCCCGCCTGCTGGGACAATGAGAGGCCGGCCAACCGAGTAGCGATGATCCGCCTGGAGCGCTTCCCGGAAAAGACCGCCTCGAAATCACTTCATTGCTGCGGCATTCCCTCGGGATTCATCCACACCAGCTCGAAAATATGTCCATCGGGATCTTCGAAGCTGCGATTGTACATGAAGCCGAGATCCATCGCGCTGCGCGGGTCGGCGCTCCCGCCCGCCGCCGCCGCCACGGCGATCGTTTCATCCACCTGATCGCGCGTTTCGCATGTCAGCGCGATCAACACTTCGGTCGCCGTCCGTGCATCCGACACCGCCCTGGGCGTGAAGGTCGCGAAATAGTCGCGGGCGAGCAGCTGAAAGGTGATCTGGTCCGACCACATCATGCTCGACGCCTTTTCATCGCTATACGCTTCATTCTTCCCGCATCCTATCGACTGATAGAATGAAGTGGCGGCCGGGATGTCCGCCACCGGGAGGTTCACAAAGATCATCTTCGTCACCGTCTGTTCTCCTTGCCGAGGAAGGGCATGCCGGCAAATCTAGAATGAACGGCAACTAGCAGAAATGTCGTCCTTCGCGCATTTCATGCCAAATGATGCGAAGGCCGCGGCGTGGCCCGTGCCGGTCAGCGATCGCCGGGCGGCCGCGGGATGCGCCCCATGGCGGCGCGTCTCAGCGCCTGCGGCGGCTGGCCGAAGGCGCGCAGAAAGGCCCGGCGCATGCGCCCCGGTCCGTCGAACCCCGTCTTCAGGGCAATGCGATCCAGGGTGTCGTGCCCGGTCTCGACCGCCGCCCGGGCGATCTCCAGCCGCAGCCGCTCGACCGCCTTTGCCGGGGTCAGCCCCGTTTCGGCGGCGAAGACGCGCGCGAAATGGCGCGGGCTCATCCCGGCGCGATCGGCAAGGCTTTCGACGGGCAGCGGATCCGCGATCCGTTCCCGCATCCAGCCGATCAGGTCACCGAAACGACCGCTGTGCCCGCCCAGTTCGACAAAGGCGGCGAATTGCGACTGGCCGCCCGGCCGGGGGTGATACGCCACGAGCTGCTGCGCGGTGCGCCGCGCGACATGTTCGCCCAGATCGGCCTCGATCAGGGCCAGCGCCAGATCGATGCCGGCCGTGATCCCGGCGGAGGTCCACACATGCTCGTCCCGAACGAAGATGCGTTCCCGATTGAGCCGGACGTCCGGATAGCGCCTGGCGAAGTCGTCGCAATTCGCCCAATGCGTCGTCGCCTTTCGGCCACGCAGCAGCCCCGCCTCGGCAAGCAGATAGGCGCCGGAACAGACGCTGGCGAAACGGCGCGCGCGAACATGGGTAAGCCAGGCGACGATGTCCCTGGCGACGGCAAGGCTTTTGGCGATGTCGCCGCCCGAAATCAGCGCGGTATCGACACGGCCCGGCGGCAGCGGGGCCGATGCCAGCGCCATGCCAGAAGAGGATGTGATCGAACCACCGCCGGGCGACACGACCCGAAGACCGTAGCTGTCCGGACAGTAACGCTCGGCAATTTCGAAGGCCGCGATCGGGCCGGCGACGTCGAGCAGTTGAAAGCCCGGAAAAATCACAAAGGCGATCGTTCGTTTCATGGCTGCCTGTGCTCGAAATATACGATTTCGGACAATCCGTAACCGCAATGCGTCCGGCCGGTCAGGCCGCTTCTTCCGGCTGCCGCGCAAGCTTCGCATTGCGCGCCAGGATATGGACGGTCAGCCGCTGCACGACCGGCATGGCCACGAGCATGAGTTGCCCGATGCCGGGCCATCGCACGCTGAAGGGCGTGACCGCCAGAGTCAGGACGACCGTGAGGATGACCCCGATGCTGCGCCCCCGCCACATCGTGCGTCGTTCGGCGGAGATGCCCGGCCGGACGTGGCGGGCGTCGGTCGCGATATGCACGATCCAGCTGTAGCAGAGCGCCACGGCGAGCAGCACTGCATTGTAGAATTGAACCGCGCCCGGATTGTGCAGATTCTCGCTCATAAAGGCCGTCGCAAAGGGCATGAACGCGATGAACAGCAGCATGAGGAGGTTGGGCCAGGTGATGCTGCCTATGTGCCGGTCCAGGAACTGCATCGTGGTGTGATGGCCGACCCAGAAACGGCCGATGACGAGAAAGCTCAGCACATAACCGAAGAAGCTGTGGGACAGGCCCGCCAGCGCCCCGGGAACCTGTCGCCAGTCGGCGGTTTCGAGATGGGGCACCTCGATTTCGATGACGAGGAGCGTGATCGCGATGGCGAACACGGCGTCGGAGAAGAAGGTCAGCCGCTCATGAGCCGGATCAAGCTGGTCGATCGATGGTTCCGCCATGAACATGGTCCCCGACGCTGTTCCGCGCGGGGAAATAGCCGACCCGAAGTCGTTTCGCCATCCGCACCCAATCGGAAGGAACGGCTCCGTTTCATCGGCGCAGCGCCGTTTCGTGCGCTTCGCGGGCCGGCACATGGCAGTTTCCGCCCGAAATATGTCATCTCCCGCATGGGCCGAGTCCGATAGCCTTGCGGCAACTCTGGGGAGGAGCGTCCCGAATTGGCCAGAATGAGGACACGGACGATCTGGCTGGCTCTGCTGGGGACGGTGATGCTCGCGATCGCGGGTTTCGCGACCTGGATCGCCTTGCTGCCCGCGCAGCCGGAATCGACGACGCCCCGCCCCATCGCAGCGGACGAAATACGGGCGACTCTGGCGGCGCTAGCCCCCAACCGGCGAAGGCGCCCCCTGATCGCGATCATCGGCATAAACGACGCGACCGAGACGACCGACTATATCATGCCCTATGGCATTCTTCGCCGGGCGGATGTCGCGGATGTCGTGGCGCTGGCCACCCGGCCCGGGAACGTGACGCTGTATCCGGCGCTGTCGGTGATGCCCGACGCCACCGTCGCCGAGTTCGACGAAAACCATCCCGAAGGCGCCGACTATGTCATCGTTCCCGCAATGTCGCGCGAGGATGATCCGGCCGTGCTGACATGGCTGGCCCGGCAATCGTCCAAAGGCGCCGTGGTGATCGGCGTCTGCGTCGGCGCGAAGATCGTCGCCGCGGCGGGCTTGCTCGACGGACGGCGGGCGACGACGCACTGGTATTCCCGGAATGCGCTGCTCCGGGAGAATCCGACGATCCATTATGTGCCGAACCGCCGTTTCGTGATCGATCGCGGCGTGATGACGACGACGGGAATCACGGCGTCGATACCGGCGACGCTGTCGCTGATCGAAGCGATCGCCGGGCGTGAAAAGGCGATGGCCGTGGCCCGCAATCTGGGGGTGGACGACTGGGATGCGCGGCACGACGGTTCGGAGTTTCTGCTGACCCGGCGCTTCGCCACCACCGCGCTGCGCAACCGGCTCTTCTTCTGGAGGACCGAAAAGCGGATCATCCCCCTGCATCCCGGGATCGACGAAGTCTCGCTTGCGCTGACCGCCGACGCCTGGTCGCGCACTTACCGGTCGAAAGCCGTGACATGGTCCGCATCCGGTGCGCCGATCCGGACAGCGAACGGCACGCGCGTGGTTCCCGACGAGATCGCCCGCGACGCGCCTCTCCGGCAGCGGACCATGTCGCTCGCCGGGAAACCGGCGACAGCCGAATTATACGACGCACTCCGGAACATCGAGGCCCGCTATGGCGCTTCCACGGCAAAAATGGTCGCCATGCAGCTGGAATATCCGGCCCGGCATCTGCGCGGATTAAAGCGGCCAGCGGCTGCCGCGTCGGCGCCGTAACGCCGGCCAGCCTATTTGGTCGTATAGCCGCCGTTCACGAGGATCGTCTGGCCAGTCATCCACCAGCCGTCCGACACCAGGAAGCGGATGAAGGGAACGATGTCCTCGATATTGGTGAGCCCGGTCTTCGTGAATGCGGAGAGCGCGGCTGCCGTCTTGTGATAGGCTTGGGCATCCGCGCTTTCGGCCGGATAGAAGAATGGCGTATCCATCGGCCCCGGCCCGATCGCCGTCACCGAAATGCCCCGTTCGCCAAATTCCTTCGCCGCCGCGCGGGTATAATGTTCGACCGGTGCCTTGGTGCCGGCATAAGCCGCATAAAAGGGCGTGAACGCACCGAGCAACGAAGTGACCAGGGTGACGATCTTGCCATTGTCGTTCAGATGACGCCCCGCCTCCTTCAGGAAGAAGAATGCCGACTTGGAATTGATGGCGGTCATCTCGTCATATTCGGCTTCGCTGATTTCGATGAGGGGCTTCTTCAACACCTTGCCGACCGTATTTATCGCGATGTCGGGATTGCCGATGACGGCGATCACATCTGCGAACAGCCTTTCGATCGCGCCTGCCGTGGTCAGGTCGCCCTGAAAGGCGACGGCTTGCGCGCCGGCAGCTTCGATCGCGGCGACGGTTTCGAGAGCGGCGTCTTTCGTCGCCGGGCTGTTATAGTGGATGGCGATCGCCTTCGCGCCCTGCCCGGCCAGGTCGCGGGCCAGCAGCCCGCCGAGATTCTTCGCACCGCCCGCGATGAGGACGGTCTTTCCCTTGATGCCATGATCGGCCATGCGCACGCCTCCTGCTCGTTGCCGGAGACGTCCACCGCTCCGTCGAAGGCGAATCTACACGCTCGATTGTTGCCATAAAGCCGATCATTCTGACATGACATGTCAGAACAGGCGAACAATGAGCGGCACCAATGGATCGTATCGACCTTTTCAGGATCTTCGTCCGTGTCGTCGAATGCGCCAGCTTCACCCGCGCGGCCGACATGTTCGGCATGCCGAGATCGTCGGTCTCGGCCGCGATCCAGGACCTGGAAGCGCGCGTGGGCACGCGCTTGCTGCATCGTACGACCCGCCGGGTCACGCCAACGCAGGACGGCGCCACATTTTACGATCGCTGCATGAGAGTGATCGCCGATGTCGAGGAGACCGAGAGCCTGTTCCGCCAGGCCGCGGCCGGACCGAGCGGCATGCTGCGCATCGACGTGCCGGGCCGGATCGGGCGGATCGTCATCGCCCCTGCACTGCCCGGCTTCTTCGCCCGCTATCCCGATATCGAGATCCGCCTGGGCGTCACCGATCGCGCGGTCAATCTGGTCGAAGAAAGCATCGACTGCGTGCTGAGGGTCGGGCCGCTCGCCGATTCCGGTATGATCGCCCGTTCGATCGGCGAACTGTCGCTGATCAACGTCGCCAGCCCGGACTATATCGCGCGCTACGGCATTCCTACGGCACCCGGCGATCTCCATCGCCATCGGGCGGTTCGCTATGCTTCGCCATCGAGCGGCCGGGTCGAGGACTGGGAATGGGCGGAGGACGGCACGGTGAAGACGATGGCCATGACGGGGTCCGTCACCGTCAACAGTGCAGAAGCCTATATCGCCTGTTGCCAGGCGGGGCTCGGCCTCATCCAGATACCCGCCTATGACGTAAGAGCGCATCTCGCCGCCGGCGAGCTGGTCGAAGTGATGCCGGATCACCGCGCGGCCCCCTTGCCGATGACCTTGCTCTATCCGCATCGCCAGCATCTGTCGCAGCGATTGCAGGTCTTTGCGGACTGGCTCGCCGACCTGCTCGCGCGTGAAATTCTGGCCTGAGACCGGATCTCGATGCGTTCGACTCATCAAGATCCGGTATCATGCCGAAAAGCGGGTTTCCGGCCTAGTGGCCGGAAAAACGATCCGCCTCCGCGCGACCTTCAGGAAAGCGGGCCGTTCAGACGGCGCAGCGCGACGTTGCGGACGCGGCCGCCATGGATCTTCAGGCCGGTGACCTTGCCCTGCGCATCGCGATCGAAGGCGACGACACCCAGCATCCCGGATCCGGATTCGAAACGATCCGCGACCACGCCGGTCAGCGAGACCGGATCGGGCATCCAGATCGAGCGGACGGCCAGATGGTCGCCCTCCACCGCGATCGTATAGGTCACGTCGAGTTCGTCGCTGTAATAATTGCCGGCAAAGTCGGCGAGCGCGGCCGCCGTCGGCGTGGCCGGCGTGATGCGGTCGTAGCGGGTGGTGCGCGATTCCTCGGGCGTCACCTGTTCCAGCGCAGTGATGGTGCCGTCAGCGGCCTTGATCGGATTGAAATAGCTGCGCACCGGCGGACCGGAATCGAAGGTGCCGTTGGCGCGCTGGGTCAGCTTGCTCGGCTTGCCATAACCGAAATCGGCGTAGAGCCCGTCGGTGCGTGCCTCCAGCTTCAGGCTGTGGGCATAGGGGTTGAAATAGGTGCCGGCCAGCGGCGCGGGATTCGGCTTCGCATCGGCAGCGGGAACGGCGGGCGCCGGAACCTTGGGCAGGTAGAGATCCGCGATCGCCGCGACCCGCGCCGCCAGGTCGAAACCGAAATTCTTGCCGGCCGCGTCGAACGGCGTGTTCGCGGTGATCGCCACCGCGAAATCCTGTCCCGGATAATAGACGAAGATCGCGCGGAAACCGGCATCGGCGCCTGAATGGGTGATCACCTCGCGCCCGCCGATCTTGGTACGCTGCAACGCGAAGCCGTACGTGATCGGCTTGCCGTTGGAGAGCGTGCCGTTGGTCGTCACCTGATCGATCAGCGCACGATCGCCGACCACCGGATTGGTGAAATTGCCCGCCCATTTGGTGAGGTCTTCGACGGTGGTGAACAGGCTGGTCGCGCCGGCATTGTCGTAGTTGAGCAGCTCGCGCTTCCACGGCTTGTCCGGGCTCTCGCGATTATAGGATTGCGCGCGGCCCGGCACGATCTCGTCGACATCGTCGAAGAAGAAGGTCCTGGTCATGCCCAGCGGCTTGAAGATGCGCTCGTCGGTGAACTGGCGCAAAGTCTTGCCGCTCACCGCATGCACGATCTCCGCCAGCAGCGTGTAGCCGGTGTTGGAATAATTATATTCGCTGCCCGGCTTGAAATTCAGCCCGCGCTGGCGCGCCACCATGTTGACGACCTGTTTCTGGCGCAGGCGATTGTCCATATCCTGCCCGCCCAGCGTGAACAGCGACCATTGATCGCGCAGGCCGCTGGTGTGATGGATCAGGTGGTTGACGGTGATGACCTCGCCGAAATCGGGGACATAGGGCAGATAGCGCCGGATATCGGCGTTGAGATCCACCTTGCCCTCGCGCGCCAGCAGCGCGATCGAGAACGCCGCGAATTCCTTCGACACGCTCGCCACATGGAATTGCGTCTGCGGCGTGATCGCGCGGCCATCCTCCATGTCGGCGATGCCATAGCCCTTGGCATAAACGAGCTTGCCCTGGCTGTAGACGCCCAGTGCCGCGCCGGGATCGGCGGGCCCGACGCTCGCGAACAGCGCATCGACCGCAGCCGCGCGACCCGCATCCTGCGCCGGCGCGGCGACCGGCCTGGCGGACTGCGCCAGGGCCGGTGCCGCCGCGGATGCGGCAAGCGCGACGAAAAGAAGCGGGCATTGCAGGGTCTTGCTGATGCGCATGGACGATCTCGCGATGGAGTTGGGGAATCAGAAATCCGATTTCATATCATGAAAATCGATTTGTCCAACCGGACAGGCGCGGTTTTCGTTGCCCGAGGCGATCGGGCTCGTTGATCGCTGATCGCTCGAATGGCCATCGCCGCCACGACGACCGCACACAGGATCATCGCCCAAAGCGACGAAGGCGCCTCCGCCTCCGGCATCACCGGAATTCAGGCGCATGCCGACGCCCATGGGAAATTCGGAACCGCATCTCACTCAGAGAAAAATTGACCGAATCGGAAATTTTTTCGATGATCGGGCCGATGGGGCAGCGGTCGCGCGTGAGTGCCGTCCGTTGACCGAATATTGAATGCATCCAGGGAGAAGATGACAGTGCGTTTTGGACAATTTCTCGCCGCGAGCTGCCTGCTTCCCCTGATGACCCTCGCGCCCGCCGCAGCGCAGGAAGCGAGCTATGACATCGTCATCAAGGGCGGCCGCGTGATCGATCCGGAGAGCGGCCGCGACGAAGTGGCCGATGTCGGCATCAACGGCGGCACCATCGCCGCGATCTCGGCCGGCCCGCTCAAGGGCAAGCGCGTGCTCGATGCCAGGGGGCAGGTCGTGGCGCCCGGCTTCATCGATTATCACGCCCATGGCCAGGATGTGAAAAGCCAGGGCTTCCAGTTGCTCGACGGCGTGACCTCGGCGTTCGAGATGGAGATCGGCACGATGCCGGTCGCCAATTTCTATGCGGAGAAGCAGGGCAAGGCGCTGATCAACTACGGCGCGACCGCCAGCTTCCTGTGCGCGCGCATCGAGGTGTTGAGCGACAAGAGGTGCGGCGCGCCGGGTGCGCCCCCGACCGCCGCGCTCGTCATCTCGCCCCAGGCGCTGACGACCTCCGCGAATGCGGAGCAGGAAGACCGGATCGTCGCGGCGGTCGAGCGGGAGATCGAGGCCGGCGCGCTCGGCATCGGGATCGGCCTCGAATACACGCCCGCCACCGGCCGGCGTGAGATCTACAAGGCGTTCAAGGCCGGCGCGAAATATGGCGTGCCGGTGTTCGTCCATGCGCGCATGCGCGAACTGAGCCGCGCGCCGGGGATGCCGATCGCGGTCGCCAACGAACTGATCGCCGACGCCGCCTCGACCGGCGCCGCGTTGCAGCTCGTCCACGTCACCTCGACTTCGCTCGGCGATGCGCCGACCGTGATCGAGATATTGAAGGGCGCCGCCAGACACGGCGTCGACGTCACCACCGAAGCCTATCCGTACGAAGCCGGATCGACCGCGCTCGGATCCGAATTCTTCTCCGAAGGCTGGCAGCAGCGTTCGGGCATCACCTACAAGGATGTCCAATGGTCGGCGACCGGCGAGCGGCTGACCGAGGAGACGTTCAACAAATACCGCAAGGAACAGCCCGGCGGCGAAGTGGTGATCTTCATGATCCCGCAGACCGCGATCGATGCGGCGATGGCCGATCCGTTCGTCACCATCGCATCCGACGGAATGCCGATGGTCGAATCCAAGGTCCACCCGCGCGGCGCCGGCAGCTTCAGCCGGGTGCTCGGCCATTATGTGCGCGATCGCAAATTGCTCGACCTCAGGACCGCACTCGCCAAGATGACGATCATGCCGGCGAAGCGCCTCGAAAAGGTCGCCCCCGCAATGGCACGCAAGGGCCGCATCCAGGTGGGCGCCGATGCCGATATCAGCATATTCGACCCCAATACCGTCAAGGACAACGCCACCTATGAAAAGCCGCATCAGGCATCGAGCGGCTATCGCTATGTGCTGGTCGGCGGCAAGGTGATGGCCGAGAACGGCAAGATCACGCCCAATCTGTTCCCCGGCGTCGGCGTCAAGCGCGGGGATAAATAAGGGGCGACCGCCCGGACGATCGCCATGATCGTATCCGCTTGCCTGCGCGACGAGATGTTCGCGTTGGTTCCGGCGCGCTGAAGATGGATCCCGTACTGCCGCTACTTCGGCAGCACCCATTTGATGGTGCGAGTAGCCTGCGACTCCATCGACATGCCGTACTGGTCTTGAGCAGGCTTATAGCGGGCGCGCCGCATGATCAGATCGCAACTTGTGAAATCGAGATCCGCATTGCCGCTTGACTCGATAACCTTACAATCGGTGGCAAAGCCGAGGACAGTGATCTTCCAAGTAATGCGAACGCTACCCTCCGCCTTCGCCTTGATCGCCGCGAGAGGATAGTCCTCCTGGGTGATCCAACTTCTCGTCACCCCATTTGGATCGAATCCTGGCCCTTGGGCCATCACGGGTGACGTGACAACTAAAGAGGCCAAGAGAAAGAGTGTTGCGTATTGGTCCATCTTTCAACAGAAGCAGCTTCTCAGCTTGCAGTCAAATCGCCAACGTTTACCATGACAGATCATTAAATCTGCGTTCACAGCGCATAAGTCAGCTGAGCAGCAATCTACATTGAGGGCGGTGGAGTGCGCCGTAATTTAACCGGCCGGAGCGTTGATCGCCAATTGCGCAGCAAAAGCCCGCCGATAAGCCGGCAGTGCCTCGCCGCGGGCAACATAGGCGGCCAGCTTCGGATATTCGTCCAATAGGCCCGACATCCGAAGGCGGAGCAGCACCGAGACCATCATCAGGTCACCCGCGCTGAATGCGCCGTCGAGCCACTCGGCATCGCCCAGACGCGCGGACAATTGCTCCAGCCGGGCGCGGATCCGGTCCATCACCAGCGGCAGGCGTTCCTGCGCCCAGGGCTTGTCGCCCTCCAGGATCTTCGCGGTCGTGAGATCGTGGATCACCGGCTCAATCGTGCTGAGCGCGGCGAACATCCATGTGATCGCCCGCGCCCGGGCATCTTCATCCTCCGGCAGCAGGCCGGCATGAAGCTGCGCGATGTGGAGGATGATCGATCCCGTCTCGAACAGGGTGAGATCACCCTCTTCATAGGTCGGGATCTGGCCGAAGGGGTGCAGCGCCAGATGCGCGGGCTGCTTCATCCCCGCGAACGAGACGAGGCGGACTTCGTAAGGCTGGCCCGCTTCCTCAAGCGCCCAGCGAACGCGCGTATCGCGCGCCAGCCCCTTGCCGCCATCGGGTGACCGTTCAAAGGCGGTGATGGTGATCGTCATGACGTTCGTCTCCTTGCTTGCGCCAACGATTGTGGCGTCTCATCGTTACGACGAATGAGCATCCCGGAAATCGACACGGCTTTTTTCATCGCTGAAACGCAACTCGGTGCTCCGGGACCAGCATCAAGGCAGTGCGTCAAAATGGACAAGCCCGCACGTACGGGGATTCCGATGATGCGCGCAAAATCCCGCAATCCCGACCGGGGGATGGATCGAGCTTCGGAATAACCTTCGCGGGGAAAACCGGCTCCCGTTTTCCGCACGATGCTCTAGACGGCGCGAATGTCGGTTTATTCGAGAGCGTGGATCTATGTAGCGGTCGTCGCGTCCATGCTGCTTGGCGGCCATCTGTGGAACGACGGTGCCGTGCCCGCAGAGGCGCTGCCGTTCGTTATCCTGCTGTTCGTGCTGCATGTCGGCCTGACGACTGTCCTGTTCAAATGCCCGCGTTGCGGCACATCGGTCTTCGCCGCGCGCGCCAGCGTGCTTGGCCCATTCACGCCCTGGCCTCACCGCCATTGCCGCAAATGCGGCAACGACAATCACATCGGCTGATCGCTGCGGACGACCGGCTTGAGCGGTCCCCTCAGTTTCACGGCGGCAGTTCCGCCGCTGCTCGTGAAGACGGCCTACCCGATGGTCTTGACGACATCGCCTTTCGCGTCGCGGATCAACGTCTGTTCGATCCGCCAGGCAAGCGCGCCGAAACCGGGCGTGACATAGTTCCCCACGAGCGGTTTCAGCGTTTGCAGCATCGCGTCGAGCGTGGCGGATGTCAGTTCGATCCGCAATTCGGTCCCGCTTCCGCTCACCGCATCGGCCTCGGCCGTCGCGAAGGTCAGGCTCTTGCCGCTGGGTTGGCACATCATGTGGAACTCGGCCCCATGGGGCAGACGCAACGGCAGCATCGCCACAAGATCCGTCACGGGCCCGGCCCCCAGCACGACCGTCGTGGCGGCGGGCTTCAGGAACCGCTTTCGAACTTCCCAGTCCAAGGTCGAGATGAACAGCATCCCCGTCGAAGAGCCGTCGCGCCGCACACCCTCGCTCACCGCGGCCGCCACGTCCGGTTCGCCGAGCAACGACGTCCGCGACAGGTCGGTGATCCAGAGCGGCATGTGCCGCACCAGCGTGTCGAGCAATTTGCGCGTATTCCATTGCTTGACCACACCCTCTTCATCGAGCGTCAGTCCGACGAGTTGAAGGAAGGCGACGCGTCCGTTGGGCGTTTCGATCGGCGGCAGCTCGGGATCGGCGGTGATCGCGATCGAGCGGAGTTGCGTGCCGGTTTCAAGCGCGATCGGCCCGTTAGCGTTCATCCAGTGGCCATCCTCGAACACATTGCCGGTCTGGAAGACGTAGCGCGCGAGATTCTGGAAGAAACTGAACACCCAGTTGGGCGGCTCCACCTCACCATCGTCCGCGGCAAGACGAAAGGTCAGTTCGAATCCGTATCCGCTTTCCTCCGCATTGTCCGACTCCTTCTCGTAGAGTTCGGAAAGCCCATAGGTCACGAAATGCCAGTGCGGCGCCGGGAGCGAACGTTTCCAAGCGCTGATCCCGTCCAACGGATCGGGCCCGCTGAACTTCCAGGGAACCAGCGTGCCCCAATGTTTCGGCTCCTGCCCCGGATAGAGGCGATCAAGGGCAGCCGAGATGGCATCCCAGCCCGGGGCGATCTCTTCGGAGAAGCTGGTTTCGGACGGCGTGATTTCGGTCATGGGCGTCTTCGGGCGGTTGGCGGCGTCCCGACGCTATCGCACGCGGCGCAGGATGTGAAACGCTGCGGCAGCGCCACGCGCGCCCAAGGCACGAATATAGCAATTTCAGGAAGTGGAGGCCCGAGCCGGAATCGAACCGGCGTGCAAGGATTTGCAGTCCTCTGCGTAACCACTCCGCCATCGGGCCGAAGGGCGCTCCCTCTGCGCGGACGTGCCCGGGATGTCAACCGCTATGCTGTGCCTTTGGCAACATGGCGGCGCAATTCGCGGATTCAGGCGGCGATCAGGTCCGCGACGATGCCGGCCGCGTCGATCGGGCGGACGAATTCGCCGCCGATCTCGCCCGGCGCCACGCTGATCAGCCGCGCCGCCATGTCGCCGGCGATCGGGATATGCACGATCACCTGGTCCGCGACATCGAACGCGCTTTGCGTCGATCCGGAAAAGCCGCTGGCCGACAGCACGGTCAGGCTGAAATCGACAGCGGCGCCACCGATGCCACGGATCGATGTCTCGACCGCGATCGGGTAGCATGTCTCCGTCTTGCCCTGCGTTGCGGGCCGCGCTCCGGTCGTGCGCATCGGTATCCCCTGCCATCGACAATCCTCCGGCTCTAGCCGCGAAACATTAACGCCGAGTGATGGTCCGCACAGCACAGGTCGCGCTTCGCCTTTACTGTCGCGTGATGTATCCTGCGCACGATTCGAATTCGCTCGGACGGTCGCAATTCAATCGGTTACGCGGAAGGCATGGTCATAAGGCCCCTCCGGAAGACCGACGGGGAGAAACGTGTTGCGCGTCGATAAGTACATGCTGCCCGCCGCCACGCTCGTGCTCGCCGCGATGCCGATGGCGGCGCCCGCGCAAAGCCTGCGCCCCAGCCTTCAGGACAGTTTCCGCCTCGGCAGCGCCGGCGGTTCGCTGTGCCAGATGCAGAGCCAGAACAACGATCCCGCCGCGCGCGGCATCTTCGATCGCGCCTGGACGATCGTCTGCCGCGATGCCGCGCGCCCGATCGGGCAGATCTATGCGCTGCGCGAGGGCGACGATGCGCTGGCGCGGCTGGCCGCGTCGCGCGACACCCCCGTAACCTGCGAGGGTGAGGCCAGCGCCCCCGTCGCCGATCTCGGCGCCGTTTCCGTCACCACATGCCGGTTCGCCAGCGCCAATGT
>JASBTC010000225.1 GCA_030148625.1 Sphingobium sp. | reverse complement strand
GCATTGGGATGTCGGCGCCGATGGCGAGCCCAAGCCGCACGCGCATGTGATGCTCACCTTGCGCAATGTCGATGAAAGGGGGTTCGGCAAGAAGGACCGCGACTGGAACCGCACCGATCTTCTGGAGAAATGGCGCGAACGCTGGGCCGAGCACGTCAACAAGCGGCTAGCCGAGCTGGATATCGATGCGCGTGTCGATCATCGCTCCCTTGAAGCGCAGGGTATCGAGCTGGAGCCGCAGCATAAGATCGGTCCGGCGGCCGCCCGGATGGCAGAACAGGGACTCGCTTCCGAGCGACTCGAAGAGCACCAGGCCATCGCGCGCGCCAATGGCGAGAAGCTGCTGGCGAACCCGGCGCTGGCGCTGGACGCGATCACCCGTACCCAGGCAACATTCACCACGCGTGATCTGGCGATGTTCGTGCACGGGCATAGCGAGGGAAAGGAGCTGTTCGACCGCGTGATGGCAGCGGTACGCGCGTCGCCGGAATTGGTCTCGCTAGGCAAGGATGGACGCGGCCAGAACCGCTTTACCAGCCGCGGCATGATCGAGACCGAAAAGCGGCTTGAGCGTGCCACGGTCCGGCTGGAGGCGGGCCGAAGGCACGGCATTGACGAGCAGCATCGGAAGCTCGCCCTCATGCGTGCGGAGATGCGCGGGCTGATGCTGTCGAGCGAGCAGGGCAGCGCCTTTGACCATGTCACCAAAAGCCAAGGGCTTGGTGTGGTCATCGGCTACGCCGGGACGGGCAAGTCGGCCATGCTCGGCGTCGCACGCGAGGCCTGGGAGAGCGCCGGCTATTCGGTCCGCGGCGTGGCGCTCTCCGGTATCGCCGCCGAAAATCTCGAAAGCGGCTCGGGAATCGCTTCGCGCACGATCGCCAGCATCGAACATCAATGGGCCGGGGGCCGCGAGTTGCTGACCAATCGCGATGTGCTGGTGATCGATGAAGCGGGCATGATCGGCACGCGTCAGATGGAGCGCGTGCTTACCGAAGCCGAGAAGCGTGGCGCCAAGCTGGTGCTGGTCGGCGACCCCGAGCAGCTTCAGGCCATCGAGGCCGGTGCTGCGTTCCGGGCAACGGCGGAGCGGCATGGCAGTATCGAGATCACCGAGATCCGCCGCCAGCGCGAGGATTGGCAGCGTGACGCCACGCGCTACCTCGCGACGGAGCGGACTGAGGAAGCGATCAGCGCCTACGGTCGGCACGATCGCATCCATGCTGCCGAAACGCGCGAGGATGCACGCGGCGACCTGATTGACCGCTGGGATCGGGATCGTACGGAGGCGCCCGGCGCCTCCCGGATCATCCTCACCCACACCAATGATGAGGTGCGCGCGCTGAATATCGCCGCGCGCGACAGACTGCGCGCCGCAGGCGAACTGGGCGAGGATGTGATGATCTCGACCGAACGGGGACAGCGTGAATTCGCGCCCGGGGACCGGGTAATGTTCCTGCGCAATGAGCGCAGCCTGGGCGTCAAGAACGGTACGCTTGGACGGGTGCGGTCGATCACTCAGGCGCGCATGGCGGTGCTGCTCGACGACGGGCGCTCGATTGCCTTCGACGTGAAGGACTATGCGAACCTCGATCACGGGTACGCCGCGACGGTGCACAAGGCGCAAGGTATGACAGTCGATCGCGTCCATGTGCTGGCGACGCCAGGGCTCGATCGTCATGCCGCTTATGTAGCGTTGTCACGCCACCGCGACAGCGTTGATCTCCACTATGGTCGTGACGATTTTGCCGACGGACATGCGTTGACCCGGACACTGTCGCGCCAGCGCGACAAGGACGTGGCATCGGACTATCTGGCCATCGAGCCGGCGCAGGAGCGGCCGGCACCACACGGCCGGTTCGCGGGGTTGAAGCTGCGCGTGACACCCGATGCTCCGGAGTTGAGCCCGTTCGAGCGGGCGGTGGTGCGCGTTGCACGCTCGGTCGCCGACATCGTGCGCGTGCGGACGGAAGGATATGCGGAGCTGCCGCACCAGCGTGCCGCGCTCGACAAGGCGGTCGCTGAAATGGAGGCGCTACGCCCCGGTGTTAAGCGCGACCTTCAGAATGTGTTCAACGCCGATCGCACGACGATCGATGAGGCTGCGAGCGGGCGACCACAACGGACGATCCGGGCCATGATACTGGAGACCGAGATGCGGGCCGATCCAGCCAGGCGCGCCGACCAGTTCGTTGCGCGCTGGAGCAAGCTGCAGAAGCAGTCTGACCGCGCCTATGCGGTGGGCGACATGGCAGGCCGCAAAGCCATCCAAAGCGAGATGGTGGGAATGGCGAAGAGTCTCGAACGAGACCCGCAGATGGAATCGATCCTCGCAGGCCGCAAGGCGCAGCTCGGTATCACAATCGAAACCGGTCGCCGGCTTGGAGCGGAACTGGCGTTCAATCACGGAATCGACTTCGGGCGAGGACGTGGGCTTGGGCGCTAAAATGGTGTCGGCTTGATTGCCCGCCCTACTACCGAATATCATCAGCTTGGTCATCTGGGGGGGAATAGTGATAAATACGAATGCCAACGTCGGCTCCGTCTGGCGACGCTGGGATCTTCATCTGCACGCCCCAGGCACGAAATTGTCTAGCGGGTTTGGCGCATCCGACGATGCTACCCTCAAAACTTATCTCGAAAAGCTCGAAGAGTCAGAGGTTCAAGCCTTCGGCATAACCGACTACTTTTCTTTCGATACGTACGTTGCCGTGGCGCAGGCTTACCAAGCCGCATTCCCCGAGGGCAAAAAGCTGTTCATTCCGAACATCGAGTTCCGCCTTACCGAGACGATCAGCAAAGATGCAAGGCACGTCCACGCCCACGTACTGATTGACCCGAACGCAGCCTCCGAAACCAAGCTCAAGACCCTGCTAAGCGATGTGCGGACGCATATCACGCGTGACGGGGGAAGAGTGAGGTGCAGCGAGCTTTCGACGAAGGCTGACTTCGAACAGGCGACTGTAGGCATTGTTGATTTGCGCAACGCGCTGCGAGCTGTCTTCCCTGATCGAACTTCTTACATAATTGTCCTTGCGGCGAACAACGACGGCTTGAAAGGGGTCGATACAAAATCTCCGAGAAGCCTCTCGATCTCGGACGAGCTCGACAAGACAAGCGACGCCTTCTTCGGGTCTTCAAAGAATAGCGATTATTTCTTGCGAACTGATCGTTACGAAGATGGTACTAAATCGGACGCTAAGCCCGTTTTTTCCGGTTCCGATGCTCACTCCTTCGAAGACCTTGCAAGACTCTCTGGGGATGAGGCAGGCTACGAGGCAACGTGGATCAAAGCCGACCTGACATTCCGCGGTCTGAGGCAGACTCTATTTGAACCGCAGGGGCGTGTTCATATAGGGGAGAGGCCTACGGTACTTGAACGGCTCGATCAGGACGCAACACGCTTCATAGCTGAGTTGAGGATCGCTCATGCGGCCGGATATTCAGGCACAAACGGATCCTGGTTCCAGGATGTCGTGATCCCGTTCAATCCCGAACTGACGGCCATTATCGGCAATAAGGGAAGCGGCAAAAGTGCGATTGCGGACATTCTTGGTTTGCTGGGCGAGTCTCGGCAGTTCGAGCACTTTTCATTTCTGACCGACAAGTCTCAAAACCGGAAATTCCGTCAGAAAGGCTACGCTGAAAACTTTGAAGGCAGCCTTTCATGGGTGAGTTCGGTAGAATCTAGAAAGCGGCTTGATGACGACGTCGATTTGCGAAAACCAGAGGTCATAAAATATCTCCCTCAGAACTACTTCGAAAGCCTTACGAACGAAATTGAGGTCAAGGCCTTCAGAAATGAGATCGAAGAGGTTGTGTTCTCGCACGTCGAAGAATCAGACCGTATGGGCAAATCGACCTTCTCTGAGCTTGAGGACCTCAAGACCGCGCAAAGCAAGAGCGACATAAGTGCGCTCAAAGTGCGTTTGCGGGAATTGAACATCGAGATTGTCGAGCTTGAGGGACAGGCGGCCCCTGCGGCCAAAGAAGCCCTTGTGGAGCAGCTTAAGCAAAAGCAGCAAGAGCTCCGCGTTCTTGAAGCTTCGAAACCGCAGGAAGTCGCGAAGCCCGAGGGCGAATCAGGCGAGCAGAAAGCGGTCTCCGAGCAGATTGGCAAAGTTCGAGCGGACCAAGCCAGCCTTGAGGTGCGCGGGAAGGAAGCTGTCGACCGGCTGGCGAAGCTCAAAACCGATCTCGTCGAGCTAGGCGATATCAAAGGGACGGTCGCAGACCTCTCCTCCCGCATCAATATCACCAAGGAAGAGCTGCGTGCGTCATGCAAACGCTTCGGTCTGGACGTCGATACGATCATCACGCATCGGATCGATACTTCGACAATTGATGCGAAATTTGGGGAAGTCTCGGCAGAAATAAAGACGTTCGAAGCGGACAACAGACTTTTAGTCACTGATGAGACTGACCTCAAAGCGCTTGTCAGCGTTCCCGATCTGCGCACGGCTCATCAGTTCCTGTCCGGCAAGCTAAGAGCATTGCAGGATACGCTTTCCGCACCGCAGCGCCGTTATCAACGTTACCTCCAAACGATGTCGGAATTAGCGACAAAGATAGCCGACGTCCAAGGCGACGACGACAACCCGAAGCCTGGAACCATAAATTATATTCAGGGTCGAATTAATTACATTGAAAACGCTCTCACAGCGAAACTTACTGATAAGTATGGAGATCGGGATGAGATCGCCCGTGCGATTTTTAACGCTAAACTAAAGGTGCGCAGGTTCTACGAATCCCTGAAATCAAGCGTCGAAGAGCGGCTGGAGACTGTCCGCTCAAATGAGTTTGAGGTTACAATCGACGCTTCCTTTGTTCCTTCTCACGAGTTCCCGGAGCAGTTTTTTAGTCTCGTAAATCAAGCTTCGAGCGGGCCGTTTCGTGGAGCGAGTCAAGGTGCCACGGCATTGGAGACCCGCATGACGGAGACGGACTGGAATAGCGTCGACAGCGTGCTCTCGTTTGCAAAGGGCATCATCGACGCGATCCGTGCCGAAGACGTAGGTAAGCAGGTCAAGGACACCAAGAAGCTCTACGATCTCTTGTTCTCCTTTGAATATTTTGATGCTCGGTACGATCTTCGCCTAGGCGGTAAGAATCTGAACCAGCTTTCTCCTGGCGAAAAGGGCCTGCTACTGCTCATATTCTATTTGCATCTCGATATGGAGAAGACGCCGCTGATAATCGATCAACCAGAAGACAATCTCGATAACGATAGCATTTTCAGCGTTCTTGCCAAATGTATCAGGCAAGCAAAAAAGTCGCGTCAGGTCATTCTCGTAACGCACAACCCGAATCTCGCGGTGGGCGCGGACGCGGAGCAGATTTTGTTTGTCTCACTGGATAAGGTGGCGAATTACAAATTTGTGTATGAGGCAGGCTCTATCGAGAATCCGAGGATGAACGAAGTGATCGTCAAGATACTAGAAGGTTCAAGGCCTGCATTTGTTCAGCGACGCCTGAAATATCAAATCAATTAGCTGGGCGTGCACTTTAACCTTTGGTGGTATACTCTCTTGCGTGATCACTGACGCCAGCTCAGCGTTACTGATCGGATAGCTATCATTGCGCCATACTGGCTCGATAGCCGCCATTCCCTCCGGACCATGAGCCGTTGGGCGGCTCCCGAGGCGATCTGCCGGTCAGCGATGCACCCTAATCCCAGCCGTTCAGCTTGACTCGGTGCGCCCCCTGGATCCTGCCGTTCATTCATCCCTCGCGATGGCGACCAGAACGCCCGACATTAAGGACTTTGCTGCCAGGCAACTTTGCAACGCGTCAATCGCGGAAGCGGATATGCCGATTGCAACAAGATCGGCAATTTGTTGTGGGTAAAAGATTTGCATTATCAGATACTTATTATAACTAAGATTTCACGGTTGGCGGGCCGGCATGCTGCACGATCGACACGAATCGAGAGACCGACCTTCCCGCTCGCAATTTCCTGTAAGAATCCGGTAAGCTAATCGACATGGAGTATTCGCTAAGCGAGAAATTGGAGCGCATTTACGACTGCGCGCAAACCCGGCGCCGTATGGAATAGAGCGCAGCTTATTCCACGCCTACGTTGCCTGCCTAATCTTCGATGAACTCTGTGAAGCGATTTGCCGCACGATTGAAGATGATGCGCCGCTACGAATGGCCCTGCGCGGAAGACTGTTGCGGCTACTACGCCTATCCGATGGCGAACATGCAGAGCGGCTTTCGCTTTTGGTGGAGCAAGCGCAATTACTTCACAAGGCCGATCATGTCTTGCGAACACGCGTGGATGCGCTTCTCTCCGCCGTCTATTCGTGGTTGCCCGTTCCAACCCGCCACGCAGTGCTCGAACGTTGGATCGATCGCGGGACAAGCGGCACCGCGGGCAGATGGCTCAAGGCTTTGGCTACTGACGATGCGTTATTCGACGCCAAGGCAATATTTGAATATTGGCGAGAATCGCACGACACGCGGGCAGCGAAGATTTTGGCCTATCAAGCGGCGCCAGCCTTTCTTGACGTTGTTATTTCTGAGCTTGCGGCCGGCTGCGGGGAAGGCTGGATCATCAGCAAAGCCGCCTTAAGAGCGACTTCCATTCCTGATGACGTTTGGCATCTTCTTCGAGAGAAACATCCAGCCAGCTTCGCCTATGTCTGCGCGATGGCAGGGCGCCAGCTGACGGATAAGGAAGCAATCGCGCTGGTTGAGGAAGCGCCTTCTGGCATCCTTGATGATGGGCGGGGGCTGGTGGTTTGGTCCATTGGCCAAATGGGCATGATACACGCGCTAGATCGCCTCCGTGCAAATCGAGACACCTACGCCGCGCAGGAAATGGCAGCCATCTTGGGATCGACACGACAAATGCGGGAGACATCCAAGTAGTGTTCGATGACGCTGAATATCTCGCGAATTATAGAGCGCACCAGTTCTATACGAATCCGGGTACAGCCCGCTTACGACCTATGAGCTGCTGGACCGCGTTCGGGAAAGCCCGCCGGTTGCAATCCGCCCTAGTGGCCACCGTTCTCGATGATCGATGCCGTGGAAGCCGGGCGCGCCCAACAGGGCCTGTTGCGCAACAGGTGATGAGAGGTCCCACTAGCCCGGTCGTTGATCTTCAAGATGGTCGCGGACGATCCGAACGCCGTGGGGAAACTCTTGGATTTTGTCGAACACGAACGTGGCTAGCGCGGTCATCACTCGGTAGAGCCATAGGTCGAGGCTCTCCAGATCCCCTAGAAATTCGAAGCCTTCATCTTCGATGACGTGAGGAATTGCGTACTTCTCGCCCTCAAACGCCGTCGAAGAGGTAAGGAGCAACCGGATACGATCTGCATCGGTGTGCGCGACCACCTTGTTGCGATACCCCATCAATCGCGTGTGTAGAGCGCTCTCTTCCCGCGTCGGCTTAATACCGAGGCTTTTTAGCGACAGCTTCGGGAGTCCCTTTGAGTCGGTGAAAGGGCGGCAATACGAGATGACCGCTGAATCATGGAAACACCGAAAGTGGCGGCGTTCGATCTGAGTAGTCACGGCGGGGATTTCTGAGAAGAACGCTAGAGCGCTGACCGTGTGTTGGAAGTCCTGAAGGGCTTGGATGATGCGCCATTCGCGGTCGTCGAGCATGGTACCTATATACGTGAAAAGGCAACTCAAGCGAGTCGGCACGGAGGAACATCACGAGGTGACGGTCGAGGCATCGCTTGAGGAGGCCAAGGAACTGTCGAATTGGCTTTGGGACGGTATGCACGGCCTCGCCGTCGACGGCGGATTACGGGAGAGGCTCGCTATAGCGGCGCTTACGGTCGCATTACACCACCACAAGGCCATCATATTCCTCCTGGAGAACGGCTCCTATCAGTCCTTCATGGCCCTGCTGCGGCCCCAAACGGACGCCTGGGTAAACGGGGCGTGGCTTCACCTCTGCGCGACCGACAAGGAACTGGAGGACTTTGCAGCCGGTAAGAGCCATGTGATGCCGAAGGAAATATTCGACAGGCTTGAGGCTACTTTGGACAACGAGGTGATCGCGCTCATCAAGAAAGGACGATGGAAGGAGATGTGCGATTTCACCCATACTGGCATCCTCCAGCTCCAGCGCAATCTCACCGCCGACACCGTCGAGGCGAACTATCCGGAGGGCGAACTGGTCCGGGCCCTGGAGCAGGCGAATGCCTGTGCAGTGATTGCGACGACCTTTGCGGCTGGGGTCGCTGGCAATAAGGAACTGGCGGACAAGCTGGTAGAGCGGACGTTGAAAATGGCAGCTCCGGCTGAGGCTGCGAACAGCGATGCCCAGATTGCAGATGGTGAACACCTCGGCCGATCCGATCACCCGAAGGAGGCGTGATGCGCAATTTCCACCAACGCCGCCACTATTCTCGTACCTGTTCACCTATCGGGAGTGATGAACCGGTTCAACATCTCCACAGAACTGTACCGAACGTTCCACTTGTCCACGAACACTGATGGTGCTTCTGATGGCATCGAAACCATGCGTGACCACAATCTCCATTGTTTTCAATATCATGAATGGACAGAAAGACTCCCGTAGGGGTCACCAAGCTTTTCAATGACTTATGGTCACTGAAAAAGCGATCAAGATTTCCGTGTCGACACGTGAATCCACCTGCCTCGAAATCATTCCAGGTCTCGGCGATGCCGACGCGGGCTTGATGCCGCTGCCGCAGATTCCGTGAAACTCAGTGTTGCGGGTATTGAAGCACCTGGTGAAGGTCCGGTCGCCGAGATGATCAAACCGACAGCTTGAAACCCCGCCAGCTTATTCAAATCGCTGGAGATTCTGCTCGACCATTCGCGTAGCCCCGGTGAAATCGGGATAGCACAGGTCGGGATTCTCGCGAAAATGGCGCATGAATGCCTGTTCGGCCTCCAGCCATTTGCCGCTGCCCTCAAGTGCCTCGTCCAACTGGTCGCGCGGGATAACGACGATACCGTTATCGTCCGCCAGTATCGCATCGCCGGGATTGACCGCCACGCCGCCGCAGCTGACGGGAATGTTCATCTCGCCACCCATGCCGCGATATTTAGTCGTGACCGGACTGATGCTGCGCGCCCACATCGGCAACCGCGCCTCGCGCGCATCCGCCAGATCGTTCACGGCCCCGTCGACGATCACGCCCTCCAGCCCGGTCGCCGCGGCGGCATGGATCGTCGCCCCACCCCAGTTGCACGTGCGCTGATCCTGTCCACGATCGATGACCAGGATATCGCCCGGCCGGGTGAATTTGAGCGCATAATGCGCCATCACGGAATCGGGCACCGTAATGCGCACCGTGACGGCCGTACCCGCGATCTTGCTCCCCTCCAGCCGCGGCAGCATGCCGCCATCCATGAAACCGGATTCCAGGTGATGGCCGACCGTCCCGGTATCGAGCGCCAGCAATGCCTGCCGCTGCTGCTCCGTGATCTGTTCCGGCATCGGCTTCACCACATAAAGCCGTCGTTCCGGGAGCATCGCCATCATCGCCTCTCAATCGTCGCCAGTTCCATGGTACGGCTAGGACAGACGGATAACCGGCGCAATTTGGGCTTTCCGATGCCTTTGGATCGGAAAATCCGAGCGTCGGACAAATCAGAAGGCGTCGAACGGGATCTTCAGATAGCGGATACCGTTGGGCTCCGGATCGGGCAGCCGGCCGCCGTGCATATTGACCTGCACCGCCGGCAGCATCAGCCGCGGCATATCGAGCGTGGCGTCGCGCGCAGCACGCATCGCGACGAACGCGTCCTCGTCCATCAGGACATGGGCATTGGATTTACGCTGTTCGGCAACGGTCGACTCCCAGGCAAATCGATCCCGTCCCGGCGCCTTGTAATCGTGGCAGAGCATCAACCGCGTCTCGCCGGGGAGCGACAGCAGCCGCCATATCGATCGGTGGAGCAGGCGCGCATCGCCGCCCGGGAAATCGGCGCGCGCGGTTCCGTAATCGGGCATCAGCACGGTATCGCCGGGAAAGGCGGCATTGCCGACGATATAGGCGATGTCGGCGGGCGTGTGACCGGGCACATGCAACGCCATCGCTTCCAACCCACCGATGCGAAACCCCTCGCCATCGTCGAACAGATGATCGAAGTCCGATCCGTCGCGGCCAACGCCGAGGCCGAAGATCGGCGCGAACAGGCGCTGCACCTCGACCACGCCCCGGCCGATCGCGGTGCGGCCGCCCAGCTGGCGCCTGAGATAATCGGCGGCCGAAAGATGATCGGCATGGACATGCGTCTCGAGCAGCCAGTCGATCGTCAGCCCCCGGTCGCGGACATGGTCGGCGACGACGTCAGCGGGGCCGGTAAGCATGCGCCCGGAGACCAGATCATAGCCGAGCACCGGATCGATGATCGCCGCATGTCCGGTTTCCCAATCCTCGACGAGATGGGTGACGGTGAAAGTCGCCTCATCGAAGAAGCTGGTCACTGCGGGCCCGCCGGACACGGCGGCGCGAACCTGCGTGCAGGCCCGTTCGAGCGCCGGATCGGTCATGAGCGCTATTCGCCGAGCGCGACCGGCCGCGAGGGATCGGCGATCCATTCGCTCCACGATCCGGGATAGAGGCGCGCGCCGCCGAGCCCGGCGATCTCGAGCGCCAGCGCATTGTGGCACGCCGTCACGCCCGACCCGCATTGCAGGACAATGGTGTCCGCAGCGGCCCCGCCGGTCACCGCCGCGAATTCGGCGGCGAGCAGCGCGCCGGGTTTGAACAGGCCGTCGGCGCCGAGATTATCCTTGAACGGGCGATTGCGTGCGCCGGGGATATGGCCCGGCACCGGATCGAACGCCTTTGCCTCGCCGGTGAAGCGCTCGGCCGCCCGCGCATCGACCACCAGGAATTGCGGCCGATCGATATTGGCGAGCACGGCCTGGGCATCGACGATCCGGTCCGCATCCGGTGCCGTCGCGATGAAATCGCCTTCGGCTACCGCGACCGCACCACCCGCCTCCATCGTACCACCGGCCGCACGCCATGCGGCGACGCCACCGTCGAGCACGGCCACCGCATCATGGCCGATCCAGCGCAGCAGCCACCAGAGCCGCGCCGCATAGGCACCGCCGGCATTGTCATAGGCAATGACCTGCATGCCCCGGCTCAGCCCGGCATCGCGCAACCTGACGGCGAAGACATCGGGATTGGGCAGCGGGTGGCGACCATTGGTCCCGCTGGCAGGACCGGAGAGATCGTCGTCGAGATGGAGATAATGGGCACCGGGCAGGTGCCCCTCATCGAACAGGCGCCGTCCCGCGGCCGGGTCGGCAAGATCGAAGCTGCAGTCGAAGACAGCGGCCTGTCCGCCCTCGATCAGATCGCGCGCCGCAGCCGCGCCGATCACCGTTCCGAATGCCACGCAATCTCTCCTAGAAGCGGTACCGAACCTCAACACCATAGGTTCGCGGCTCGCCATAGACGAGTTGGTCGAGCCCGCCGAACACGCGGGCATAGGTCCGATAGACTTTCTGGGTCAGGTTCTTGCCCCAGAGCGCAATCGTCACGCCGTTCGCGGTTTCATAACCGATCCGCGCGTCGACCAGCGCGTAGCCGGGCTCGCGATATTTGGGCAGCGCCTCAGGCTGGAGATAGGTCTCGCCGTTATAATTGACCGCGCCGGTCACGAACCCCTCTCCGCTGCCGATGCCGATGCCGAAGCGATATTCGCCCTGCGCGCCGAGCGTCCAGTCGGGGGTGAACTCTATGCGGTTGCCGGCATAGGAAATGGTGACGGCCGCCCCCGGCGCAGAATAGTCGAAGCGCGTATATTTCGCATCGAGATAGGCGGCATTGGCCGACAGGCTGAGCCCCTTCATCGGACGCAGCGTGGTCTCCAGTTCGATACCGCGGATCTTCGCCTTGCCCGCATTGGTGACCTGGATCGAAGGGACCGGGCTTGCGGCGGTGGCGACGATCTGCGCCACCTGCTTGTCCGAATAGTCCATCTGGAACGCGGCCAGGCTGAAGCGCAGCATCCGGTCAAATGCCTGCCCCTTGATGCCGATCTCGTAATTGACCACGGCCTCGGGCCCGAACACCAGATCGTCGGGGATCAGGTTGGGGGCGGAGATGGTGTCGAGGTTGAAGCCCCCCGATTTGAAACCCTTGGAAACCGTCGCATAGGCGGTGAACGCCGAGCTGGGCTTGTAAGTCAGGCTGCCCGTCCAGGAGACATTCTTGTCCGACCGGCGCAGATCGTCGAAATCATAGCTGAGCAGGGGCCCGCGGATCTGGAGATAGTCGCCGGTCTTCTTCTCATAGGTATAGCGGATGCCGCCGGTCAGCGTCAGCGTGTCGAGCAAATCATAATCAGCGTTGAGATAGGCCGCATAGCTGTCGGTGATCGCCTTGGCCCGGTTGATCGCGCCGTTGGCAAGCGATCCGCCGATGAAGATGTTGCGCACCGCGGTGCCGCGCTGATGATAATAATAAAGGCCGCCGACATAGCGGAGCGGCCCGTCACCGGGTGAAGTCAGCCGAAGTTCCTGGCTCGCCATCTGGACGAAATCGGTCAGCGGATTGGAGTTGAACAGGTTGACCGGCAACTGATCGATGTCGCTCGACACGGTCACGTCGATCTTGCGGTAGGCGGAGATGGAGGACAGCACGAGCCCGCCGGGAAGACGATAGTTCGCGGTCAGGCTGGTACCCCACATGTCGCGCTTGTCGCGATTGGGCTGGTCGGTGTTCGCCTCGAAACGCCTGCCGGTATAATAGGGCGCGGCGGCGCCGGCGGGCGAGGCCATTTGCGACTGCAACGTCGTGCGGCGATCGCGCGTGATGTCCGCATTGAGCGTGATGTCGAGGCTGTCGCCGGCCTTGTAGAGCAATTGGAGCCGCGCGCCCCGGCGATTCTCGTCGTTCACGTCCTGGCCGTCGAAGATATTGTGGATGTAACCGTCGCGGTCGAAAGTCGCGACCGTCAGCCGCGCCGAGAGATTGTCGGCGAGCGGCCCGGAGATGCTCGCCTGGGTGCGCAGCGCATCGTAATTGCCATAGCTCGCATAGGCGCTGCCCTCGAACGTATCGGATGGCGCCTTGGTGGTGATGTTGATCACGCCGCCGATCGTGTTCTTGCCGAACAACGTGCCCTGCGGTCCTCGCAGCACCTCGATCTGTGCGATCTCCGCCAGGTCACTGTTGTAACCCGAGGTGCGCGGCACATAGACGCCATCGACATACATGCCGACGCCCGCCTCGATGCCGATGTTGCGCGAGTCCCCGCCGACGCCGCGAATGGTGAGCTGGGTGGAAAGGCTGCCGCGTTCGGTGAACTGAACGCCGGGCATGATGTGCGCCATGTCGCGCAGCGAGGTGACGCCCTGGCTCTCGAGCTCGGCTTGGCCGAAGGCGGTCACCGACAGGGGAACGTCCTGCAGGGATTCACTGCGACGCCGCGCGGTGACGACGATATCACCACCGCTCGCATCATCCGCATCGGCGCCCTGGGCTGCGCCATCCTGCACGGGTGCCGCCAGCGCCCTTGCGGGCAACCCTGCACCGGCGCACAGCGCAATCGTCGACACGCAGAAAAGAGCTTTCCGAATAGACACTCTTATTCTCCCCGAAATATTATTTATTTTTGAATGACGATAACTACTCACCCCCATGATCATTCGGATCATGCGATCTACACAAGTAATAATGACACCATTGTTTCGAATAAAACTTTTTATACCGATAGAAGTCTATTGGTTATCCTTATCCAGATGCCGCATTCAGCGATTTACTGCGAACAGATCGCACGAGCAGCCAGAGCGTCAGCGTCGCGATGGCCATGGCAGGGACGATCACCAAGCCCATGGCATGCCGCAGCCCCGCCGGATCGGCCGGCGCCATGCCCGAAAGCGCGCCGACCAATGTCGGCCCCAGCCCGAGCCCGACGACGTTGATCACCAGCACATAGAGGCCGGAGACCTGGCCGCGCGCCTCGGCCGGGGTGACGAGCTGGATAAAGGCCGGAACCACGCCCATGGGAAAGGACACGGCGAAATGCAGCCCGCCAGCGACCAGCAGCGTCGCCGTCATGCCGTGAGCCCAGGGCAGAGCGAGCGCGAAGGGCAGCCCGAGGATCGCCGCAATTGCCGCCACGCGGACATGCGCGTCCGCGGCATTCCGCCGGACCAGCGCATCGGCCAGCCAGCCGCCCGCCAGCAATCCGACCGGACTGGCGATCAGCACCGTCATCCCATAGACGACACCGATCCGGTCGGGCGCCAACCCGAACTCGCGACCGAGCAATGCCGGCATCCACGAGACCAGCGCATAGCTGGTCAGGATCACGCCGGACATGCCGAGGAACAGCGGCACATAGATGCCGGGCTTCTCACGCACCGCCGCGAGCATCGACACGCGCGCGGCACGATCGCCGCTCGCTGCCGGGCGTCGCGGCTCGTGGACGAAGGACAGGAGCAGCACGAAGACGATGCCCGGCGTGGCGATGGCGACGAAGGTCTGCTGCCAGGCGCTCAACCCCTCGATCAGCGGAATCCCCTGCCCGCCGCCCGACTGGAAATGGCGATAAACGAAGCCGGTGATCGCCAGCGCCAGGCCCGATCCGACGACGCCGCCGACCTGGAACAGGCTGATCGCGCGGCCGAGCTGCGCGCGCGGGAACCGGTCATGGACGATCGAATAGCTGGCCGGCGCCAAACCCGCCTCACCCGCACCGACGCCGATCCGGGCGAGCAACAGGTGCACGAAATTGCCCGCCAGCCCGCAGGCGGCGGTCGCGATGCTCCATATGCCGACGCCCAGAATGATCGTTCCCTTGCGCGACCAGCGGTCGGCAAGCCAGCCGAGCGGAAGCCCCATGATCGCGAAGAACAGTCCGAACGCGATGCCATGGAGCAGTCCGATCTGTGTATCGCTGATGCCGAGATCGGCACGGATCGGGTCGACGAGCAGCGACAACGCGATCCGGTCGATGAACGACAGGATCAATGCCGCCATCAGGAGGAGAACGACCAGCCAGTCGCGCAATCGTGCCTGTCGCACCCCTGTATCCATGATCAGCCGCCTGCCTCCGCGGAATCGAGAAGCCGCATCGCCTCGGCAACACGGTCGGCACCGTACAGCGCCTGCGTCGCTTCCGGCGTCACCTTGCCGCCGCGCAAGTCCGCGGCAAGCGCCGCCGCTGGACGAAGCCGCGCTTCGCCGAACCCGCCGCCGCCCGGCGTCTCGACCCGGACCGACTGACCCGCGGCCAGAATCAGCCGGGGCTGATTGGCGGGGATCTGCACTTCACCTTCGGCTCCCTTGTCGCGGATGATGCGTGCGACCGCCCCCTTGCCCCCACCGAACACGCCATCGGCGGGAATGATGGTGCCCTCGCTCGACGCGTAGCAGAAGGTCTCGTCATCGAGCGCGCTGATCTGGCGCGCTATGCCCATGCCGCCACGCCACTCGCCGGCGCCGCCGCTGTCGGGGATCAGGCCATATTCGTCGACGACGAGCGGATATTCATTCTCCAGCGCCTCGGCGGGCAGATTGGACGAATTGGTGATGTGGACATGCGTGCCATCGACGCCGTCATGGCGCGATCGCCCACCAGCACCACCGCCAATCGTCTCGACATAGACATAGGTGCCGGCGCGGCGGCGCGATCGCCCCGAAAACACCATGGCGGGCATGGCGTCATTGCTTGCCGCCATCACCTGTTCGCGCGGCAGGAAATGAGCGAAAGCGCCGATCACCGATGCCGAGACACGTTGCGCGGTATTGGATCGCATGCCGATCGCGGCCGGAAAGGTGGGATTGGTGATCGTGCCCTCCGGTGCCTTCATCGTGATCGCATCGAACATGCCCTCATTCGCCATCAATTCGGGATCGAGCATGGTCTTGACCACATAATAGACGCTCGCGAGCATCGCGCTTTCGGGCATGTTGTAACTGCCACGGCATTGCGGGCCGGAACCGTCGAAATCGACGGTCAGGCGATCGCCCTCAATGATCAAGGTCGCCTTGATCGCCACCGGATCGCCGCCGAAGCCGTCATCGTCGAGATAGCTGACATGGCTTGCCGATCCGTCCTTCAACGCCGCGATACGGTTGCGCAGGCGGCGCGCGGTGTAGGACAATATGTCGTCGATCGACTGTTCGACCGAGGTGAGGCCGAGCTGGCGGACGAGCTCGAGCATGAGTTGCGCGCCCTTCTCGTTCGCCGCGATCTGGACCTTGAGGTCGGCAATGCGGTCGGCGGGCTCGCGGCTGTTTTCCGCGATCAGCGTGAGCATGCCGGTGTCGAGCTCGCCTTCGCGGACGATGCGGACCAGCGGAATACGCAACCCTTCCTCGAACACGGTGCGCGCCGTGGGCGAGACCGATCCGGGATAGGTACCGCCGACATCCGAATGATGGCCGATATTCGCCGCAAAGAAGCGGCATTTGCCCTCCCAGAAGATCGGCGTCACGATCGTGATGTCGGGTGCGTGAGTGCCGCCGGCGAGGTAGGCGTCGTTGCAGATGAAGACATCGCCATCGCGGACATTCTCGATGCCGTAGCGCTCCAGCACGGTCTCCACCCCGCCCGATAGCGAACCCAGATGCATCGGAATATGCGCGGCCTGCGCGATCAGGCGACCACGACCGTCGAACATCGCGACCGAACAGTCCTTGCGCTCCTTGATATTGGGGGAAAAGGACGCGCGGACCAGGCGATTGCCCATATCCTCGGTGATCGACAGCAACCGGTTGGAGAAGACCTCCATCGCGATCGGATCGAAGAGCTTGTCCTCAGGGATTGCGGGAATGAAATCGGCGTCCGCCATGTCGGCACTCCTACTCGAAGATCGAAACGATGAGATTGCCGACCGGATCGACCGTGATGGTCTGGCCGGGTTGGACGACGATCGTCGAGCTCATCTCCTCGATGATCGCCGGGCCCGCGAAGGTGCGCCCCACGGGCAATTGCGCGCGGCGGTAGATGCCGGTCTCCACCCAGCCATGGGCGGGACCGAAATAAACTTCGCGGCGCCCCTTGATCGGCTCCACCCCCGATGCGGGGACGGACGCGCCGTGCGACACCTTGGAGACGCGGCCCACCGCCTGGACGCGGCAATTGACGATCTCGACCGGCCGATCGGTCACGTCATACCCATGTTCATGCACATGTTGCTGGCGGAAACGGGCGATCATGCCGTCGAGGCCGGCGGGATCAACGCCGTCGAGCGGCACCGTCACCTCGAAATTCTGCCCGTCATAACGGGCATCGACCATGATGCGCAGCGCGCGCTTCTCCTCGACGACGCCCTCGCGATCGAGCCAGACACCTGCTTCGGCGCGCATCTCGTCGAGCACGACACAGGTCCGTTCCCACGCCGCCTGATCGGCGATGCTCAGCACGCTGCGGACGAAATCCATCGCGATGTCAGACAGCAGAATGCCGCGTGCGCACAGGGTCCCTGGTTCCTGGGGGATCAATACCGTGCGGATCCCGCAATCCTGTGCGAGGTCGCAGGCATGGAGCGGTCCGGCGCCGCCATAAGCGAACAGCGCGAAATCGCGGATGTCGTAGCCACGCTCGGTGGAGACCGAGCGGATGGCGCGGCTCATATTGGCGTTGGCGATCCTGAGAATGCCGAACGCAGCATCCTCGACCGACAGGCCCAGCGGCTTTGCGATCTTCTCCTCGATCACCGCGCGCGCCGCGGCGGCGTCGACAGGCAGGCGGCCCTCCAGCAGCGCGACCGGGTCGAGCCGGCCAAGCACGATATTGGCGTCGGTGATGGTCGGCTCCGTCCCGCCCCGGGCATAGGCGACCGGGCCTGGCGCGGCGCCGGCACTGCGGGGACCGACCTTGAGCGCACCGGCATCGTCGATCGCGGCGATACTGCCGCCGCCCGCGCCGATCACATGGATGTCGATCATCGGCGTCTTGACCGGATAATCGGCGACCAGCCGGTCGGACGCGAATAGCGGCTTGCCATCGACGATCACCGATACGTCGGTTGAGGTGCCGCCGACGTCGAAAGTGACGAGATTGAGGAAATTGGCGACACGGCCAACCTCGGCCGCACCGATCACGCCGGCCGCCGGCCCCGATACACAGGTGCGCACCGGTACCTCGCGCACGGTCTGCACCGACATCAGTCCGCCATTGGAATGGACGGTATCGAGCTCGCCGACGATGCCGAGATCGCTGACGCGGCCAAGCAGACGTTCGAGATAGGCGCCCATGCGTGGCCCCATATAGGCGTTGAGCACGGTGGTGGACATGCGCTCAAACTCGCGGAATTCGGGCAGCACGCTCGACGACAGGCTGACATAGGCATCGGGCAGGATACGCCGCACGATCTCCGCGGCACGACGCTCGTGATCGGGGCGGCGATAGCTGTGGAGGAAGCAGATCACGACCGCGGCCACGCCGGCATCGGCCAGCGTCCGCGCGGCCGCCTCCACCTGCGCTTCATCGAGCGGCACGCGCACCGTGCCGTCGGACAGGACGCGCTCGTCCACCTCCAGCCTCAGCTCGCGCGGGACCAGCGGCGTCGGACGAGTGATCGAATAATCATAGAGATGCGGCCGGGTCTGGCGCCCGATCTCGAGCACGTCGCGAAAACCCCGCGTCGTGATGAGGCCGGTCAGCGCGCCTTTGCGCTCGATCACCATGTTGGTGGCAACCGTCGTGCCATGGCCGAGATGCCGGATATCGGCGGGGTCGACGCCATGCGCCGAAACGAGATGCGCCAGGCCGGTACCGATCGCCTCGGACGGATCGTGCGGAGTCGACGGCACCTTGAAATAGTGGACCGCGCCACCCTCCTCATCGAGCATGGTGAAGTCGGTGAAAGTGCCGCCCACATCGAAACCGATACGATACATCAGCCTAGCTTCCTCTTGTTGATCCAGGCGTCCGCGATCATGCGTCACGCATCGGACGGGCACCCGGATCTCTCACGCAGCGAACGGCGGATGCACCGAACGCGTTTCGAGGATCAGCACCTAATGTCCGGAAACCGCTGTTGCCTAACGCGATTTTCCGATGCCATCCGATCGGGCTTTGCGATCCTGGCGCAACGGACGCGGAATCCCGTCGGTCACAAATTTCGCCGATACGTTCCGATCGGAAGAAATGATTGGGCTTCTGCGGAGCAACGCGCCCTATTGCGGTTTCGGATCTTCGCTGCGCCGCCGACCGCTTCCTCCCGGTGGGATGAGGCTTTAGGGTCCAGACTTTCCGGAGCGACGTCACGGTATGAACACCCGTTTCCTAGAGACCTTCGTCTGGCTTTCACGGTTGAAGAGCTTCAGCCGGACAGCGGAAAAGCTCCACGCCAGCCAGCCCGCAGTGTCGGGCCGCATCGTCGCGCTCGAAGACCTGCTCGGCGTCACGCTCTACGAGCGCAACGTGAAGGGTTTCGAGCTGACCCCGGCCGGCCGCCGGATCCTCGATCGCTGCGAAGAGATCGTCCAGCTCTCGCAAGAGCTGAAATCGATAGCGACCGAGGATAATGTTCTCGGCCGCCCGATCCGGATCGGCGCATCCGATGCGATCAGCCTGAGCTGGATGCCCGATCTCGTCGAAGTGCTGAACGCCAAATATCCCGGCTACATGTTCGACATCGTCACCGATTCAGCGCCCAATCTGTCGCGCGCACTGCTTGCCGACGAACTCGACATCGCGCTGATCGCCAACGGCATCGACGAGCATCGCATCGTCAATGCGCCATTGTGCAACTATCGTATGGCGTGGATGGCGAACCCTAGGAAGTTCGACGTTCGCAAGCCGATCAACATCGAGCAGCTTTGCGACCTCCCGATCATCATGCCGCCGCCCTCCACGCCCGGCTATATGTGGCAGGTGGAGTATCTGAAGCGGCACAATATCGATTATTCACCCGACGCGAAGCGGCCGCTGCGGATTTCCTGCGGCTATTCGCCGGGCACCGGTATCCAGATGGTCGCGCTCGGCTTCGGTGTGATGCCGTTGCCCGTCCTGCTCGCCAGGCCATGGCTGACCCAGGGCGATCTGGCACTGATGCCTGTCAAGGAGCCTTTTCCGCCCTGGTGCATGTTCGCGTCCTACAAGTCGCCGCCGACCATTCCGGTGATCACGGGACTGGTCGAAACCGCACAGGCAGTCGCCAAGGCCTTTGCGGACCGCCGCGGCGGGGATGATTTCTGGCCCTGATCATTTACCGCCGCCTTGATATGGCGGCGCCAAATATCGATCCGTCATGAGGATGCTTTTGCATTCTCGATTGCGTCGATGAGGACGCGTTCGTCCCCGATATGGTTCATCAGGATCAGGATGAGGCGAGCATTGATCCGTTGGCTCTCCGCCGCATCGCATCCAGCGTGCGCGTCAAGCAGACGGGCATAGACGTCGTCGGGCTTCGTCAGATTGGCTTCGGTCATCAACGTCATAGGCCCTGAGCTTTCAATAAAGCGGCTCGAACATGTTCCGCATCCGGCCGCTTCCAGCGCGCGGCGACATATTGATCGGGACGGATCAGCATGGCAGCCCCCGTTTCGAGCGCCAGGCGCTCGGCCACGACCTCGCTTCCTGGAATGGCCTCAAGCTCGATCAGGCGCACCCCATCCGGCAGAGGCAGGTTGACGCCATTGCACACCAGAGTGAAGTGCCCTTTGAGGCTTTCCAGCAACCAGCCTGAACCCAGCGGAGCATCGATTGCCGGCGAACCTGGAGCAATGCCAAGGCCATGCCAGTCATCCTCATCGGGCGTATTCAGCGGGCTGTTCGGGTAGCTGACCGGCGTGGACAAGCGACCGCTGTTCACCAGCGCGCGTGCAAAGCCGAATTCCCCGGCCAATTCGAGAACAGCGTCGCGAAAGACATGACTCGCCTCGTTCTTCGGAGAGAGGAAATCGGTCGAGCGCGTTGAGTTGAGGATATTCTCGTCCGCCGTGACGATCGCTTCGTGATCATATGTTTCGAGCAGCGAGGTGCCGGCGCGTCCGGTCAGGACTTGGTCGAGCTTCCAGCCCAGATTGTCGATGTCGGCAAACCCGCCATTGCAGCCCCGGGCACCGAAGGGCGAGACCAGATGCGCCGAATCTCCGGCAAAGATCACGCGCCCGTGTAGAAAGCGCGCCATTCGCCGGCACTGGAAGCTGTAGATCGAATACCAGACCGGCTCATATTCGATGTCGTCACCCAGCATTCCGCGGATCAGGGGATCGACATTTTCAGGCCTTGCACACGCATCGCGATCGATGCCCGAGCCAAGCTGGAAATCCAGACGCCAGATGTCGTCGGGCTGCTTGTGCATGAGCGCGGTCTTGCCGGGATTGAAGGGCGGATCGAACCAGAACCACCGCTCCGACGGCCGGTCACCGCGCATCCTGATATCGGCGATCAGAAAATTGTCCTCGAACACGCGCCCTTCGAACTCGAGGCCCATGTCCTTGCGCACCCTCGATCTGCTTCCATCACACGCAACCACCCAATCGGCACGGTGTCGGTAACAGCCCTCGCTTGTCGCCACCGACAAATCGACGCCATTCGCCCCCGGGGTCACGCCCGTCACTTCGTGGCCCCAGCGGAGTTCCACGTTCGGCAACTCGGCCAATCTCTCGATCAGCATGTCTTCGAGACGATATTGCTGCAGATTGATGAAACCAGGCATTTTTTGGTTCTTCAGGGGCAGCACGTCGAACTGGTAGACGGGGTCCCTTCGATCCTTCCAGAAGACCTTCCCGACATTCCAGGTGACGCCGTGCGGAACCGCAGCCTGCGCCACGCCAAGACGATCGAGAATGTCGAGGGACCGTTTCGAGTAGCAGATCGCTTTCGATCCGGCGGCGACAAAGTCGAACTTGCCCAGCACAACCACCTTGTGGCCGCGCATACCCAGGTCGATGGCCAGGGCCAGGCCCACGGGACCGGCGCCGACAATGGCCACCGGCGCCTCGCATCGGTGTTGCGGCGGTATCGGCGTCGTACCGATCGAACGCCAGACGGGAAGCTCCGGGTTCAATGCAGTCAGCCCTGAAGCTGATCCCAGACCTGCCGGTCGAGTTCCATCGTCCAGATTTCGGGCCAGTCCTTGCCGTCCATCTCGTCCCAAAGCCGCTTCACGTCGAATGGCAGGCAATGTTCGAAGATCGGCCAGCGGCCGAATTTGGGCGCAAGCGCTTCGTGGCACGCCAGAAACGCCTCCTTCAACGAACCGCCGCGGCCGTGGACGTTCGCGGTCTGCGCGATCATCGTCGTCAGGAAATCCCGCGTCTGTTCGATCGCGCGATCGCAAGCAGCCCTTCCTTGCGCCACTGCGCCTCGACCGCCCACAAGCCGCTCGGCCGGGAATGCCTTGATCCTGTCGAGAGTGGCGGTGGACCAGTCGAAATGGAAGGCATCGCCCGTGTACAAGGCAGCTTCGGCCTCGACGAGATCGCCGGCAAATAATGTGCGGCTCTTTTCATGCCACACGACGATGTCGCCGGCGGTGTGGCCACGTCCGCAGAAGTGCAATTCGAGATGTCCGCGATCGCCGCCCAGCTCGATGCGAAGATTGTCCTGGAAGGTCAGGGTTGGCCAGGTCAGGCCGGCTATCCCCTCGGGCTCCTTGAAAAGACGCGGCATACGGCCGAACTCGCTGGCCCAGTCCTGCTCCCCGCGTTCGGCGATCAGTCGGCGCGTCGCATCGCTGGATATGATGACGTCCGCCTCGAAAGCACTCGCGCCGAGGACGCGGACCGCATGATAATGCGTCAGGACGAGATACCGGACAGGCTTGTCGGTATGCTCGCGCAGCTTCGCCAGCCAGTCGCGTGCCGCCGACGGCGTGGCGCGGGCCTCGATGCAGACAAGGAAATCCTCGCCTTCAAAGGCGCCCACATTGGGGTCCCCTTCAGCCGTCAGCGCATAAACGCCGTCGGCGAGGATCTCCAGCGTCTCGGTCTTGGGGCTGAGATCCGAAGAGGATGCGAATGATTTGGTCATGATGCCCTCAGGGAATGTGATTGAGCAGGCTGTATTTGAGGAAGAAGTCCACCTCTTTGTAATCAGGATATAGGGCAACAATCCGGGCCGTCGCATCCCCCCGATTCTTCGCCGTGGCAACTATGCGCAGATAATCGTCGAAATAGCCGATCTGTGCGTCGACCATCGACAGATCGCCCGGATCGCCATGGCCGGGATAGACGACAGGATTGAGGGCACCGAATTGCTGGCGTATCCGCACCAGTTCGGCGCGCCAGGCCGCCACCCGCGCCAGCGTGATGTCATCGCCCATCCAGGGATGGACTTTGTTGTAACCAAGGTCCGACAGAAACAGCGCGTTGATCGAGCGGCAATAGAGCGTCGCCATGTGCGGTGCTTCGGTCGCCGGATAGCCGGTGCTGACCTCGCAGCCTCCTCCCCCGGTCAGGTCCAGCGTCGCGCCGGGAAGCAGCCCGATCGTGCGTTCATAGTCGAACCCCTGGGGAAATGCCGCCGATCTGGGCCGCAAGGGGCGCTCCAGGGGTGACTCCGCTTCGGTCGCGCCGCCCTGATCCATATAGATCGCATAGTCCTTCACATCGCGCCTGATGGCCTCGTTCGCCACCCGGATGCGGGCCTTCGGAAACCGATCCCGAAAGACATGCATGCCTGTGAAATGGTCCGTGTGGCCATGCGTGACGAAGACCTGCGTCAGCGGCAATCGCAACGAGCGCACCAATTCGGCGAGTTTTTCAGCTTCATACCCCTTGCGCTGGACATCGACGACGGTGAGGCTTTTGCCATTGGAAATTATGAAGGAATTCACCGTGGCAAAGCCGCCCTTGTAGACGATCACCGTCAGCGGCGGCGCGGCAGGCTTGGCGGACACCGACGCCGGAATTGCAGCCAGGAGCAATGCTCCCAGCAGATTAGAGATTCTTGAAGCCATTGGTTTCCCTTGCGAGTGTATCGAGATAGCGCTTCAGGAATTCACGGCGTTCGGGGAGGAGCGCCTGACCAGCCTTCGACACCACTTTCGGCGGCACCGCATCCAGATTGGCCTTCAGGCCGTGCACGACGGCGAGCCCGTCCGGCGAACCGCCAATGATCGTCCCGGTCAAATCGACGGTCGCCGTCAGCCGGGCAATGCCGACCGCGCCCAGCCAATCGAGAGCATCGGCATCGTGCAGGTAGATGGCCTCCGCCCCGACGGGATCGCGGAAGAACATATGCGTGCGGATGGCCGACTGCACGGCAGGCAGCTTCGCCATCGGAAAGCCCGCGTCTTTGAGGATATCCCCCACCAGCGCCGCCGCGCGGTCCGCATGATCGACATCCTTCTGGGCATAAGCCGGGAACGCCGCGATGTCGTGCAGCATGGCCGCAGCGAAGAGAATATCGTCGTCGACTGCGACGCGATCGGTGCCGGCGAGTTCCTTGGCGAGTTCATAGTCCCGCACGGAGTGGCTATAGCCCCAGGCCGGATGCTTCAGCTTGGCCTCGGCGAACTGCCGCACCTTTTCGCGCCATCCGGTATCGGGCTGAGCCGAAGCCGCCGTAACCGACAGAATGGCGGCGATGCCCAGGAACAGCCTTGCAATCATGCCCCCAATTCCTTTGCCAGATCGTCGACCCAATCGTCCTGAAACGCCTGCGCGCGAGCGCCGGGCTGCCACAGCGAGAACATTTCCATTTCATGGTCTTCGACCGCGGTGCGGATCCCGCTCAGCGTTTCGAGCACAGCATGGCCGCAAAACGGCACATAGGCTTCGGCATAGCCCCCTTCATGAACGACCACGAGCCGCCCGCCGCACAAATCCGCGGCTGCGTCCATCACCATGCGCGTCATCTCGCGAAAGGATTCACTGTGAAGCAGCATTCGGGCGAGCGGATCGACCGCATTGGCATCAAGACCGCCTGCGACCACGATCGCCTCGGGCCCGAACGCCGCCAGCGCGGGCAGGACGATCTTTCGCATCGCCCGCAAATAGGTTTCATGCCCCGACCCGGCCGGCAGCGGAATGTTGATGTTGGTCCCCTGCCCCGGACCACCGCCCCTTTCGTTCGCGCCGCTATAGCCGGGCGGAAAGCAGCGGTCCTGATGGATGGAGATGGTCAGCGTGTCGGCACGATCATAATAGACATGCTGGGTGCCGTTGCCATGATGAACATCCCAATCGATTATGGCGACTTTCCCGAGACCATGTTTCGCTCTCGCGGCCTCGACGGCGATCGGGATATTGCACAGCAGGCAGAAGCCCATCGGCATATCCGGCAGACAGTGATGCCCCGCCGGCCGGCACAGCGCATAGGCATTCGCAAACTGCCCGGCGACGACAGCATCGAGCGCGCCGACGGCCAGACCGGCCGAGATGCAGGCGATCTCGTAGCCGCCCTTGCTGAAGGGCGCGAGTTGGCCGAGATCGCCTCCGCCCGCATCGCTTAGCGCCTGGAAACGATCGAGATATTCGGCAGGATGGATCCTGAGCAGATCCTCCCTGCAAGCGGGTTCCGCTCTGGGCAAAGCAAGCGAGTCCACGATCCCGGAGGCCTGCGCCAGATTGAGCAGCCTGCGCTTCGAATCCGGCGTATCGGCGCCATAGGTGCCGGTCGGCGGTTGAACCCAGGTGTCCAGCGGGAAGAACAGCGCCTGGACGCCCGTCGAATGCCAGAAGCAGCGTTCGTTCTGGTAGAGTGCCGTGCGCGACATTTTCAGGCCCTTTTCTCTAGCGACTGCCCGCAGTCTCTCGGGCAAATATCCTGCTGCCGGCGATCCAGGTCTCGGCGGGCTGGATCGTGTGGATCTGCGTGACCGGGATGTCGAAGGGGTTGCGATCGAGCACGACGAAGTCGGCCGATTTTCCGGGCGCCAGCGATCCGGCCTCGCGATCGATTCCCATGCGGCGCGCGGCATTGATCGAAAACATGTCGATTGCCTGCGGCAGCGTGATCGCCTCATCCACCCCAAAACTGCGTTCGCTCCCTCCGGGATTGCGCCTGGTGATCGCAGTCTCGATCCCGATCCATGGATTGGGTGTGGGAACGACCGCCCAGTCCGACCCGGCAATGGTCAGCGCCCCGGCCTTGAAGCCCTCCTTGATCGGCCACACCCGATCGATACGGGGTTTCCCCACCGCAGTGGTGATGTCGTCGTTGATGGGTTGCGGATCCCAGAGATAGGGTGAGAACTCGACCGCGACGTTCAGCGCCTTGAATCGGGGCAGATCAGCCGGATCCACAAAGGTGGAGTGCCCGACCTGATGAATGGGACCACCCAGGCCATTGGCCTTGCGCGCCGCCTCGATCGCATCAAGGGCCGCGCGAACGGCACGATCGCCCGCCGCATGGAACATCACGGTGATGCCCTGCTTGTCCCATGAGGTCACGAGTTTCGCCATCTTCTCGGGATCGAAAAGCAGGAGCCCCTCCGCGGGCGCGTTCGGCTGCCCGGCCTGATAGGGCGCAAGCATGGCCGCAGTGTGGCTTTCGGTCGGGACGCCGTCAGCGAAGACCTTGATGCAATTGGCATTGAAGGTCTTGCGGCCATAGTGTCGCCGCGCCGCCACCGTCTGTTCGAAGCCGGGATTTGCCTGCCCCGCTTCCGAAAAGGCAATGCAGGCCTGCACATGCTGGCGAAGAAGGCCCTTGTCGGCAAGTTGCGCATAGACTTCGAGATCGTCGCGATAGGCCATGGCCTCGACATAGCCGACCACGCCATATCCCGAGAGCATGGCCAGGTGATGTTGCAAGTTGCTGGCCGTCCGGGCCTGTGGCTGGGGCGGGATCTTGGCTGTCACCAGCCGCCCCGCGGTTTCGCGCAGGATACCGGTGGGCTTTCCGGCACCATCGCGTTCGATGATGCCGCCTTCCGGATTGGGTGTGGCATCGGTGATGCCGGCAGCCACCAGCGCAAGCGAATTTGCCCAGATGCTGTGGCCGCTGACGTCGAACAGCATGACGGGGTTGTTCGGCGAAATCCGGTCGAGCGTGGCCGTGGTGATCGGCGTCCCCTGCAGCAGCGAAGCCTGCCATTGGCCGCCCGCGACCCAGTCACCGGGCTTGGCCGCTTTCACGCACGCAGCGACCAGATCGAGCAGCTTTTGCGCGTTCGCATCTTGCGGGATGCTGCACTGCCCCTCCCCCCCTTTTGCCTGCAAAATCGGATGTACGTGCATGTCGTACAAGCCGGGCAGGATGGTCTTTCCTTTGAGATCGACGATCTGGCGCGCCCGCTCGCGCCATTTCGCCGCCTCGGCGTCGTCGCCGGTCCTTGAAATGCGACCGGCGGTCACTTCCATGGCGCTGCGCCATCCGCCTGGCGTGTAGATCTTCCCGTTGACGAACAGGATGTCGGCTTGCGCGGGCGCGGCATTGACCACGCCCGCCGGGCAAGTGAAGGCGAGCGCAACTGCACAGGAAAGCACGATCGGTTGCCGGGGCTTCGGTCTGTTGAAACGGAACATTACGCTGGTCCTTCATTCTTGCCCGAACGGGCCTGCTCGCCAGATTTTCAGTAACGATAGCTTGCGGTCAAACCGAAGGTGCGCGGACGAAGGGTCTCACGACGGAAGAACTCCCCGGGGTTCTGCGCCCGTTCCCGGCGCGTCCATGTGGCCTTGTCGAGGATGTTGTTGACGAACAGCGAGATATCGAAGTTACCGGGGCGAACGCCGAGACGCGCCGACCAGAAGGTCACGGCCGGTGGCAAGGTCAGATCCGTGTCGATCGCACCATTTGCCGGGTTGAGGAAAGGCGGCAGCGATGTCTGCTTGGCCCGATAGTCGAAATCGGTCCGGAAATATCCGCCTCTGGATTTGAACAAGTCAAAATCATATTGCCCGTGCAGCGAGACCGTCCATGGCGCGCCCAATACGTGATCGCCCTTGCTGATGATCGGCACGGTTGCGGTCGGTCCGCCAGTGATGGTGTCGAGGAATTTGGCATTGACATAGCCGACCTCGGCCTGGAGCGTCAGCCGGTCGGTCGGCTTGAGTTCCAGCTGAAGGTCAAATCCGCGACTGCGCGCCTGCCCAAGGTTGGACGAGAATTGGAAGCCGCAGGAGTTGAGCCCGACGGGCTGTTGAATGTCTTTCCAATCGATCTGATAGACGCTGGCCTGAACGCTGCCGAGGCCGCCGCCGAAACGGCTCTTGACGCCCAATTCATAGCTCCAGACCGAGTCCGACTTGAAATTGGCCGGCCGTCCGCCCGGATAGCCGATCGAAGCGAGCTCGGGCCCGCAGAAAGTCCCCACTTGCGGATTATACCCACCCACGCGGAAGCCGCGAGATGCGGACACGTAGACCAGCGTGTCGGGCGTCACCTGATAGTTAAGACCGAATTTCGGCGTAACCGGATTCTCGGTTTGTCGGCCGCGATCTTCGACGAGCGGCCCCACGACGAAGCCTTGCGCGATACTGTGAATCGAAAAGACGGTATGGCTGTAGCGCAGGCCGGCGATTGCTGAGATCTTGTCGGTGATCTTGTAGGTCAACTGGCCGAATATCGCAGCCTGCTTGTCGGTGGCGACCGCATTCTGATCATAGACCGAAAACCCTGGCTGGGGATTCGCCTCACCGAAAAGATAGACCGGCAGATAAGGGTCGACGACCTGCTGGAGCGAGGTCTGCCTGGCATGCGCATAAAAGCCGCCAAGGACCCAGCTGAAGGCGCTGTCCGGCTGGCTCGACTGAAGCCGAATTTCACCCGTCCAGTTCTTTTGCGCGATCAGAAAGTCGGAAGGCGCCTGTTGATCGGGGAAAAGAGGCAGGCTATTCACACCCGTGAACAGCGTCTGGTCAAAGGTGGTATAGTCCTGGACGAATGTCTGCCGGCGATCGAAATAGGATCCGACCGCGATCAGATCGACTCCGCCAAGTTCCACGCTGGCGTTCAACGCCGCGAGATAGAATTTATCGCGGCTCTTTTCGCGGACCTGATTGGCATTGCGGAAGTCATGCTGGCCATAGTCGGAGTACAATTCCCACGACTCGGCGCTGTCATTGCCCTTGATATCCTGGAAGAAGAAGGACGGCGTGATCTTGACGGTCGACGATGGCTGCCACGTCAATGCGGCGCGGCCGACATAGCTGTCCATGCGGTTCGCGTTCTTGTCGACGACCTGCTCGGTGAACGAACTGATCCTGTCGACGAAGCCGCCGTCGCGGCGAAAATAGCCGCTTGCGGCGAAAGCCAGCGTGTCGGCGACCAGCGGCCCACTCAGCGCGACACCGGCCTCGCCATTGGCCCCGCCATGCTCCGTGCTGCTGAGTTCGGCGCGTCCGTAGATATTCAGATCGCCGAAGCTCGGCTGCTGGGTGATGAACCGCACGGTACCGCCTTCGGAGCCGGCGCCGAACAGCGTTCCCTGCGGACCGCGAAGCACTTCGACGCGCTCGAGATCGAATACGACCGGATAGGTGTTCCCGCCGCCATAGCCGAGCTGACGGATCTGGATCGGCACATCGTCGATATAGACGCCCGTCGTCGCGGCGCCGACCGACGAATTCACGCCGCGGATCGCGATGTTCGAGGTCGTGTTGCTGCGCTCGATCGTGACCCCCGGGGTCTGACGGACGATATCCGAGAAATCCCTGATACCGCGGCTGTCGAGAGTCTCGCGCGACAGGGCGCTGACGCTGATCGGCACCTTGTTGATACTCTCCCTCTGACGCGTCGCAGTGACGATGATCTCGCCGGGATCGTCAGCTTGATCGCCGGCCTGGCTGTCCTGCGCAAAAGCCGCCGGAGCGGGAGCAAGCAGCGCCAGCGGGCTGATTGCCAACAAGATTTGATGGGTTTTGGTTCGCATGAGTAAAGCCTTCGCCTCCCTGGGATTCGTCTTTTTTTGACCACCGTCGATCTGCGATCGATGGTAGCCGAGCGCGAAGAATTCTTCTGTCGCCAGAACTGATGACACCTCTCGAACGGCCACGCATCGCGCAGGATCAAAGCGTCAAAACGTTCGGAGCATCACGCTCAAATCCGACCTTGCGGGCGTCTCGCTATCGCGCCCGCAAGGTCTGAACATGTCGTTGCCGGTATCGTCGCCCCTACCAATCATATTTCAGGTCAACGCCAACGGAGCGGCGCTGGCTATAGTTGAGCGCGGCATTTCCCGTAACGCCGAAGGCACCACCCAAACGCGCCTGCTTGTCGAGAATATTGCGAACGAAGACCGCTGCACTGAAACCCGGATCGCCATGACGGAACTCGACACGACCATTCCAGAGCGCGTAATTTCCGCCACTGACTGCCCGTAAATTGTCGGCACTGAAGTACATCCTGCCAACATAATTCGCGTTGGTCTGGAACGATATCTCGTCGTCATTTGGCAGCCGGATCGATTTTTCCAGCTGGATGTTTCCGGTCCAGACCGGCGAAAACGGAAGCCTGTTGCCCGAGTAGATCGCGCCACTCCCTCTGTCGACAAAATCACGATATTTCGCATCTGTATAAGCACCCGACATCTGCACGCTGAAGTCGCCCGGAAAATGGTACCCCAGTTCCGCCTCGATGCCTTTGATATGAACGGACGCGGCGTTGGTGAAATCGACAAAGCTTCCGTCCGGCGACGTCGCGAACTCCAATCGATCGCGCGCGCTGGTGTAGAATCCCGCAATATTGAAGCGGCCACGATTGTTCGAAAAATTCGTCTTTGTACCGACCTCGACATTGTCCGTTATTTCGGGACGATAGGATTTCAGTCGCGCCGGGGTGACACCAAGACTCCCCGGAAAGCCGCCGCTCTTGAAGCCTCGACTGCCATGGGCATAGATCAGCACATCTTCATTCGGCCGAAATTCAATGCCGATCTTGCCCGACAGGTTCGACCAGTGGTCGCGCTGCGTGACGTCGTTGATACGATATGACGTGATCGTGTAATTCTCTCGCGTGATCGGAGCGAATAACGGCGAATTTCCGATGATGTTGGCATTCGTAACGTTGATCGACTTGCGCTCATACGTATAGCGCAGACCGAAGATCGCTCGGAAGCGATCGTCAAAATCATAGGTTGTGTGTGCGAACGCCGCCAACGAAGTTTCACGAATGTGGTTGCTGTAGACGATGCCATTCCATGGAATGCCCATCGAGAGCAGGACATTGGTGGCGTCGGCATAGTCCGCCTGCCGCTTCATTTCGGCCTCGAGGCGCGACGCGAAACCGCCGACGATCCACCTGAACGCCGAGCTGTCCGAGGACGCCAGCCTGAGTTCCTGGCTGTAGTGGCGGAAATCCTCATCGAAATACACGTGAAGTTCGGTCAGCGGGCCGCCATCCTCGTCTTCGTAATAGCGGCGCGTGAAGCTGTCATACGCGCTGATCGAATTCAAAGTCAGCGCGCCGAGTTGCTGCTCGATCTGCAGGCTGCCCCCGATCGCCTTGATGTCGGAGGGAATATCGAGGTTGGAGTTGACCGTATAATTGTTGCCGTCGCGATCGACCTGGGCCAGATTTTGCGTGCCCGTGAGGCAGGACGGTGCCGTCGGACGCTTCTGATTAAAGCAGACCGGCGAGACAGCGAACAGGTCCGGCGTGCCAAAGAATGGATCGAGATATCCCGCCTCCTGGAGCGGCATCACCTGATAATGGAAATTGTCCGAACGATCGACGCCGCCATGGATATTGAGCAGGATATCGGTCTCGCTCGAAGGCTGGAAACGAAGTTGCGCGCGAGCAGCGAACCGATCCGTTCCGTTGGTACGGCGAGGGCCGCGATCGAATACCGGATCCCGATACGTGTTGATGACGTTGCCCTCGCTGTAATTATAGATTGCCGATACACGGTAACTC
>JASBTC010000224.1 GCA_030148625.1 Sphingobium sp. | reverse complement strand
CATATAGAGCGGCATGAAGCACCCAATAATCCTGTCCGTGGCTTGTGCAACATCGGTTTTGGTTGCTGCGCCCGCCTCTGCCTCCGAAAGAAGCGGCTCGTTCAAGGTCTCGCTGTCGATACCGACGGTGTGCGAATTGAGTGCCAACATCGATCCCATATCGCCCGGCAGTACGGGTCTGGTCGGAAGGGTCAGCGAATATTGCAACGACAGCGATGGTTACCAGATCCGCGCGCATCATCGACCCCTGGGTAGCGATGAAATGCTGGGGTTGTCTTATGGCGGCGGCGACGTGCTGTTGGATCGCTCGGGTGATTCCGTTCTGGCTTCGCGCACCGGCCCGACATTGTCGACGCGTGCGCTGATCGTTCGACAGGCTGCCCTGACCGAACCGGTGATTTTAAGCGTGTCGCTCACCTATCTTTGATTAGAAGGGCGTCACCGTCACCGTCACGCGATCGCTATAGCTTCCGGCCCGCTGGTTGGCGTCAGGCAGCACGGTAACCCCCACGCCATAAATATCACCCGTTGCGCCGGATTTGTCGGCGGACAGCAGGCGATCCGAACCGGCCGATAAATCCAGTTCGCGTCCTTCGACCGTCATTCGGTAGGGCAAACGCGCCGTACCCTCCCGGCTGATCAGCGCGCCCGAATTTTCGGATGCGAATTGAAGATTGTAGCCCGAGGTAGAGTAAACGCGCACGCCAAAAGGCGGCGCCGTCGTCGGCCGATCCAACGCAATCACACCCAGGTCGAGACGATTGCTGTTGCCCACAAAATCGAGTCGACTGGACAAGGGCACAATGACAATCAGACTTATTTGGGTTTCATCCAACACGCGGCTGGTCGTGCGGTCGACAAGCCGAAAATTGATACGTTGTTCATATGGCGCCGCAGCGAGATCCCAATCGAGTTTGACGGACACGTCATAATTCAGGCGTTGTTCCGCCTCGCTCCCGATCTGTACCGGGAACGAGAGATTGCCCGATCCCACCGCTGACGGCATCTGCGCCCCGAGTTCAATCGCGCCGCCCGGACCGGCGATCCGGTACGCCGGGAATGTCGAACTTGCAAAAGCCGGGTCCGCGCTGATTTCCAATGCCAGATCGCATGTCTGGTCATCGCCATTCCGAACCGTCACCGAAAAACGTTCGCGGCTTGATGCGTCCGAAAACGAAGGCGAAGGCCGGATTTGCACGGCTGGCGTACTCGTCGCGATCGTCGCTTCACAAGCCTCCCCCAGCTGCGGCAAAGCAATCATTGCCAACGCTGTGAGACCGGCTCGATAAGAGATGCCTGTGGTCATGATCCTACTCCGATTGCCCGGCAGTGAAGGTAACAGGACCCAAGCGAACAAGGTCTGTCTGGTCTGCCAGCGTCTTGAAACTGAAACGGCGTCCGTCGGTCAGGCGGATATTATATGTGAAGCCGGGTCGTAGACCCAATATTGCAAACCGTCCCGCAGAATTGGTGAAAAAGTCGGCCGGTTCAAAGCGGCTGTCGTCCGGCGACGTGATCGTTCCGGATGCGAGGGCAATTGGGTCATTCCCCAGGATCGCACTGCCGACGGCGCTGATGCTTCCGCCTCCTCCGATGGCAACCAGATAACCGCTGCGGTACGGAGGCTCGATCGTCTCGATCCCGGCGCCGATGTCGGCAAACTGATTTTGTCCCGCAACGTCGTAGCTGAAATTCTGTTTGGAGAATGACGTGAACTTGCCGCCCAGCGCCGGCCCGAGCGCACCGCTGATCGCGTCAAACTGGTTTTCGCGGATATTCTGACCAACCAGAATGGATGTGTTGGCAAGCTCCTTTTCGGCGGACGCAATGACGAAACTGTCCGTGATCGGCCGCCCGATGGCGACCTTGCCGCCCGCAAAGGCGATCGAAGTCCCCAAATTGAACCGGGCCAGATTGGTATCGCCCAGATTGCCGAGCCCGTTGCCGCCGGTAATGGCAATGCCGCGTGCTTCGAACCGGTTGCCGATATAGGTTCCGCCGACGTCGAGGCTTGTTTGGCCGTCATCGCCGTTGATGTTTACGTCATAGCCGTAGGAACCGACATAATCCTGCGTCAGGCGCGAAAATCCGACCGAATAGGATTTTTGCCGCGAATTGGCGCGCGCGCTGCCGCGGGTCTGTCCGCCGAACCGCATCGTGACACTCATCCGGACGCCAAATGCGGGCGACCTGCCGGCAAAAGTCCCATACTCCACGCCGCCCCGGACGAACAGACGATCTGAGAGGCGATGCAGGGCTTCGACCGACCCGACATAGAAATCGGGCAAGCGTTCGCGCGAATTATAGGACAAGCCGGCAAGCAGCGACGTATATCGCGATATCGGCCGCGCGTAGTTGATATTTGCGGTGATGATTCGGGACTGACCGCCCGTCAGGCGTTGCGACAAAGTGCTGAAGTCGGCGCTGCGATAGGCCGCACTGACCGACAGATCGCCAAAGCCATTCTGGCCGGACTGCAAAAGCGTATAGCGCAATTCGCCGCTCAAACCGGTGGCGCGGCCATTCTTGCTGACGCCCCCGGATAGCGTGAATCGCCCCGGCAAGACGCGTGGCGTCACAATCACCTCGGCGGAAGCGGACACGAAACCCTGACTCGCCTGGAGGCCGCCGCCCAGAATGAAGCGGTTGGTCAGTCCTCGCCGATAAAAGCCCGAAAAGGCCGGGTCATTGGCATAGTTGGGCGTGAAATTGATATTGTTCGCGGGCAGGCCGACGGTCGCGCTATACTCGTCTTCGCCCGCCTGAAGGTCGACCGGATTGAAGAAGAAATCATAGTCCAGCGGCCGGCGGGTACCGCTTTGATCGACCAGCACGAGACGCGCGTTGCTGAGGCCATAGCGCGCCGGTATCTCCGATAAATTATATGCGCCGCTGTCCAGTACCAGCGTGTCGATCAACGCATCGCCCGAATAGATTTCGATCGTGCTGCGCTGGTCCAGCAGGAACTCCTGCGGCCCCAGCGCCTGAAAGGGCAGAAAAGGGTTGAAGACGCGCCGCCCTTTTTCGATCGCGACGCCGGCGACAAATGCGGTGCCCAGCGCCGAAAGATTTTCGACCCGCAGATCCCCCGCGCTGAAGCGCATGTTGCGAGCCGCGCGATCATATAAAACACGCGCTTGCCGACGATAGAATCCCGGCCCAAAGCCGCCCTTGTCATAGCCGCCATCGAACTCGACGACGAAATTATTATGCCTTGCCGCCGCGAAAATCTGTGTCGACGCCTGGAATGTTTCAAACTCGGAAACGCGCAATTCGGGCAGGATATTCACATAGGCGCTGGTCGATTCCGGCTGCAATGTCACCGGAATTTCCGCGTTGCCCATTTCCCGTCCCACGGGACTGATCGCGGCGATGGCTGGTTCGATGCGGGTGAGCAGAACCTCCAGCCGCGATTGATCATAAGCCAGTTCGATCCCGACCGAGGCGAGCGCGTCTCCGGTGATTTGGGCCTGTGATCCCACCGCCTGTCGTAATCTGGCGAGGCCCGTTTCATTCAACTGGGTGGCCAGTAAACGCTCCAGGCCGGTCGCATCGAATTGTGCCTGCTCGGGCCGGTTTGCATCGACCGCAACCATGATTTCGCCAAGCACGCGATTGCGATAAATCAACGGCAGCGAAAGTTGAACGGGTTGACGCGGCGCACGTTCGACAACCGGAGGAGCGGGGCTGCCTTGCGCTGCAGCGACCCCTACCGGCAGCGCGAAAGCTCCCGCCAGACAAAAACAGAACATGCCGCCCCCAGACCCCGTCAATTATTCATTTTAATATTGATCGAATCAGCCAGGATCGGTTGCGGCGTCGGGACGAAAAAACGCCTTGCCCCGCGCGCCGGCACGATGCCATAGCCGATCACAGACCCCATTTCGCGCGCGCGATATGTTCGCTCATAGGCTGCGCCATCGACGGTTTTGCCCGCGACCGACCAGTCCACGCGGCCGGCGGCAAAAAACTTGTTGCCGCTGTTGGTCACTTTGACTTCGATGCCAGGCTTGCCATCCCGTTCGGCGGGACCGATCACCTTGAGCGCCGCGGCCGACGCGGAGCCGGCAGGGACGACATTCACCAGAACGTTGAACGTCGCGACAATCTGGACATTCACCCCCGCGCGGCTCCCCTTGACAGGGACTTCACGGATCGATGCATAGAATATTTCGGAGGTTTGCAGCGGTTCTTCGCCGATATATTGAACCCGGATAATCTGCTGGCTTCGCGGCGGCACGATTGTTTGCGGCGGGAAAACAAGAAACTGCTCGTCGGCCGGAACCAGTTCCAGCTCGCCAGCCTCGGAGATGAGGCCGCGAAACATCAGAACCTCGATCGGCATACCGTTTTCGCCGGTATTCGTTATCTCGATCCGCCCAACGGTACCGCGCCCGGTTTCATCGAGATCGACAACCATCGGCGTCACTCTTGCGGCTTGGACGGCAACGGGTGCCACCAACAGCGCGAACGCCAATAAAAAACGCGATAGGTTCATACCGTCCCCCATTCTCCTCAGAGCCCATTAGGGGCATCGAGGCGGTTGGATGCAAAATCGGGGGACGCAACTCAAGTTGCGCCCCCCGATCAAACTACTCAGAATTTAGCTGAATAAGTCTTAAATCGTCGTGATGGCGACGGTAGCTGTGTCTTCATAGTCGCCGGCCAGCGGACGCAGCGGATTCTGGTCGGGCAGGATCGTCACCGAAGCCGAAACCTGACGGTGAATTTCGGTTCCCGAGAAGGTGCTCGATGCCGTGTCCTTGGTGGCGAGCTTCGGCTGGGCGCCATTGCCGCCGTCCACGAAGTTGTTCAGGCGCAGGTTGTAGAACAGCTTGTTCGTGAACAGCTCGGCGTCGTCACCGGTCGGAGCACCGCGGCTGGTGTTGAGCAGACCCTGGTTGGCGCTCGAAAGCGTCAGCGTGGTCGCGTCGTTGCAGCTGATGTAAAACTGGTTCGTGCTGCCGGTGTCGGTGCCGAGCAGTTCGAGCGCGCCGGCGCCGGACGAGGAGCTGACTGCCTGCGTACCCAGGGCAACGTCGTTGATGTCTTCCATCGCGCAGACCTGGGGAACGTCCGCAGTGATTTCGAAGCTCTCGGTGGACGAATTCAGCTGAGCGAGCGCAGGGGTGGCGAAAACGGCTGCCGAAGCGGCGAGCGAGATAGCGAGTTTCTTCATGGGCAATTCCTCTAACCAAAATTCGCTGCAGATGCGATGCGACATGTTAACTTAGCCCGGGTCGACCGTTAACTTTGACCTGTCTGACCAGAGGCAGCGAATCTCGCCCTGGTCCGGCTCTGGAGTCCTTAACGGGCCGAAAGTTATTTGCAAATGCTAAGAGAAGGTTAACGCGCCACCTCGGCGCCCTTGCCCTCAAAAATCGGCAGTTTCGCGTAGTTGGTCCTGGGCGAGAGCGGCAAAAAGGCGGTTTTTGTATCGTATTGATACGGTTCGCAAATTTAATGTTGCGTAACTTCGGGTTAAATAGGGCCGCGATGCGCTAATCGGCGCGAGACGACCTCCATGCGGGAAAAAGTAAATTATACAAGGGAATCTGTTAGGCGATGGCGTGTAAATTTAATCTGCCCACGCGTTCGGCCAGCCGTTTTTGCGAGGCGGCAAGCGCGGGCGAGGCAGCGTCGCCCGTTTCCTTTATTTACACTATCGCAATAGCTTGTCGGCATAGCAGCGGCCGTGTGGGGATCAGTTAAAGAGTTTGTTTGATGGACGGACCATCGCGGATGGATTCCAGCGACCGTAGCGACGA
>JASBTC010000223.1 GCA_030148625.1 Sphingobium sp. | reverse complement strand
AGATGCGCGACCACTTCGGTGTCGGTCTGGCTCAGGAAGACGCGACCCTCAGCCAGCAATTCGTCACGCAGCGGCTTGAAATTCTCGATGATGCCGTTGTGGACGATCACCACATCGCCCGCGATATGCGGATGGGCATTGTCGGTGGTCGGCGCGCCATGCGTCGCCCAGCGGGTGTGGGCGATGCCGCTTGTGCCCAGTGCGGGATCGGCGGCTAGGACGCGCGCCAGATTCTCCAGCTTGCCCTCCGCGCGGCGGCGGATCAGCTGCCCGTCATGGACGGTGCAGATGCCCGCGGAATCATAGCCACGATATTCCAGGCGCTTCAGCCCGTCGACCAGCCGATCGGCGACGTCGTTTTTACCCAGGATTCCGATGATTCCGCACATATTCGCACTGACTCCATTTCCCCCTCCTGCTTGCGGGAGGGAGACTATTTATTCTTCTTCGCGCTCATCACATCGCGGAAACGCTTGGCCCGCCCCGGCTTCGCTTCCTGCTGCCCCCGCGCTACCGCGAGCGCATCCGCCTCGACGTCGCGGGTGATGACCGATCCCGCACCGACGATCGCCCCCGCGCCGATCCGGACGGGCGCCACGAGCGCGCTGTTCGATCCGATAAAGGCGCCGGCACCGATCTCGGTCCGGTATTTGAAATAGCCGTCATAATTACAGGTGATGGTGCCCGCGCCGATATTGGCGCCCGCCCCCACCTCGGCATCGCCCAGATAGGTCAGGTGGTTGGCTTTCGCGCCGGGGCCCAGCACCGCCTTCTTCATCTCGACGAAGTTGCCGACTTTGGATTTCTCACCCATGACGGCGCCGGGACGCAGCCGCGCGTAAGGACCGACTTCCGCTTTTTCGCCGATCGTCGCACCCTCGATATGGCTGAAACCGTGGATGACGACCCGGTCGGCAACACTCACGCCAGGGCCGAAAAAAACATTGGGCTCGATCGTCACGTCGCGACCGATCACCGTGTCATGCGCGAACCACACCGTTTCCGGCGCGATCAGCGTCGCGCCTTCGGCCATGGCGCGCGCGCGGCGACGGCGCTGCCATTCGCCTTCGATTGCGGCGAGCTCGGCGCGGCTGTTGACGCCGGCGACTTCCCAGGGTTCGGCCTCGACCACGGCGCTGCGGCGCCCTTCGGCCAGCGCCAGCATGACGATGTCGGGCAGATAATATTCGCCCGCCGCATTGTCGTTGCCGATGCGCCCGAGCAGATCGAACAGATCGCGCGCGCGGACCGCCATCAGCCCAGAATTGCACAGGTTTAGCGCACGCTCCTCCGGCGTCGCGTCCTTATATTCGACCATCTTCGCGATGGAGCCGTCCCCCTCGACGACGATCCGGCCATAGGCTGCGGCATCGTCGGGACGGAAGGCGAGAACGACCACGACGGGGGCATCGGCGGCGTTCAGTCGCGCGATCATGCCGCGCATCGTCGCCTCTTCGACCAGCGGCACGTCGCCATAGAGAATCAGCACATCGCCATCGAAACCCGAAAGCGCCTGCTCCGCCTGACGGACGGCGTGACCGGTCCCGAGCTGTTCCGCTTGGACGGCGAAACCCGCCGTACCGCCCGCCAGCGATGCCTCGACCTGTTCGCGGCCGGCCCCGACCACCACCACCGTCCGCGCGGGGGCGAGCGCATCGACGCTTGCCAGCAGGTGATGAAGCATCGGCCGCCCGGCGATCGGGTGCAGCACCTTGTGGATGTCGGATTTCATCCGCGTGCCCTGCCCCGCAGCGAGGATGATTGCGGCAAGATCTGCGGCGGGCGTCGCGCTCATGGATGTTCCCTCATGGCGCCCGCACTTGCCACGGAAACCTTGCCATTTCCATAGCTGCCGAGGCATGGGACGCACCATGCAAGACAGCTCCGCCGCCTTTCCGTTTCAGCTCGTCGGTTTCGACCTCGACGGCACCCTGCTCGACACCAGCGCGGATCTGACCGGCGCGGTCAATCACGCCCTGGCGCTGGCGGGCCGGCCATTGCTCGACGTGGCAACGGTGCGGCCGATGATCGGTGGCGGCGCCAAGCGGATGCTCGAGCACGGCCTCGCGGCGACCGGCGGTTGCGAAGCGGACGAGATGGCGCATCTCTACCGTGCGCTGCTCGATCATTATGAAGCCAATATCTCGGCGGGCAGCTTTGCCTTTCCGGGCATGGTCGAAACGCTCGACGCGCTCGACGCGATGGACGTCAAGGTCGCGGTCTGCACCAACAAGTTCGAACGCCTTGCGGACAAGCTGCTGACCGAACTGGGCCTGCGCGACCGCTTCTTCGCGCTGATCGGCGGCGACACCATGGGCAAGGGCAATGCCAAGCCCTCCGCCGCGCCGATCCACGAGATGATTCGCCGCGCCGGCGGCGGCCGCGCGGCATTCGTCGGCGATTCGATCTACGACGTGATGGCAGCGAAGAATGCCGGCGTGCCGAGCGTCGTGGTGCGCTTCGGCTTTCTCGGCGGCCCTGCGGAAGAGCTCGGCGCCGATGCGATCATCGATCGTTATGAGGATCTGATCCCGACGCTGCGCGGGCTTTAAGGTTAGCCCCTCTCTTCAGGGGAGGGGCTTTTTAGCCCTTGCGCCATTTGGTCCAGAGATGCCGCGCCAACATCAACGGCGGCATGCGCAGCCAATGCGAGCGGATATAGAAAGCGAGTTGAGTGAACTTGCGCGTCGAGCGCCCCCAACCGTCGCGCGCGAGCAGACGGCGGACGAACCAGCCGTCCAACAGCCCGGCGCGTCCGGCCAGCGCCGGATCGACCGGCGTCGCATAGAGACGCCGGGTCAGGCGCAAGGCGAGCGCGAGATGCCGAGTGAGGCCATGTAGCTGCGCGCGGGCGCCGAGGCGATCCCAGAAGCCGGGCTCAACGCCGAGTTGGCGGAAGAGCCGGTCCTGATCCCACAGGTTCCGCAAACCTCCTGCGAGATCGCCGTCCGCAAAGAGATGCGCGACACCGTGCAGCACCATGTCTTCCGGGGAAAAGGTGCGCAGCCCGTCGGTAAGCTCGACGCTGTCCGCCACCATCGCCGCCGCATCCGGCGTAACCCGCGCTGTCAACGGCAATATCGTATGATGGACGTCGATCATCCGGTCGCGCTCGCGATGGATCAGCGGCGGCAGCTCGTGCATATGCTCGCGATAATAGGCATCGTCATAGGGATCGGGCTTCACCCATTCCCAGCCAGCGGTGAGCAGCGCCGCCTCCACTGGCCCCAGCGCACCCTGCGGCACCATGATGTCGAGATCGCCGATCGAGCGCCCCACCCCGGCGTCCATCCCGGCGGCGGCATAGGCAGTTCCCTTCATCAGGATCACGGGCAGGTCGAGCGCGGCCAGCGCGCGGCGCGCCATTTCCGCCTCCCATAATGCCGAACGGCGCCATTGTTCGGCCGACGCACGAGCATCGGCCAGGATACGTGCAGCGGCGCCGGGCATCGGCTGCCCTTCCAGCCGAAAGGCGAGACTGCCGATCAACTGCTCTGCGCGCGCGGCCGCGATCAGCGCCGTCCAATTGCCCGCATCGAACCGCGCGGTGCTCGCAGGATCGCGCAACGCGTCGGCAAGCGCCTTCATCGTGCCTCTTCCGTCCAGAGCCGTTCGACTTGCGCGACCGCGCTCTCCGTATCGGGATAGTCGATCGCGCGGCCCGGCACGTCGCGCACCAGCGCCGAAAGCGCATCGAAGGCGGGCTCACCCATCGCGACATAATTGGTCGAGGCCTGGGTCAACCGCACAAAACCCTCGCTCGCGCCCACCGGCCGATCCGCCTTGGCGAAGCCATAGCGCGGAAACAGGATCAGTGCGGGCCGTGCGGGCACATCCATCGCCTCCAGCGCGGCCCGGTTGGGGCGCAGATGGCGGATATCGCCCTTGGGCGTACCGCTCAGCAACGGGCCGAAACGATCGGGCGCAACCTCCGCGGTCATCGCCGCGATCGCAGCATTCTTCAGGCTGACCATCCGTGGAAAGGCATGGAGCAACCCGGTTTCGGGATCGAGCAGCGCGAATTCGTCGCCCATGAACCGCCAGCCGCGTTCGCCGAGCAGCGCCGCCAGCGTCGACTTGCCCGCCCCCGAATGGCCGGTCATCAGCAGCGCGCGGCCGTCGCGCTCCACCGCCGACGCATGCAGCAGCAGATAACGGCGCTGGCCGAGCGCCATCTGCAAATTCATGCCCATCTCGGCGGCGAGCAGGCCCTGTGCCAGCGGCAGCGGGGCAGCATCGGGCAGCGTGAAATCGCCATTGATCGCGACGGAGGGGCGCAGCAAGCGACGCCATGGCCGCTCGGGCTCCAGCCGCACCGTGAAGTCGGCTACGCCATCCTCGGGTTCCGGATAACCGGAATAAAGCGCACGGAGCGCCGCGACCGGCTGCGGCCAGGCGGATCCGATACGGAACCCCACCGGACCGATACGAACGGAGAAGCGATGCATCATGCGCGCTGGACCAGGCCGATCGCTTCGAGCTCGATCAACCGCGCGGCGATCGCCTCGACCGCGCCTTCGGGATCGAAATCATGGCGTGCCGACAGGCGCGCCACGACGCCCTCCGCATCGGTCGGCCCATCCGCCAACATGTCGAGAATCTGGGGAACCGGCTCGGATACGACATGCGTCATGCCCGAAGGACGATGATAGATCAGGTCGAGTGTGTCGAGCGCCACCAGGCACCGTGCCGAGGGCGGATCCGCCCGGTAGACGATGCCCCCCATGACAGGGAAATTAGCGCCGCGGATTCTGCAGCGAGGCGTAGCAGGTGAAGCCGCTCTGGCCCTGCTGAAGACGACGGATATAATTGGTATAGGCCTGGCTGCGCGACGGATCGGTGCCCGGCAGAGAACGGCCGCTGCGCAGCGTCGAACGGACTTCCTCACCCTTGAACGGACGCGGCGATGGCGGGAACGCGCCCGGCGTATCCGAAGGGACCAGGCTGCCGTCGGGCGCGATATAATTGCCGGCACGTGCCGCATCGGGCACGGGAATCTCGCAATTGAGCACCGAGCCCGCGGTCTGGGCCAATGCAGGGCGGATCGAGACCACGGCCGACGCCGCGACCGCGCCGATCATTAGTGCCTGACGCCGCGAAGCGTTCGGCTTTCCGGTTTCGTCGCTGTCGTCCGGCTGATCCATCATCGCGCCCTTATACCCGCTTATGATTGCATAAACGTAAATCCGCGCCGACGCGACGCCATTAACCATGCCCCGGATTCTGCACACAAGTGTCACGCAAATGGCATAAGGGCACCGCGATGAAGACTTTCGATTCTGCCTGGACCGCTGCCGCCGCGGCAATCGTTGCGATCTCGGCGTTCGTCGGCACCGCGCTCGGTGCCCCATTCGAATCCGTGCTGATCTTCCTGACCGGCGGGATCGGCGCCATCCTGCTTGCCATCTATCCCCGCGCGTCGACCCCTGACACGCCGCCGCCCTCGGCCGAAGGCGCACGCAACGGGTCCAGCGCGAACGAACTGCTCGACGCGCTGACCGATCCGCTGCTGCTGATCCGCGACGGCCGCATCGTCGTGGCCAACAGCGCCGCACTCGCACTGCTCGGCCGCCATATATTGGGTGAGGATGTGCGCACCGCGATCCGCCACCCTGCGGCGTCCGAACATCTCGCTCGTCCACTCGACGGCGGCATCGATCGCGGCATCGAACTGATCGGACTAGGCACGCGCGAACAGCGCTGGCTGATGCGCATCGCCGAACTGGCCGACGGTCGGCGTCTCGTCCATCTGGTCGACCGCAGCCTGGCACATGCCGCCGAGCGCATCCGCGTCGATTTCGTCGCCAATGCCAGCCACGAATTGCGAACACCGCTCGCCGCGATCCTGGGCTTTGCGGAGACATTGGGCGGAGAAGCCGGCGGCGAGGAAGCGACGCGCACCCGTTTCCTCGGCGTGATCATGAAAGAGGCGCAGCGCATGCAGACGCTGGTAGACGATCTGATCTCGCTGTCACGAATCGAGGCGGAAAAGCATCGCGCACCCGATGATGCAATCGATCTGCGCGCGCTGACGGGCGAAGTGACGCGCGTGATCCAGGATCAACCCGCCAGCCGAGATCGCGTGCTCGAAATCGATGCGGCCGGCGCGTTGCCTGCCGTGGCCGGCGATCGGGCGCAGCTGTCGCAGCTTCTCCACAACATCATCGGCAATGCGATCAAATATGGCCGGGCGGGAAGCCCGGTGCGGATCACGCTCGCACCCGCCGATGCGGACATGATCCGGTTGACGGTGGAGGATCAGGGCGACGGCATCGATCCCAAGCACCTGCCCCGCCTGACCGAGCGCTTCTATCGGGTCGATTCGGGCCGCAGTCGCGCCATGGGCGGTACCGGCCTCGGACTGTCGATAGTGAAACATATCATCGAGCGGCATCGCGGCCGTCTCGATATCTCCAGCGTTCCGGGCACGGGAACGACCGTGACCGTGACGCTTCCCGCGGCGTCTTGAAAAGCGCGACGGAGCGCTTTCCCGATCGCACCCCGGGCACTGTCATAAAAGCGTCACCAATGTGCAACAAAAGCCTCAAGAGTCGCTGCTACCGCCGCGCCAGACACAGATTGTTACGCTGTCGGGAGACTCGAATGTTCAGGAAAATCGCCATTTTCGCGCTGCCGCTTGGGCTTGCCGCCTGCGGAGGCGCCGGCGGCGATTCGGCCGGCGCGAGCCGCGACCAGATCAAGGTGGTCGGCTCGTCGACCGTGTACCCCTTCACCAAGGCCGTTGCCGAACAATTCGCGAGCAAGAACGCTCAGTTCAAGGCTCCTGTGGTCGAATCGACCGGCACCGGTTCGGGCATGAAGCTGTTCTGCGCGGGCGTCGGGGTCCAGCATCCCGACATCGAGAATGCATCGCGCCGCATGAAGAAGTCCGAGTTCGAGGACTGCCAGAAGAACGGCGTGAAGGACATTGTCGAGATCCAGATCGGTATCGATGGCCTGGCGCTGATCGAAGCCAATAACGGCCCCGCAATGGCGCTGACCGTCCAGGATATCTACAAGGCGATCGCGGCGACGCCCTATGGCAAGCCGCAGACCGCCAAGACCTGGAAGGACGTGAACCCCGCCCTGCCCGCGATCGCGATCCAGGTGCTTGGCCCGCCGTCCACCTCGGGCACGCGCGATTCGCTCGCCGAGCTGATCCTGGAAAAGGGTTGCGACGCCGATCCGGCAATGAAGGCGCTCAAGGAAGCGGACGCCGACAAGCACAAGACGATCTGCACCAAGGTCCGCGAGGACAAGGTGTATGTCGAGCAGGGCGAGAACGACAATCTCATCGTCCAGAAGCTGACTTCCAATCCCACCGCGATCGGTGTGCTTGGCTACAGCTTCCTCGAAGAGAATCTCAACGCCGTCCGCGGTGTGAAGATCAACGGCATCGCACCGACCTACGAGACGATCGCGGACTTCAGCTATCCGGGCGCGCGCGCCATGTATATCTACGTCAAGGGCGCACACCTGAATGCCGTGCCGGGCCTCAAGGAATTCATCGCCGAATATGCGAGCGCCTGGAACGCCGATGGCTATCTGGCGCGCCGCGGACTGATCGCATCGCCCGACGCGGTTCGCGCCGTCAATGCCGAGACCGCCCGCGCGCTCAAGTTCATGGACGGCAAAGACCTGAAGTGAGCCCGGCTTTAGAGCCTTACCCTGTCATTCCCGCGCAAGCGGGAATCCAGCAGCGCAGGATTGTCCGAATGAAACCGTGTTCCTGGATCCCCGCTTGCGCGGGGATGACACGAAAGGTGCGTGGCTAAGTGTCCACCCTCGCTCTCCTCTTCCTCGTACTGGGCCTCGGGCTGATCGCATGGATCAGCGCGCGGGTGCGTGCGTCGCGCTTCGTGATCGCCGGCCCCGCGTCGCAGCGGCCGCATTCGCTGCCCGCCTATCACGCCTGGTATGTCGGGCTGTGGGTCGCGGTACCCGCCCTGCTCTTCCTTGCGGTCTGGGCGGCGGTTTCACCCGGCCTCGTCACCCAGGCGGTGCTCGCAAGCCCCGCTGCCGCCGATCTGCCCAGCTTCGGCATGGAGCGTTCGGCGATCCTGGGTGAGGCGCGCGCGCTGGCCGACGGATCGATCGCCGCGGGCTTCAACGCGAAATCGGCAGCGCTTGCGCCTGCTTATGCCCAGGCGCTCGGTTTCTACGGGACGATCGGCGCGGTCGTCGCACTACTGTTGGCCTTTGCGGGCGGCGCTTATGCCTTCACCAAGGTCCGCCCCGATTTCCGGGCGCGCACCCGCGTAGAGCGGCTGGTGATGGGGGCGCTGCTGCTCGCCTCGCTCGTCGCGATCCTGACCACGATCGGTATCGTCGCATCGCTGATCTTCGAATCGGTGCGCTTCTTCTCGATGGTCTCGCCGATCGAATTCCTGTTCGGCACGCAGTGGAGCCCGCAGACCGCGATCCGCGCCGACCAGATCGGGTCGTCGGGCGCATTCGGCGCGGTACCATTGTTCTGGGGCACGATCTTCATCGGTGCGATCATCGCCATGATCGTCGCGATCCCGCTCGGGCTGATGAGCGCGATTTACCTGACCCAATATGCCAAGCCGTCGACGCGGCGCTGGGTGAAGCCGATCCTCGAGATCCTCGCCGGCGTGCCGACCGTGGTCTACGGCTATTTCGCCGCGCTCACCGTGGCGCCGGCGCTCCGCGATCTCGCGGTCGCGATCGGCATCACCAGCGCATCCTCCGAATCCGCGCTCGCCGCCGGCCTGGTGATGGGTGTGATGATCATTCCCTTCGTCTCCTCGATGGCCGATGATTCGATCGCCGCCGTGCCGCAGGCAATGAAGGACGGATCGCTCGCCATGGGCGCCACCTCGTCGGAGACCATCCGCAAGGTGCTGTTGCCCGCCGCCCTTCCCGGCGTGGTCGGCGGCGTGCTGCTCGCCGTCAGCCGCGCGATCGGCGAGACGATGATCGTGGTGATGGCCGCCGGCCTCGCCGCGAACCTCACCGCCAACCCCTTTGCCAGCGTGACGACCGTCACCACCCAGATCGTCCAGTTGCTGACCGGCGATCAGGAGTTCGACAGTGCCAAGACCCTTGCCGCATTCGCGCTCGGCCTTGTGCTGTTCGTGATCACGCTGCTGCTCAACATCGTCGCGCTCCGCGTGGTGAAGAAATACCGGGAAGCTTATGAGTGACAGCCTAGTCGCCCCATCGCCCGTCTCCCCGGCCGAGCCCGCTGCGCGCGCGCCGACCGACTGGAAGACCGACGTGATGCAGACACGCATCCGCAAGCGCTATGCGGCCGAGCGTCGCTTCCGCCTGCTTGGCCTTGGCGCCGTGCTCATCTCGGTCGCCTTCCTCGCCTTCCTGCTGATCACCATGGTCGGCAACGGTGCACGCGGTTTTACTCAGACCGAAGTCAGCCTGCCGATCGATTTCCCGCGCGCCGGCATCGCGGTCGATCCCGCGGCGTTGCATGGTGACGGCGCACGCGCGGCGCTGGCCGCGGTCGACCTGGAAAGCGTGACGGCAAAGGCAGCGACTGCCGCTTTCGGCGCGCAGGGCGCAACGATGATCTCCGACGGCGCCTGGCTGTCGGTGCGCGACGCGATCCAGGACGATCCCTCGATCCTGACGCGCAAGGTCGATGTCCCGGTGCCCGTTTCGACCGGGATCGATCTGGTCGCCAAGGGCCATGGCGAGGATGCGGCAGCACGCGCCGCGCACGACATGCTCGACAAGGCCGGGCGGCTCAGCACCGATTTCAACGTCAACTTCCTGACCGCGTCGGATTCGACCGATCCGATGCGTGTCGGCATCTGGGGTGCGCTCAAGGGCTCGCTGATCACGATGCTGGTGACGCTGTTGCTCGCCTTCCCGATCGGCGTGCTCTCGGCGGTCTATCTGGAGGAATATGCGCCCCGCAACCGCTGGACCGACCTGATCGAGGTCTCGATCAACAATCTGGCGGCGGTGCCTTCGATCATCTTCGGTCTGCTCGGGCTCGCGGTGTTCCTCAATTTCATGCATCTGCCGCGCTCGGCGTCGATCGTCGGCGGCCTGACGCTGGCGCTGATGACGATGCCCGTCATCGTCATCGCCGGGCGCAATGCGATCAAGTCTGTGCCGCCCTCGATCCGCGATGCCGCTTATGGCGTCGGCGCTTCGCCGGTGCAGGTGGTGTTCCACCACGTCCTGCCGCTCGCGCTTCCCGGCATCCTGACCGGTACGATCATCGGCATGGCGCGCGCGCTGGGTGAAACCGCGCCTTTGCTGATGATCGGCATGCGCGCCTTCATCGCGACGCCGCCGGGCGGCATCACCGATCCCGCCACCGTCCTGCCCGTCCAGATCTTCCTCTGGTCGGACGAGGTGAGCCGCGGCTTCGTCGAAAAGACATCGGCCGCCATCATCGTCTTGCTGGTCTTCCTGCTCACCATGAACGGGCTGGCCATCTATCTCCGCAACAGGTTCGAGCGTCGCTGGTAATGGAAAACATGACACAAACTCCCAAGATGACCGCGCGCGACGTCAGCGTGTTCTATGGCGCCAAACAGGCGATCAAATCGGTCTCGATCGATGTCGACATGGCGAACGTCACCGCGTTCATCGGCCCGTCGGGCTGCGGCAAATCGACCTTCCTGCGGACGCTGAACCGCATGAACGACACGATCGCCGGCGCACGTGTCGAGGGGCAGATCGCGCTCGATGGCGAAGATATCTACGCCTCGTCGATGGACGTGGTGCAGCTCCGCGCACGGGTGGGCATGGTGTTCCAGAAACCCAATCCCTTCCCCAAGTCGATCTACGAGAATGTCGCTTATGGCCCGCGCATCCATGGCCTCGCGCCGGGCAAGGCCGATCTCGACCGGATGGTCGAAAGCGCATTGCGCAAGGCCGGCTTGTGGGACGAAGTAAAGGATCGGCTGGCCGAGAGCGGCACCGCCCTGTCGGGCGGCCAGCAGCAGCGTCTGTGCATCGCCCGCGCGATCGCGGTCGATCCCGAGGTCGTGCTGATGGACGAGCCCTGCTCGGCACTCGACCCGATCGCGACCGCCAAGATCGAGGAACTGATCCACGAACTGCGCGGCCGCTACGCGATCGCAATCGTGACGCACAATATGCAGCAGGCCGCGCGCGTCTCGCAGAAGACCGCTTTCTTCCACCTCGGTACGCTTGTCGAATATGGCGACACGTCCGAGATCTTCACCAACCCGCGCGAAGAGCGCACCAAGGATTACATCACCGGCCGCTACGGCTGAGGATCGATCGGGTTTATAAGGACTGGCGATGGGTACCACCGAACATACCGTCAAGGCGTTCGACGAGGATATCGGCGAGCTGCGCGGGCTGATCTCCGAAATGGGCGGCCGCGCCGAAGCCGCGATCGTCGCGGCGATGGACGCGCTGGTCAAAAGCGACACCAATGCCGCGAGCCGCATCGTCGCGGAGGATGCGCGCATCGACGAGATCGAGAGCCAGGTCGAAAAGCTTGCGGTGCGCATCATCGCGCTGCGCGCACCGATGGCCGACGACCTGCGTGAGGTCGTCGCCGCGATCAAGATCGCGGGCGTGATCGAGCGGATCGGCGATTATGCCAAGAATATCGCCAAGCGCGTGCCGCTGATCGAGAGCCGGCGGATGATCGAGCCGATCTCGCTGCTGCCCGCGATGGCGAACACCGCGACCGAGATGGTCCATGACGTGCTCAACGCATTCGGCGCACGCGATTCCGCCGCCGCGCTCCGCGTGATCGAGCGCGACCATGTGGTCGACGATTTCTACAATTCGATCTTCCGCACGCTCGTCACCTTCATGATGGAAAATCCCAAGACCATCGGCGAGGCCGCGCACCTGCTGTTCGTCGCGAAAAATCTCGAGCGCGTCGGCGATCACGCGACCAACGTCGCCGAGATGGTCTATTATGCGGCCACCGGCCAATATCTCGGCGACCGCGCCGCGCGGGAGGTCTGATCATGGCACGTGCAGACATGCTGCTGGTTGAGGACGATGCCGCGCTCGCGGAACTGCTCGTCTATACCTTCCAACGCGAGGATTTCGCGGTCCGTCACACGCCCGATGGCGAGGAAGCGCTGTTGCTCGCACAGGAATCGGCGCCCGATATCGTGCTGCTCGACTGGATGGTCGAGAGCCTGTCGGGAATCGAGGTCTGCCGGCGCCTGCGCCGTGCGCCCGACACCGCCAATGTGCCGATCATCATGCTGACGGCGCGCGGTGAAGAGGAGGATCGCGTGCGCGGACTCGACACCGGCGCCGACGATTATGTGACCAAGCCCTTCTCCCCGCGCGAACTGGTCGCGCGCGTCGGCGCGGTGCTCCGCCGCGTGCGCCCGGCGCTGGCCGGCGAGACGCTGAGCTATGCCGATATCGAGATGGATACGGTCGGCCACAAGGTGAAGCGCGGCGGCGCGGTCGTACCGCTGGGCCCGACCGAATTCCGCCTGCTCAAGCATTTCCTCGAGCATCCCGGCTGGGTGTTCTCGCGCGAAAGGCTGCTCGATTCGGTCTGGGGCCGCGACAGCGAGATCGAGCCACGCACCGTCGACGTCCATATCCGCCGTCTGCGCAAGGCGATCAACCAGGGCGACCGCGCCGACATCATCCGCACCGTCCGCTCGGCGGGTTATGCACTGGATGCCGACGCGGCCTGAACAGATTTAGCTGTAATACCAATTATATAGCGGCGCAGCCCGTCGACCAGCGCATCGAACACCGCGCAGACGCGGGCGACGTTGCGCAGGTCTTCGTGGCAGACGACCCAGGTTTCCAGATCGAATCCAAAGGCGCCGGCAAGCACCGGAACCAGCGCCGGGTCGCGCGTGGCGAGCGCTGACTGGCAGATGCCGATACCGGCGCCGGCACGGATCGCCGCAAGCTGGGCCAGGTCGCTGTCGGAGCGGAAACTGCAATCCTCGATCGCCATCGGCAGGCCGCCGGACTGAAGCGCGCGCAGCACAGGGCTGTCACGCTCGACGCCGATCAGAGCATGCTCACGCATCGCCTCCAGCGTCTCCGGCATGCCGCGCCGTGCGAGATAGTCGCGATGCGCGTGGAGCCCCAGCCGAACCATGCCGACGCGCTGGGCGATCAACGCGGTCTGCGCGGGCGTCACCATCCGCACCGCAATGTCGGCCTCCCGGCGCAAGACGTCCTCATTGCGATTGCTGGGCGACAATTCGATCACCAGCGCGGGATGTTTCGCCTGCAGGCGCGCCAGTATCGGCGGCAGCACTTCGACGGCGATCACTTCGCTCGCGCTCACGCGCACGATCCCCGCGACTTCGCGCGCGTCGGACGAGGCCGACCGGACCAGCGCGGCCGCCGCAAGCGCCATCGCCTCGACATGTCCGCGCAGCGAAAGACCGGTCTCGGTCGGTTGGAGTCCGCCCGGAGAACGCGTGAACAATGCGGTACCGAGCATCGCCTCCAGATCCTCGATGCGCCGCCGCACCGTCGGCTGGGCGACACCGAGCACACGCGCCGCGCCCGACAGGCTCCCCTCGCGCAGAACCGCAAGAAACGCCCGATACTGCTCCCAATCCGGATCTTGGCTCATCAAATTTATATATACTGATCGAACATATACGACAATTTCTTTCAGGGTCGCCGCATCGCACATCGAAGCTTCAACCGATGGAGACGATCATGAAAACGGCATTGATCCTGGGTGCGACCGGCGGCGTGGGTGGCGAAATCGCCGCCGCGCTGTCCCGCCACGGCTGGCGGGTCCGCGCAATGGCGCGCCGGTTGCCCACCGAATCGCAGGGCTTCGAATGGGTTCAGGGCGACGCAATGGACAGCCAGGCGGTGCTGCGTGCAGCCGAAGGCACCGACACGGTCGTCCATGCGGTGAACCCGCCGGGCTATCGCGATTGGGACAGGCTGGTACTGCCAATGCTCGACAACAGCATCGCGGCGGCGCGCACTAATGATGCACGCCTGGCACTGCCCGGCACCATCTATAATTTCGATCCGCGCGACACGCCCCTCGCAAGTCCGGACACGCCGCAACGCCCCGATACGAACAAGGGCGAGATTCGCGTTGCGATGGAACGTCGCATCGCGGACTCGGGCGTTCGCGCGCTCATCCTGCGTGCGGGCGACTTTTTCGGGCCGCGGCCGGGCAATAACTGGTTCTCGCAAGGCCTGATCAAACCCGGCAAACCGATCCGTTCGATCATGAATCCCGCAACGCCGGGCGTCGGCCATGCTTGGGCCTATCTGCCCGATCTCGGCGAGGCGTTCGCGCGACTGCTCGATCGCGACGCGGCCCTGGCGCATCTCGCGCGCCATCATTTCGCGGGCATCTGGGATCCGGACGGAAGCCTGATCGTCCAGGCGATCAGGGCGGCCGCAGGCGATCCGGGGATTCCCGTCCGGCGCATGCCCTGGTCGCTGCTCGCCATTGCCGGGTTCTTCAACGTCTCGTTGCGCGAAACCGCGCGGATGCGTGGTTTCTGGCGGCATCCGCTTGCACTCGACAATGCCAGCCTGATCGATGTTATCGGCGCCGAACCGCATACGCCCCTCGATCGGGCGATCGGAACGACGCTCACGGGGCTGGGCTGCCTGCCCCCGGTCGCCCGTTGATCGGCCAGCCCACGATATGGCGCACCACAGGCGCGACCAGCCGTTCAATGGGCACTCTCGTCCAGGAACCCTGGCGGGTTTCGTTTCGTTGACGTGTTGATGCGGGAACACCGCACCATCCGGGCGGGGCAAGGAGACGAAGATGAGATCCATGTTCCTGATGGCCGCATTTGCATTCAGCACGGCCGCGATCGCGCAACCACCCCCGCCGGCCGATCCCTCCGCGCCGCCGCCAAACGAGGCAATGGCTCCGCCGCCCGACGCCGCGATGCCGCCACCGCCGCCGGCTCCCGCTGGACAGGCCAAGATCGTTCGGCCGTCCCAATCTGTGGAGCAGGCTTTTCCACCGCCGCCGCCAAAGGCCGAATATCCCTGGTGCTCGCGCACCGTGACCGATGGCTGCAAGCAACGCCGTGATCCGGGTTACAGCAAGTAACCCGATCCCCGCCGGCCCCACGCTCCCGAGGGGCCGGCGGTTCCGGCTTCCAATCGTCTCGGCAAAGCTTTAGGTGACGTTCGCGTAAACGTCATTCGGAGCAGGGCATGAGCATCGATTTCAAGGACCGGGTCGCGATCGTCACCGGCGCGGGCGGCGGACTGGGACGCGCTTATGCGCTCGAACTGGCGCGCCGCGGTGCCAAGGTCGTGGTCAACGATCTCGGTGGATCGCGTGATGGCACCGGCCATTCCGATGCCGCGCTCCAGGTCGTGGCGGAAATCGAGGCTGCGGGCGGCACGGCGATGTCGAACGGCGGCAGCGTCACCGAATATGAGCAGATGGTCGAAATGGTCGCGAAGACCAAGGAAGCCTGGGGCGGCGTCCATATCCTGATCAACAATGCCGGCATCCTGCGCGACAAGAGCTTCGCCAAGATGGAGCCTGAGGATTTCGATCTTGTCGTCAAGGTCCATCTGATCGGATCCGCCAACTGCACCAAGGCGGTGTGGGATACGATGCGCGAACAGGCCTATGGCCGCATCCTCATGACCGCGTCGTCGACCGGCCTTTATGGCAATTTCGGTCAGGCCAATTACGGCGCGGCCAAGCTCGGCCTCGCCGGGCTCACCAAGACGCTCTATCTGGAGGGCGCCAAATACAATATCCGCGTCAACACGCTGGCTCCGGTCGCCGGCACCCGGATGACCGCCGATATCTTTCCCGAAGAAGCCTATGCCGCCTTCGCGCCCGAGAATGTCGCGCCGGCAGCCCTGTTCCTCGTATCCGAGGACGCACCGAGCAATGCGATCGTCGGCGCGGGCGCCGGCGTGTTCCAGGCCGCTTATGTCACGCTGACACCCGGCGTGCTGATCCCGCAGGACGAACGTACGCCCGAAAGTGTCGCCGCACGCTGGGCACAGATCACCGACCGGACCGGCGAGACCGTCCCGCAATCGGGTGCCGAGCAATCGATGGCGATCCTGTCGAAACTGCAGGGCAGATAGCCCCCTCCCCGGAGGAAAATAGTGTATTGCTGAGTTAATACAGCAATGCTATCCTCGCCGTTGCAAGGGGAGGAGAAGCCGCATGTATAGTGAGACCGATCTCGAAGCCGCGGTTGCCGCGGGCGTGCTGACGCCCGCGGCCGCAGAAGCGTTTCGCAGCCATGTCGCCGCCGGGCGCGCGACGCCGACCGTCGATGAGGAAAGCTTCCGCCTCCTCACCGGCTTCAACGACATCTTCGTCGCAATCGCGCTCGTGCTGCTGCTCAGTGCGCTGGCCTGGATCGGCGGCGACCGCTCGGCCGGGCTGGCCGGTGCATTGGTTGCCGGGGCCAGCTGGGGCCTGGCCGAATATTTCACCCGGCGCCGCCGCATGGCGCTGCCGAGCATCCTGCTTCTGCTCAGCTTCACGGGTGGTGTCGCCGCGACGATGATCGGCACGCTCGTCGATATGTCACCCGATTTCACCGATCGCACCAACGCATTGATCCTGGCCGGAATCGGCGTGATCACCGCGATCGCCGCCTGGGGTCACTGGCTGCGCTTCCGCGTGCCGATCACGGTCGCCGCAGGCGCCGTCTCGCTCGTCGGCGTCGTCGTGGCGCTGGCACTCGCCGTCAACCAGGACGTCGCACAGCATCTCACCTGGCTGGTTCTGGCCGGCGGCATCGCCACCTTCGCCTTCGCGATGTGGTGGGACATGTCGGATCGTACGCGCCAGACCCGCCGCTCCGACGTCGCCTTCTGGCTCCATCTCGCCGCGGCGCCGATGATCGCGCATCCGATCTTCCACGCGCTGGGCGTGCTCGACGGCACGATCGGCACGGCCCAGGCCGGCATCGTCATCGCGCTCTACATCATCTTCGCGATGATCTCGCTCACCGTCGATCGCCGCGCCTTGCTGGTCTCTTCGCTTGCCTATGTGCTCTATGCGATGAGTGCGCTGTTCGAGAAATTCGGCGCGGTCAGCCTCAGTGTGGCGCTCACCGGCCTGGTGATCGGATCGGCGCTGCTGATGCTCTCGGCCTTCTGGCATCCGGCGCGTCGCCTCGTCGTGAGCACGCTGCCCGGCGATCTGCGCACCAAGCTGCCGGTGCTCGACCGACCGGCGATCACCGCCTGAACAGCAATCATAAGGGCCGCGCGCCATGACGCGCGGCCCCCCAAAACTTCCCCCCCTGCCCGGGGGATTTTTTTTGCGTCGCTTTTTTTGGGGGAGAGGGGAAGCCTCCGACCTAATCCTCGACCAGCTTGAGCAGCTTGCGTTCGACGGGGGCCAGCACCGAACTCAGTTCATGCCCGCGCCTCAGCGTCGCTCCCACTTCATTGACCAACGCCCACATGCCTTGGCGATTGCGCAGCGCCGGGCGTTTCTCGATCCGATACTCCGGGCGTTCGGCGGTGCGCCGGAACGCAGAGAAAATGGCGGCCTCGCGGCCCAGATCGATCGCATAATCGCGCCAATGCCCGGCGGCGACCATCCGGCCGTACAAATCCAGGATCCGGGTCAGTTCGAGGCGATCGAACCCGATCTGCAGCACCGTGCCGCGTGGAGCCGGGAATGGCGTGACGATCGCGCTCATGCGCTTTCGCGTTCACCGTCCGTCTTGGGGGCCTTTTCGGCCAGCATCGCGTCGAGCTGCTTCTGCATCCGCTCGAGCTCGCATTTCAGGATCTCGAGCTTCTGAGTCGCGGGATCGAAGATATCGCTGCACGGCGTGCCATAGGGCACGAATCCCTTCTGATATTCGGTGGCGTCGAGCAAAGTCTGCCGCGCTGGAATGCCGACCATGACCGCGCCTTCGGGCACGTCCTTGGTCACCACCGCATTGGCACCGACGCGTGCACGTGCGCCGACCGTGATCGGACCAAGCACCTGGGCGCCCGATCCGACGATCGAACCGTCGAGCAATGTCGGATGGCGCTTGCCGGCAATGCCGTTGGCGGGATTGGTGCCGCCCAGCGCCACGCATTGATAGATGGTGACATTGTCGCCAATCACCGCGGTCTCGCCGATCACGGTAAAACCATGGTCGATGAACAGGTTGCGGCCGATCTGCGCACCGGGATGAATGTCGATCGCGGTCAGGAAACGCGACAGGTGATTGACGAAGCGCGCAACCAGAAACAGTTCGGCTTCGTACAACCAATGCGCGACACGGTGCAGGCCGATCGCCAACACCCCCGGATAGAGCAATATCTCCCATCGCGATCGCGGCGCGGGATCGCGCGCCTTGATCGAATCAAGATATGCTTTCAACTCAGCCAGCATCGCGGCCCTCCCTGAACTCGGCATAATCTAGGGATAAAGACGGGACGTTTCAAATCCCGGCTGAAAGCGCTTGTCTAGCCTATTGATAGGGAATCTGTCTTGTCGTCCGCGCAACGCTGGTGCAGCACAGCGCCGCGACGTGAGGGACCGGTAGGCGAATGATCGAACTTATCCAGGAACATTGGCTTTCCATCCTGCCCTTCATTGCGGTCGGTTTCGCGGCACAGATGGTTGATGGCGCACTCGGCATGGCATTCGGCGTGATTTCGTCGACTCTGCTCGTCAGCGTGCTGGGCGTGCCGCCCGCCATCGCGTCGGCGGGCGTCCATCTGGTGGAATGCTGCACCACCGGTGTGTCGGGAATCAGCCACGCCATCCACAAGAACGTCAATTGGAAGCTGTTCTTCCGCCTGTTGATCCCCGGCATGCTCGGCGGCATCGCTGGCGCCTATCTGCTGACCTCGCTCGACGCCGCGATCACACGCCCCTTCGTGATGGCCTATCTCGCCGGGATCGGCATCTATCTGCTCATCCGCGGCCTGCGCTATCCGCCGCGGGCGCATCGCGAACCCAAGATCATCGAGCCGCTCGGCCTGGCCGGCGGTTTCCTCGACGCGGCCGGCGGCGGCGGCTGGGGCCCCGTCGTCACTTCGAACCTGCTTGTCCAGGGTGCGCAGCCGCGCACGACGATCGGCACCGTCAACAGCGTCGAGTTCTTCCTGACGATCACGGTCTCGATCACTTTCCTGATCGGAATCGGCACCGAAGGCTTCTCGCGCGAATTCTGGATGCCGGTGATCGGCCTGCTGATCGGGGGCATCGTCGCAGCACCGTTCGGGGCGATCATCGCCAAGCGCGTCGCCGCCAAGACGCTGCTCGTCATGGTCGGCGTCGTGCTGACCATCACCAGCCTCTACAGCATTTACCGCGTGGTTTTCTGACCGTCTTCAAACAGTCACATATTCGATGATATACCCCGCACTAATCGGACGGGGTAATCAATGTCGACCTATTTGCCGACGCTCAAGCAATTGCAATATCTCGTCGCATTGCGCGAGCACGGCCATTTCGGCCGCGCGGCGGAGGCATGTTTCGTCACCCAATCGACATTGTCGGCGGGCCTGCGCGAGCTCGAATCGCTGATCGGCATCACATTGGTCGAACGCACGCGCCGCGTCGTCCGCTTCACGCCGCTCGGCGAACGGATCACCGAAAAGGCGATTCGCGTGCTGCGCGAGGCGGAGGAATTGTCGGCAATGGCGCGCGCTGCGGGCAAGCCGCTGTCCGGCGACCTGCGCATGGGCGTGATTCCCACGATCGCCCCTTTCCTTCTTCCCCGTATCCTGCCGCGCATCCGCGCCGACTGGCCCGAACTCAAGCTCTATCTGCGCGAAGAGACCAGTCGCTCGGCGTGCGAATCATTGCACCATGGCCAGGTCGACTGCGTATTGCTGGCGCTGCCCTATGCCTGTGGCGACGTCGAATCGGACCCGCTGTTCGACGATCGGCTCTTCATCGCCTTCCCCCATGACGAAGGGGTCGACCTGCCCGAGCGCGTCAAGGCCGACACGATCGACGAAAGCCGGCTGCTGCTGCTCGAGGACGGTCATTGCCTGAAAGATCATGCGCTTGCCGCATGCAACCGCCCCGAGTTGCGCGCCGAGGCATCGATGCTCGGCACCTCGCTCCACACGCTGGTGCAGATGGTCGACAACGGCCTGGTTGTCACGATGCTGCCCCAGATGGCGATGGACGCAGGCATATTGGACG
>JASBTC010000220.1 GCA_030148625.1 Sphingobium sp. | reverse complement strand
ATCGAGCCAAGTATGGCACAATTATTGATTGCCCGATTTCGGACACTCGCTGTACGGGAACGGACGCATGCCGGAGGGAAAGCCATTCGAATTGTGCGTCGTCATCGATGACGACGAAGACATATTGCTCGCGGCGCGCCTGCTGTTGCGGTCGCTGTTCGACGAGGTTCTGACCTTCACCGATCCGCGCGACGCGTTCGAACGCACGGCGACGCGCGCGCCCGAGGCGATATTGCTCGACGCCAATTTCGCGCGCGGTGCCACCGATGCGGCCGAGGGTTTCGAATGGCTGGGGCGTTTCCTGGCGCGCGATCCCGATGCGGTGGTGGTGATGATCACCGCGCATGGCGGCGTCCAGATCGCGATCGAGGCGATGAAGCGCGGCGCCACCGATTTCGCGACCAAGCCCTGGTCCAACGAGCGGCTGCTCGCCACGGTGCGGACCGCCGCCGCATTGCGCCGTTCGCGACGTGTCGCCGCGGAAAAGGACAAGCTCGTCGCGATCGCCGCATCGGCACCGGGCGGCGAGACGCCACTGCTCGGCACGTCGCCCGCGATGGCGCGCGTCCAGCAGCTGATCGAACGCGCCGCCCCGACCGACGCCAATGTGCTGATCCTGGGCGAGAACGGCACCGGCAAGGAACTGGTCGCACGCGAACTCCACCGCCGCTCGCGCCGCGCCGAACGCGTGATGCTGTCGGTCGATCTCGGCGCAGTCGCCGAGACGGTGATCGATTCGGAGCTGTTCGGTCATGTGAAGGGCGCCTTCACCGATGCCCGCACCGATCGCATCGGCCGGCTGCAGGCCGCCGATGGCGGCACCTTGTTCCTCGACGAGATCGGCAATTTGCCACTCCACCTACAGCCCAAGCTGCTCACCGCGCTGGAGCAGCGCAAGGTGACGCCCGTCGGCGCCAACAAACCGGTCCCGGTCGATATCCGTGTGATCGCCGCCACCAACCTGTCCACGGACCGGCTCGGCGACGAGCACCGCTTCAGGCAGGATCTGCTCTTTCGGCTCAACACCGTCGAGATCACGCTGCCGCCGCTTCGCGAACGGCGCGAGGACGTGCCGATGCTGCTCGACCATTATCTGGAACTCTATGCACGCAAATATGGCAAGGCGGCACGGCCGATCCCCGCCGACGTGCTTGCCGCGCTGACCGCCTATGACTGGCCGGGCAATGTCCGCGCGCTGCGCCATGCCGTCGAGCGCGCGGTGATCCTGTCGGGCGACGCGCCGTTCACCATTGCGGATTTCTCGATCCGCCGCCCTGAGCCCGCGCCACTGCGCGTCGAACGCAGCGCGGTGGTCGAGCCGCCGGCCGGCGACGACGATCTCAATCTCGAGCGGGCCGAGCGCCGCATGGTCGAGACCGCGTTGAAGAAGCATGGCTACAACATCTCCAACGCCGCCGCCGAACTCGGGCTGACGCGCGCGTCGCTGTATCGGCGGATGGAAAAACATGGGCTTTGACCGCCGCTTCGCGATCGGACTGGCGCTGCGCCTGGCGCTCGCGCTCGCCGCGCTCGCCGCCTTTGCCTGGTCGTTGCTGACCCCCGGGCTCGCCGCGGCGCGGATCGTTGCCGCAATGCTCGCGACGGGCGCCGGTATCGCGCTGTGGCGCTATGTCCAGCGTACCAATCTGGAAGTCGCCCGCTTCATCGACGCGGTGCGCTTCGGCGACCTGCAGGCGCGCTTCGCCCGGCCCGAGGCCGGCAGCGGCTTCGACGTGCTGGGTTCCGCGCTCGACAGCGGCATCCGCACGCTGCGCGAGGAGCGCGAGCGGATCTCGGAGGAGACGCGCTTCTTCTCCGCGCTGGTCGACGACGTGCCCGTCGCGCTCGTCACCGTCGATTCCGAGGGGCGCGCCGAATGCGTCAACAAGGCGGCACGGCGGCTGTTCAACCAGCATAAGGGCATCCGCGTCGCCGATTTCGAGATCTATGGTGCCAGCCTGGTCCAGGCGATCGCCGGCTTGCCGCCCGGCCGCCATCAGCTGCTCATCCTGTCGCTCGACATCGGGCCGCAGCGCGCGACGGTTCGCGCCGCCTCGCTCGCGCGGCTGGGCGGCACCGTGCGGGTGATCGCGGTTCAGCCGATCCAGGATGCGCTCAACGCCGTCGAGGTGGCGGCGCAGAGCGACCTGATCCGCGTGCTGACCCACGAGATCATGAATTCGATGACCCCGGTGACGTCGCTGGCGCGCACCGCAGCGCAGCTCATCGCAGAGGCCGATCGCGGCGACGATCCCGCCATTGCCGATGCGCGCGGCGCGATCGAGACACTGGCCCGCCGCGCCGACGGCGTGATGCATTTCGTCGAAACCTATCGCACGATCACCCGCCCGCCGCAGATCAACCGACGCCTGTTCGCCGCCGAACCCTTCGCGGCCGAGCTGGGCCGGCTGTTCGAGGCCGACGGACATTGGGCCGATGTCCGGCTGGAGATCACGATCGCGCCGCCGAGCCACCTGATCGATGCCGACCCGGATCTGATCGCACAGGTCGTCATCAACCTGCTGCGCAACGCCGCCGATGCCGCGACGATGAACGGCGACACGCCCACCGTATCGCTGTCGATCGAGGCGATGCGGTCGGGCCGGACGCGGATCGAGGTGGGCGACAATGGCACCGGCGTGCCCGAGGCGCTGCGCCACGACATCTTCCTGCCATTCTTCACCACCAAGAAGACGGGCAGCGGCATCGGCCTCAGCTTCGCGCGGCAGGTGCTGCTCGCGCATGACGGCTCGATCGAGGTCGATCGATCGCCCGCCGACGGCGCGCTGTTCCGGCTGGTGCTGTGAAGCGCCTTGCGCCGCCGTCAATGCCGCGATAGGGAGCCGCCTTCCAGAGCATGCGGAGCGGTGGCCGAGTGGTCGAAGGCGCTCGCCTGGAAAGTGAGTATACGCCAAAAGCGTATCGAGGGTTCGAATCCCTCCCGCTCCGCCAGCCAGTCGGCATGATTTCCGTAAATGAGAGAATCGCCGCCAGAACGGCGCAGTTCTGCGCCGTTCGCGGCATGATCCCGTAGCGGGAGAATCCCTTTTGGGGCTCTCAGAGGCGTTTTCTCCCGCTCTTTCTCCGCGGCCATTCCACTACTACGGAATCGCGTTTTCGCCATAAATCGGACGGTCCCTCACCGGGCTCCGATCCCATATTTGTCGCCCCTTGATGAACGAAAGGCAGCTTCCGAGGCACCCGAGGTCGGTCTCTAACGGCGGCTATGTTGGCGATGTTGGCGATCGCAGTTGCCTGTTTATGTCGTGATGCTGGCTGGCGGCTCTCGACCAACTCCGGTCAGTTGCATATGCAAATGGCCCTTTGCGAGTCCGCCTCGGGATCGGCTCCTTGCGATGCTGGGCGCCGGGTCCGCGAGGGCCGTGGTGCGAACCAGCAGGGAGCGAATGGAAGACCAGCGCGGAAGGTGTGGATCTAATCCTGCTGGTACGAGGCGAAATGTAGCGGCATCCTGTCCGGCATGGATAACGAACACCCCAGTTGGGCCGACGCTGAATTGACGCGTGAATTGCCGCACCTGGCGGCTGCGAGCGAAACGCAGACAGTCGAGTTCAAGCGCGAGTTCCCGAAGCACGCCGGCGATCTTGCCAAGGAAATTGCGGCGTTCGCGACGTCGAACGCGGGCATGATCCTTCTAGGTGTAGAAGACAGCGGCGAGATCATCGGTATTCCGGAAGGGGGAAAGGATGTTGCCCGGCGTGGCATTCGCGAGCGTCTCGAAGGCATCTTCAATCTTGTGCGGCCCACGATCACCCTCAAAACATGTATGCGCTTCTTGAAGCGATCAAGCTACGCGCAGTGCGGGTTTCGATAGACCGGCAATAATTCCAAGGTTTCATCGTCCGGAAGTTCACGACGAGGATGACGGGGACGAACCCTCTGACCAAGAGCGCATCGGTGCGGACAACTAAAGAGCAAACGCAAAGAAAAGCACGGTAGCCGCGGCCATAACCGATGTCGCAAACCAGCCTAGCGCTGTGGCCATGGGCGATAGAGTAAGCCGTCCCATTGCCCGCTTGTTGCGAACGATCAGCATCATCATCGCCATCAGCGGCGCCGCCAAAACACCGTTGACGACTGCCGCCCAGTAAAGCGCCCTCACCGGATCGATCGCGATCGACGTAAGCGCGGCGCCAGCAAGCGTCGTTATCGCGATCGTCGCATAGAATAGCCGCGCCTGGAGCGGTTTCGCGTCAAGGCTTCCCACCCTGCCGCTCATTTCGGTCACGGCATAAGCCGCCGAGCCGGCAAGAACCGGCACTGCGAGCAGGCCGGTACCAATGATGCCAAGCGCAAACATCGCGAAGGCGAAGCGGCCGGCGATCGGACGCAGCGCCTCCGCGGCTTGCGCCGAAGTGGCGATGTCGGTGATGCCTTGGGCATTGAGAGTCGCCGCGGTCGCGAACACGATAGCGAGCGAAATGATCGAACTGAACGCCATGCCGGTCAGCGTGTCGATGCGAATCCGCTTGAGTTCGGGACCGGCATCGCGTGGCGCGATACACAAAGGCTTGGCATGATGACGGTGCTGCTCCTCAATCTCCTGCCCGGCCTGCCAGAAGAAAAGATAAGGGCTGATCGTGGTGCCGAGGATCGCGACCATCGCGGTTGCGTAGTCGGCGTTCCATTGTAGCTCGGGCACGATCAGAGAGGTCAGCGCCCGTCCCCAGGGGACGCCAGCGACCGCGACGACCGCGACGTAAGCGAACAGGGACAGGGTGGTCCATTTCAGAATGGCCGCATAGCGTGGATAGCTGAGCGTTACCTCGAGCACCACGCAAAGGATCCCGAACAACAGGGTATAGAGAACAGCATTCCCCCCTGTCAGCAGCACCAGGGCAGCGCCCATAGCACTCAGGTCAGCGCCAAGGTTCACCACATTGGCGATCAGGAGCAGCGTCACCATCGCCCACAGCACGGGGCGAGGATAATGGCGTCGCAGATTGCGGGCGATTCCGGCACCCGTGACTCGCCCGATCTCGGCGGCGACCTGCTGGATGACGACCATCAGCGGAAAACTGAGGACAAAGGTCCAGGCCAGGCCATAGCCGAACTGGGCGCCGATCTGGCTGTGGGTGCCGATTCCGCTGGGATCATCGTCGGCGGCGCCAGTGATCAGCCCTGGCCCCAGCCGAGCGAAGAAGCCCGGCGGTGTGACAATAGTTTCGAAATCCGCCTTCGTCAGCGGATCGGCCGCAGACACCGGTACACGATCTTCCGTCGGCCGCTGCATCTCAGAGGGCCGTACCGACCAGGTGCCCGATCCCCGCGGTCAATGCCATGGCGAGCGCTCCCCAGAAGGTGACGCGCGCAGCAGCGCGCCAGACGATCGCGCCGCCCGCCACCGCACCTATAGCACCGAGCAGAGCGAGGAAGAGAAGCGATGCGCCGGCTTCGATCGGAACAAGGCGGGCCATCGGCACCAGAAACACGATCAACAAAGGCAATGCAGCGCCACAGGTGAATGTCGCGGCCGACGTCAACGCGGCCTGGATCGGACGCGCCGTCGTCATCTCCAATATACCCAGTTCATCATGCGCATGAGCAGCGAGCGCATCGGCAGCCATCAGCTGGCGTGCCACCGATAGCGCCGTATCGCGATCGAGACCGCGCCGGATATAGATCTGGGTCAACTCCTCATTCTCGGCCTCATTGTCGTTCGCGAGCTCGCGGCGTTCACGGTCCAGATCCGCTTCTTCGGCATCGGCCTGCGAACTGACCGAGACATATTCGCCGGCAGCCATCGACATTGCGCCCGCGACCAGCCCGGCAGCCCCCGCGATCAGGATCGCGTCCCTTTGAGCCGCCGAAGCCGCAACCCCAAGAATGAGGCTTGCCGTGGACACAATTCCGTCGTTGGCGCCAAGCACAGCCGCCCGCAGCCAACCGATACGGGAAACGAGATGACGCTCGCGATGCGTTCCCAAACGACTCATTGGTGCCCAACTCGATGCGTCATGACTTGATCGACCTCTCAAACCAGTGGCTCCCTGGCACCATCCTTCATTGCGCGCCTTACGTAGATCCCCAAGGAAGCCTCACTCGGCAATCGGCGATGCCCGATGCAAGGCGCAGGCCCATACAAGCTTCAGCCGGGGGGATTTCAGGCGGCGGCGTCTTTGGCTCTTCCCGGCCCGGGTCGGGCGATTGGATGCCGGGCGGCTCCTGCATCGGCTCTTCGGCAGGCGGCGCAGAGACGGGCGATTCCGGCGGAGATTGGGGGTTGATAATATCGGGGGCCGGATTGCCTGGCACGGGCATCCCGTTCAGCTGTTCTCGATCGAATTCGGTCATTGTCCGGCCTTCCCGTTCACTTTGCAACGTTCGCTGCAAACGGCGCCCGATGCGTCGTTTCGGTCTGCGGAAGCTGAAATTAACCCGTCTGCGATGCGATCGGCATTCGGGACATTACGGACTTGAGAGATGATGCCGCACGTAACCACGCCGACGTGGGTCGAGGCCGATGTATTGCCAAGGCTCTTTCAGTATAAACTGAGCATCCGTCCGCCAAGGTTAGCAATGATGGCCCAGCGCAGTGCAGGCATTTTATTCTATCGCCGCGCCGGATCGGGTGTTGAAGTTCTGCTTGCGCACCCCGGCGGCCCTTATTGGCGAAACAAGGACATAGGCGCCTGGCAAATACCCAAAGGCATGATCCAGCCGGGTGAAGATGCTGGAACCGCGGCCCGTCGCGAAGCTATGGAAGAGCTCGGTGTCGCGGTTGAAGGAGACATGCAGCCGCTTATGCAAATCCGCCAGGCCGGTGGCAAAATCGTCGAGGCGTTCGCACACGAACAGTCCATCGATCCCGCCGAAATCGTCAGCAACCGGTTCGAACTGGAATGGCCGCCGGGTAGCGGCATGTTCCAAAGCTTTCCGGAAATCGATTCGGCGCGCTGGATCCCGCTTGCCGAGGCTGATGATGCGATACTCGCCAGCCAGCGGCCAATACTGGCGGCGCTGCGTATCTTGCTCGCCAAAGCCGGTTGAAAGCTCACCATACGTAATATCCCCAATTTCGGACGCGGCACACTCGGCAGACAAAGACCGGCATGACCTGGTATATGATCCGCCTCGATCTCGCGCGAACCCGCGATTTCCCAGAAGGTTCGCGCGCGCATTGCTATCTGCTGCGTGCGCCGCTCGATCAGCAGCAGATCGTTGACCGCGAGGCGATCCGTGCAAAGCCCGAGCGCGCGACCGTGCTACGCTCCTGGCCCGACGAGCCCGATGTTCACGGCTATCTGGTGCACAAACGCAAGGGCTGGGCCTTTTCCTATGCCCCCGGCGACGCCGATGACGAGCCGCTGTTCCATCTCGAAGCACATCCGATGCGCCTCGGCGAATATGTGACCGTCACCGAGCACGACGGCACGCCGCTCGCTTTCGAGATCTCGCTCTGCCAGCCGATTGCCGACGACTGAACCTCCCTTCCGACGCAAATTTTCGACAAGGACGGGAAGGTGGCACAATGGTCATATGGCCCAGCCAATATGCCAGCGTCGCTTGATCATCTCGAGCACCACCAACACGGCCACTCCCGCCACGAAAGCGGCAAACATCTGCTCGGGCTGCAATGCACCGAACCCAAGCAGGTCGCGGACCGGCCGGATCCATTCCACCAGGCCGAATACCAGCGCGATCACGAATACCACGGCGGCAAGCGCGAAGTTGGGGCGGAGCAACGCGCCGGCAATCGACGAGGTGAAGGCGCGATTGACCAGCACGAGAGCAAGGATCGCACCGACAAGCGTCCCGAAAGCGATGGCGCGAAGCTCGGTCACCGGTGCAGTTCGGCTCCACAGCACCATGCCGCCGATCGCCGCGAGCGCGACCGCCCCTTGCATGGCCGACCAAAGCACCAGCGTGCGTGGCAGCAGCGCGGTCGCTGGCGCTCTCGGCGGCCGCTGCATGACGTTGCTTTCCTCGCGCTCCGCCTCAAACACCAGCGAACATACCGGATCGATGATCATCTCGAGCAGGGCGATATGCAGAGGCGCAAGCAAGATCGGCAATCCGAACAGGAGCGGCATCATCGCCAGGCCAGCGATCGGCAGATGCACCGCAACAATGAAGCCCATAGCTTTGCGCAGATTATCGTAGATCCGCCGGCCGACACGGATCGCAGTAACGATGGACCCGAAATCGTCGTCGAGCAGGACGATGGAAGCAGCCTCACGCGCCACGTCGGTGCCGCGCCCGCCCATGGCGATGCCGATATCGGCGGCCTTGAGCGAAGGTGCGTCGTTGACGCCATCCCCGGTCATTCCCACGATCTGGCCACCAACTTTCAGTGCCTGGACAATGCGCAGCTTCTGCTCCGGCATGATCCGGGCGAAGATCGTGATGTCACATACGCGGCATGCGAGCTCGGCGTCATCGATCTGCGCGAGCTGGTCGCCGGTCATGAGCGGGCCGGATGGGATCCCCGCCTCCTGGGCGATCGCCCGGGCCGTTTCAGGATAGTCGCCGGTGATCATCACCACGCGGATTCCGGCGGCATGGCACTGCCGCACGGCTTCCGGCACCGAGGCACGCAGCGGATCCTGCAATCCCACCAGCCCGCGATAGGTGAAATCGAACCCACGCTGCGTGGCGGGAAAATGCGTCCCGCGCCAACGCGCTTCGGCAACGCCGAGCACGCGGAGGCCGCACGCGGCCATTGCGTCGACCGCGGCGGCAACAGCTGCACGTTGGGCCGGATCCATGCCGCACAGCTCGGCGATGGTTTCCGGTGCCCCCTTTGACGCAATGACATGCTCGTCGTCTCCGGAGGCTGTGCGCCATATTTGCGAGACCGCGAGGAGTGCCGGATCGAGCGGATAATGGTGTCGCAAATTCCAATCGGCGCGGCGCGGCATCCCCGTATCGCCAACGCGACTGAGATCGTGGAATGCCACCTCCATGGGGTCGAACGGCTGCGGCGCGCTTGCAAGAATGCCGAGTTCGGCCAACTGCCAGAATTCATCGGGTAGAGGCGCCTCGCCGTCATGCTCGAGCACCCGTCCATCCGGCAGCTTGAGCTGAACCACCGTCATCCTGTTTTCGGTCAGTGTGCCGGTCTTGTCGGTGCACAGCACGGTCGCGGAGCCCAAAGTCTCAATCGCGGCCGCCCGCCGAGCAAGCACGCGCACACGCGACATGCGCATCGCCCCCATCGCCATGAATACGGCCAGGACCACCGGGAACTCCTCGGGAAGCATTGACATGCCAAGCGCGATCCCGGTGAGCGCAGCCTCAAGCCAGCCGCCACGGAGTAGGCCGTAGAGCAGGACCGCCAACCCGCTTACAATGCTGCCAATAATCGCAAAGGCCAGCACGAGCTTCCGCGTCTGGCGGCGAAGATGCGGTGAGTCGGTTTCCAACGTCGATAGCGACTGGCCGATTCGTCCGATTTCACTCCTCGTTCCCGTCGCGGCGACGCGGCAGAGCCCGCTTCCAGCAACGACCAGCGTGCCCGAGAAGATGTATGCGAGATGATCTCCGCCCGGCCGAGGCGACGGCTCGCCATAACACTCCCCCACGCGTACGGCCTTGCTGACCGGCATCGACTCGCCCGTCAGGAGAGACTCGTCGAGCCGCAGTCCTTTGTCGGCGAGCACCCACCCATCGGCGGCAACACGGTCCCCCTCACTCAGAACCAGGAGATCGCCCTGCACGACATCACGCCCGGCGATGCGCCGCCGGACATGGTCGCGCACCACCAGCGCACGCGGGCTGGCCAGGTCACGCAACGCCTCGATCGCACGCTCGCTGCGCGTCTCCTGGACGATGGTGATCGCGATCGAAAATCCCGCGAGAACGATAAGGACGAGCGCTTCCGTCAGATCGCCGAGCGCCAGATAGACGACACCACCGGCCAGCAACAGCAACAGCATGGGTTCGCGCATGACTTCGACGACGATCGAGATCAACGAGCGGCGCCTTTGCCGTGGAAGCTCATTGGCGCCGTCTCGCGCCAGACGGATCATCGCTTCACTCTGGGTCAGGCCGATGGGCACCGCCTCGGCCGGCGCAGGCGTCAAGGTCGCGGATTCGACCACCGCTTCAATCGCGCACCACGAATACGGAACAGCGCGCATGACGCACGACGCGCGAGGCGTTGGCGCCGAGCAGATAGTCCTTCATCTCGGGGCGGTGAGAGGCCAGAACGATCAGATCGGCGGCAATCCGCTCAGCAGCGGTGAGGATGCCGCGATAGACGCTGCCGGTCTCGACAAGGCATGAAACGTCCGGCGACCCGGCCACGCTGTCGGCAAGGCCGGCAAGACGGCTACGGGCGGTATCCACCATCTTGCGAAGGGCGATCGGCGACCACTGCGCCCCGAGCGCCAGCTCAGTGCCGGAGACCACGGTCACAAGCGTGAGCTTTGCCTCGAAGCATCTGCAAAGCCCAACTGCGGCGGGCAACGCCTTGGCCCATGAACTGCTCTGATCGAGATCGACGGCGATGAGGACGTTCGGATACATGACATCTCAGCCTTGGAGTCTGGCGGCCTGACGGTCGCCCTGCCCGACCGAAAGAATTTCGATGCAGCTGCACAACGCCGGCTCCGCGCGATCGTTGCAGATCGAACGCCGTCTACAGTTCGGCTGGTGCAGTTCCACGGTGCCCCCTGAATGCGCGCGATGACATGTACCGTTTGAACGCTGATCAGCAGTGCGGCCATCCGGACTTGTACTGAGTTCGCGCGACAGAGGACGCCGCTAGGCTGGCATCTCGCCTTTGCCGGAGACGCATGATGCTGCACACCGAACCGCAACCCCTAGGCCACCGCGACAGCGACGGTGCGGGATCTCGAAACGCCTCCGCCTTTCCCGGTGCGACGAAATGACGGTCGAGCTGACCTTTCACGGTGCCGCGGGCACGGTCACCGGCTCCTGCATGGAGCTCAATGTCGGCGATCGCCGCCTGCTGATAGACTGTGGCCTGTTCCAGGGGTCGCGCACGCTCGAGGCGCTCAACCATGAGACCCTGCCCTTCGACGTGCGCGGCCTTGATGCGATCGTGCTGACGCACGCGCATCTCGACCACAGCGGTCGGCTGCCGGTTCTGACCCGGGCCGGTTACGATGCGCCGATCTGGTGCACGCCACCGACGCGCCATCTGCTCGAACCGCTTCTACTCGACGCAGCTAAGCTGCAGGCTGCCGACGCCGAACGACGCAATCGTCGCCCCGATCGTGCCGGACTTCCCGCGTTCGAGCCGCTTTACGACGCCAGCGATGTCGAACAGCTCGTCTCTCAGATCCAGGATCTGCGCTATGGCGAATGGGCCGAGCCGTGTCCGGGTGTAGCAATCCGCTTTTCGGACGCGCATCATATTCTTGGTGCCGCCTCGCTGGAGATCCAGGCCGAGGGCCAGAACCTCCTGTTTTCCGGCGATATCGGCGTTGCGGCCGCAGATGCCGCTGATCCGGCCATGCCCGGCAGCGGATGGGACCATGTCGTCTGCGAAGCAACCTATGGTGATCGGGATCGGGTTGTCCCCACGGCTGCCGATCGGCGCGAGATGCTGGCGGCGATCGTCGAAACCGCCCTCGCCAAGGGCGGCAATCTGCTAATACCGGCTTTCGCGCTCGAGCGTACCCAGGTTCTGCTCGAGGATCTCGTCGCGTTGTTCGCATCGCGACGATTGCCTGCCTCGTCGGTGTTCGTCGACTCACCACTCGCCGATCGGGTAACACGGGCATATCGCCGCTACGGCGCACGTCCGGGTAAAGGCGTTCCTTCTCCCTTCGACAACCCGAATGTCCGTTTCACCGCCGACGTCGCCCAGTCCAAGGCTCTCAACCGGATCTCCGGCGCCATCCTTATTGCCGGCTCGGGCATGTGCAATGGTGGGCGCATCCGCCACCATCTGATCCGCAATCTTCCACGCGTCGAATCCACGGTCTTGTTCGTCGGCTATCAGGCACGCGGCACTTTGGGAGCCGTGCTCCAGTCCGGCGCGCGCGCAGTGCGGATTTCCGGCAACGACATTCGCGTCCGCGCGCGGATCGAAACTCTCGATGCTTATTCCGCCCATGCCGATCATGCCGCACTGCTTCGCTGGCTGGCAAGGCGCGCACCCGTCCGGGGCAACATCTTTCTCGACCATGGCGAAGCGCCTGCGCTCGAACGTCTGTCGGCTGACGTCTCCACAATCGCGGGATTGCTCCATCCGATCATACCGCTGCTCGGCGAACGCTTCCGGCTGGAGCGCGGCACACCGGCGCACCGAACCAGTAAACCGCGGCCGCACGCGTCTGACCTGATCGCTCCGCAGGACTGGCGCAACCGCTACGCCGCGTTCGCAGCCTCGCTCGAGGACCGACTGCGCGCGCTGCCCGATGACATGGCGCGGCAGCGCGCTCTTGCCGCCGCCGAGCACGCGTTCGACCCGCTCCGACGCAGTCAGGCTTCGTAACCTGGGCCGGGCTCGGGACGATGCGACGAGGCGGCCCCGAGCATTGCGCCAGTCGCGACCATCCGGACGATCAGACACGGCGCGCGGGCATGACTGCGTTGAGAGGTTTTGCGGGCCGATGTCCGGAACATTCCGTAAAGACCGATTGCCGGCGGCGGTGCACGCTTCGCCCTCCCAAAGGAGACAGCCATGGCCAACAAGATGCGCGCAACGATCTTTCTCGAGCCAAGACGGATCGTTCTCGGTGAGAAGCCGATCCCTCAGCCAGGCCCCCTCGATGCGCTGATCCGCATCACGACCACCACCATATGCGGGACCGACATTCATATCCTCAAGGGCGAGTATCCGGTCACATCCGGCCTCACCATCGGTCATGAGCCGGTCGGCGTGATCGAAAAACTGGGCTCGGCGGTCACCGGATATCAGGAAGGGCAGCGCGTCATCGCCGGTGCGATCACGCCCTCGGGCTGGTCGAACGCCTCACTCGACGGCTGCCATGCCCAATGCGGCGCCGGCACGCCGCATGGGTGGAAACCGATTGGCGGATGGCGGTTCGGAAATACCATCGACGGTGCACAAGCCGAATTTCTGCTCGTTCCCGATGCCATGGCCAATCTGGCACCGATCCCGGATGGGCTCAGCGACGAGCAGGTGCTGATGTGCCCCGACATCCTTTCGACCGGATTCGGCGGCGCAGAAGCAGGGAAAATTCGCCTCGGCGACACGGTGGCGGTCTTCGCGCAAGGGCCAATCGGGCTGTGTGCGACGGCAGGCGCGCGATTGATGGGGGCGACGGAGATCATCGCGGTCGAGAGTGTTCCCGAACGCGCGGCAATCGCGCGCAAGATGGGTGCCGACCATGTCGTCGACTTCACGCGAGAGGATCCGGTCAGCGCAATCATGACGCTCACCGGCGGCCGGGGCGTCGACGTCGCCATCGAGGCACTGGGCAAGCAACAGACCTTCGAATGGGCCCTTCGTTCGCTTCGCCCCGGCGGCACACTGTCGTCGCTCGGCGTCTATTCGGAAGACCTGAGGATCCCTCTCGATGCTTTCGCCGCGGGCCTCGGCAATCACCGCATCGTGACCACATTATGCCCCGGCGGGAAGGAGCGGATGCGGAGACTGATGGCGACGGTAGCGAACGGACGGATCGATACCGGCGCGCTTGTCACCCATCATTTCAGCCTAGACGATATCGAGACCGCCTATGATGTCTTCGGGCATCAGCGCGATGGTGTACTCAAGGTGGCGATCAGGCCATGACGCCGCTGCCCGCGGCGCCGGTGAGATCCTGCGTAAAGCGTCACGCAGTCTCGATCGGCGGGTGCGTCTTGACGAAAGCGGAGATCATCCGTCGCCCGCTCGCCCGGATGATTAGCCCAGAGAGGAGCATCGCTCAGGCGAACAGGGCGTATTCCCCTCTTTCCTCGAGCGGCTCGGGCACGACAAGCTGCTCATCCGCCGGTCGCCGGTGCGCCCGGCCCGCTGGCGACACTGAGACCGCCGCAATCGGGCCCCAGTACCCGGTGAACAGAGCCAGGTACATGTGCCAGAACGCCTCGGCCGCCTCAGCTACCACCTGACCCGCCACTGTCGTCTCTTCTACGCTTGAATCGTCCGTCATATGAACGTCCCCATTCGACCGCTCGAAGCTACAATTCACCTAAAGCTACAATTCACCTGCAGCATTCAACATTGGGAAGAGTACCTAATCCGGACCTTCGCATTTCCTCGTTGGTTCGTGTGCCAAATCCCTTTTGAAGTGCGAGTTCGGCAGCACACCAGAAGCGAGGCGATCGAGGTCCGAAAGGCGCGTCCGCGACGGCCCCAATAGCTGACTCGTAAGCGGCCATCCCCACCCGTTCTTCGGCATGACCAATCGCGGCGTTCGGCCTGGAATGCGGTCGATACGCAGGAAGATGTCCGGTGCACGAGGCAAGACCGACCGCGCTCGGGACGATGGCCACGAAGCCTGCGGACGCGTTACGTCTCCGCAGGAACACGTTTATTTCAGGGCGTCGTTCTGCTCATCACGGCTGCGGACCCATCCGGGTTGATGATGATGAGGTGTGACGCACCATCCTCGCATCGTGCGCGCCAAGTCGGCTTGCCCATCGTGTCTTCGATCTGTTCGGTCCTGACGACATCCTGGCAAGGGAGCCCGGCATCTCTGATCGCCCGGAACAGAACCGCCTCGCGCTGGCGCGGGTGAAGTGCCGCGACAGTCTCTGCGGAATTGGCACTCGCCACATTTTCGTTTGAAGCTTCGGTCGCTTCGTGGCCGGGTCGGTCGCATGCGCCCAGCGCAAGCACGTATATCAGAATGACTAACGAGCGCATTGAAAGCCTCCTCGGTTGGAAGACCTCAATCGCGACAACGTCGGCTCGCGCAAATGCGTAGATTTCCCGATGCCGACAATGGGAGCGCAAGCGTCACCAACAATTCCGCTGCCGCACGCGGCGAGTGACCTGGTCACATTTCCGGCTGCCCCGCCGCAAGCCCACGTTCGAGTAGCTTGAGCCGATCCACAACCGAAAAGAAAAAGGCCGTCGACCAGCCGATCAATATGATGCCGCTTGCGCCCTCGATCGCACCAAGGATCCGACTTCCGTGCGGAAGGACGACATCCCCATAGCCGATCGTGACATAGGTCGACGTCGAGAAATATAGCGCCTGCTCCAGATCGGGCAATACATCGAGCCATCGGTACACCCCGGCCCAGGCCCAGATCTCCAGCGAATGGAGGCCGAAAAGCCCGAACGCTCCGAACAGGATTGCGGCAGTGTTCAGCATTGCCGCCAGCATACGGTCCGGAACGTGCCGGTGACGACGTAAGATTGCCAAAAGCGCTGCCAGGCCTGCGAGATGGAGCAGAACCGTTGCAGCAACGACCAATGATGCCATCGCGAGTTGCGTGGTGAGCGTCATAGCAAACCTCTGTGCAGATACCCAAGTTGCAGCGGGCACAGACTTAATCGCGAACTGCCGGCGCCCGATCGCCGTTCCACATATGACAAATCGCCCGAGGTCGGACCTAGGGCTTCTACCGATTACGTTCCGAGAGATCGTCGATCCCGAGCCGTTTTCGCAGAAGTACGGGAAACTCCGTATATCTGGAAAACTGCGCCGAGATCATCAGGGCGCCGGGGCAGGAGCGACGCCGGATCCGCCGGAGCAGCCCCTGGCGACAGTGATATGACAGCATCTTTTCAGGTTTCCGTGACGCGCGGCGCTCGGGCGCAAATGACATGCGAGGCATGCGTACGCGACACGGATGGCATCTGCGCACGGATCGACGAAGAGAGTCGGCGCGCGCTTCATTGGATGGGCCGGCGCCGCACGATCGCCAAGGGTCAGACGATCCTCTGGCAGGGAGAGACGCCCGCTTTCGTCGCCAATATCCTGAGCGGTGCAGTGAAGCTGTCCGCCACCACCGCGGATGGGCGCGAACAAATCCTGGGCATTGTCGGGCCGGGAGGCTTTATCGGCCGGATTGACGACAGAATCAGCGCCTTCGCGGCGGTTGCGCTCAATCCAGTCGAAATTTGCCTATTCCCGCGCGAGGCCTTTGCCACGATGGCGGGAAGCCATCCCGAGGTGAGCGCGGCGATGCTCGATCGCGCCCTCGCCGACCTCGATCGCGCCCGCCGCTGGCTGCTGATGATCGGGCGCGGGACGGCGATGGAACGGGTGGCAGCCCTCATCGCGGACTTCGCAGGCGACAACCAGGCGATGTGTCATCGCTTTCCGCTCAGCCGGGGCCAGATGGCAGATCTGGCGGGGCTGACGATCGAAACGGTGAGCCGCCAGATCGGCAAACTCAAGGCCAGCGGCATCATCGCGCTGCCGACCCGCGACAGTTTCGAGATCCGCGACGCGGACACGCTTCGGGCGATTGCCGGCGAGCAGCCGGGCCACCGCCCGCATTGAACAACGCCGCGCAGAGGGAGCCGGTCGATGGATAATCTGGTGATGAAGAGCGGGGGCTGGATGCTTGTCGTCCTGCTCGCGATCGCGGGGTTCGCGCTGTCGCACGACCCCGGATTTTCGGTGCATATGGTGATCGTCGGCCTCGCCGCGATGATCGCGCTCTGGGCAGGCCTCAGGCGGGCGGACTATGCCGCCTTGGCCAGCGGCATCCTGCCCGGGCCGGCGGACGAGGGCGTCTATGACGACGATCCGATCCGCTGGGGCGTGGTCGCGACGGTCTTCTGGGGCCTCGCGGGTTTCCTAGCCGGGCTCTACATCGCGCTCCAGCTCGCTTTCCCCGCGCTCAACCTGGGGATCGAATATACCAGCTTCGGCCGGCTGCGTCCGCTGCACACATCGGCGGTGATCTTCGCGTTCGGCGGCAACGCGCTGATCGCGACCAGCTTCTATGTCGTCCAGCGCACCTGCCGCGCGCGGCTGGCGTTCCCGACGATGGCGCGCTTCGTCTTCTGGGGATACCAGCTCTTCATCGTGCTCGCCGCCACCGGCTATGTCATGGGCGTCACCGAGGCGAAGGAATATGCGGAGCCCGAATGGTATGTCGATCTGTGGCTCACCCTTGTCTGGGTCTGCTACCTGCTCGTCTTCGGCGGCACGCTGCTCCGGCGCCGCGAGCCGCATATCTATGTGGCCAACTGGTTCTACCTGTCCTTCATCATCACCCTCGCGATGCTGCATATCGTCAACAATCTGGCGATCCCGGTCAGCATCGTCGGCTCCAAGAGCTACAGCGCGTTCGCGGGTGTCCAGGATGCACTGACACAGTGGTGGTACGGCCACAACGCCGTCGGCTTCTTCCTGACCGCCGGCTTCCTGGCCATGATGTATTATTTCGTGCCCAAGCAGGCCGAACGGCCGGTCTATTCCTACCGCCTGTCGATCATCCACTTCTGGTCGCTGATCTTCCTCTACATCTGGGCGGGTCCGCACCATCTGCACTACACCGCGCTGCCCGATTGGGCGCAGACGCTGGGCATGGTCTTCTCGATCATGCTGTGGATGCCGAGCTGGGGCGGCATGATCAACGGCCTGATGACGCTTAACGGCGCATGGGACAAGATCCGCACCGATCCGATCATCCGCATGATGGTGATGGCGCTCGCCTTCTACGGCATGAGCACCTTCGAAGGGCCGCTGATGTCGATCAAGGCGGTCAACAGCCTGTCGCACTATACCGACTGGACGATCGGGCATGTCCATTCCGGCGCGCTGGGCTGGAACGGCATGATCACCTTCGCCGCGCTCTATTATCTGGCGCCGCGCCTGTGGGGCCGCAGCCGGCTCTATTCGCTGCGCATGGTCAACTGGCACTTCTGGCTCGCGACCGTGGGCATCGTCCTCTACGCCGCGTCGATGTGGGTCGCCGGCATCATGCAGGGGCTGATGTGGCGCGAATACGGGGCTGACGGCTACCTCGTCTACGCCTTCTCCGAAGTCGTGAGCGCGATGTTTCCGATGTACGTGATCCGCGCGACGGGCGGCCTGCTCTACCTGGCCGGCGCGCTGGTGATGGCCTTCAACATCTGGATGACGATCGCCGGCCGGCAACGCGCCGAAAAGCCGATGCGCGACGCCGCCTATGATCCCGCGAAGGATCGTCCGCTGCCGGCCCCCGCCGCCGTTCCCGCCGAATAAGGACCTCAGTCATGGCGAGCAAATTCTTCAGCCACGCGAAGATCGAACGCAACGTCACGCTGCTCGGCGCGCTGTCGCTGGTGGTGGTCGCGATCGGCGGCATCGTCGAGATCGCGCCGCTCTTCTGGATCGACAGCACGATCGAGAAGGTGGAGGGCGTGCGGCCCTACACCCCGCTCGAACAGGCCGGGCGCAACATATACATGCGCGAGGGCTGCTACAACTGCCACAGCCAGATGATCCGTCCGTTCCGCGACGAGGTGGAGCGTTACGGCCATTACAGCCTGGCGGCGGAAAGCATGTACGATCATCCCTTCCAATGGGGATCGAAGCGCACCGGCCCCGATCTGGCGCGCGTGGGCGGCCGCTATTCCGACGAATGGCACGTCCAGCACCTGAAGGATCCGCAGTCGGTGGTGCCGGAATCGATCATGCCTTCCTACGCGTTCCTGGCGGAGCGCGAGCTGAAGGCGGGCGATATGCGCCAGCATCTGCGCGCGCTCTACCGGGTCGGCGTGCCTTATACCGACAAGGCGATCGAGGCGGCCAATGACGACCTGCGCGCGCAGGCCGATCCCGATTTCGACTCCGAAGGCTTCAAGGATCGCTATCCCAAGGCGCAGATCCGCGATTTCGACGGCAAGCCCGGCCAGTTGACCGAGATGGACGCGCTTGTCGCCTATCTCCAGATGCTCGGCACGCTCGTCGATTTCGAGGCCGCCGCCCCGCAGGAGCAGGCGCGATGAGCCTGTACGACACCCTCCGCCACTTCGCCGACAGTTGGGGCCTCGTCTTCATGAGCGTGCTCTTCGTCACCTTTGTCGGCTGGACCTTTCGCAAAGGCGCTTCCGCCCGTCACCGCGACGCGGCGCACATGATCTTCGAGGATCGTCACAATGGCTGAAAAACGCATCGACGAAGCTACCGGCACCCAGACGATGGGCCATGAATGGGACGGGATCGAGGAACTCGATACCCCCATGCCCCGCTGGTGGCTGTGGACCTTCTACGCCAGCATCGTCTTCGCGGTCGGCTATACCGTCGCCTATCCCGCCTGGCCGCTGATCGACCGTGCGACCGGCGGCACGCTCGGCTGGTCGAGCCGCGGCGATTTCGAGAAGGAGATGGCGGCGGAGGCGAAGAAGCGCTCTCCGATCATGCTGGCGCTCGCCGCCACTCCGATCGATCGGCTACCCGACAATCCGGAGCTGATGCACGCCGCCGTCGAGGGCGGGCGCGCCGCGTTCAAGGTCCATTGCGTCCAGTGCCACGGCTCGGGCGCGGCGGGGTCCAAGGGCTATCCCAACCTCAACGACGACGACTGGCTGTGGGGCGGCGACATCAAGTCGCTTCAATATACGATCGAACATGGCATCCGGAATCCGGATCATGATCAGACGCGCATGTCGCTCATGCCCGCCTTCGGCCGCGACGGCATATTGAAGCCGGCGCAGGTCGACGATCTCGCCACCCATGTCCGCGTGATCTCCGGACAGGAAAAGCCGGGCCCGGCAGCGCGCCGGGGGGCGACGCTGTTCGCTGAGAATTGCGCGGTCTGCCACGGCGCGGACGGCAAGGGGCTGCGCGCGTTCGGCGCGCCCAATCTGACCGATCCGATCTGGCTCTATGGCGGCAGCCGCGAGGATATCGCGGCGACCATCACCACCGCGCGCTACGGCGTGATGCCGCGCTGGGGCGAGAAGCTGGGGCCGGTGACGGTGAAGATGCTCGCCGCCTATGTCCATTCGCTGGGCGGCGGAGAGGCGCTGCCCGCGCTCGGCACCCTGCCCGTCTCCGATGCGCCCGCGACCCCCGTCGCGGATGCGGCGGCGACTGCGGCGACGACCAATGTCGAACGCTGAGCACATAACTCCGTCGCTCTACGAGAAGCGCAAGGCCGTCTATCCCAAGGCGGTCGACGGTTTCTATCGCCGCCTGAAATGGGCGATCATGGTGGTCACCCTCACCATCTATTACGTCACACCCTGGCTGCGCTGGGATCGCGGCCCCTATGCGCCCGACCAGGCGGTGCTGGTCGATCTCGCCAATCGCCGTTTCTACATGTTCGCGATCGAGATCTGGCCACACGAATTCTATTATGTCGCCGGGCTGCTGGTGATGGCGGGGATCGGCCTGTTCCTCGTCACCTCGGCCGTCGGGCGCGCATGGTGCGGCTATGCCTGTCCGCAAACCGTGTGGACCGATCTCTACCAGCATGTCGAACGCTTCATCGATGGCGACCGCAACGCCCAGTTCCGGCTCGCCAAGGCGCCCTTGGGGCCGGCCAAGATCGCGAAGCGACTGGGCAAGTGGAGCATCTGGTTGCTGATCGCCGTTGCAACGGGCGGCGCCTGGGTCTTCTATTTCGCCGACGCGCCGACTCTGCTGAGGGCGTTGCTGGCATTAGACGCCGCGCCGGTCGCCTATGGCAGCATCGCGGTGCTGACCGCGACCACCTTCACCCTGGGCGGCTTCATGCGCGAGCAGGTGTGCGTCTATATGTGCCCCTGGCCGCGCATCCAGACCGCGATGCTCGACGAAAAGTCGCTGATCGTCACCTATAAGGACTGGCGCGGCGAACCGCGCGGCCATGGCCTGAAGAAGACGCAGACGGCGGCGCTGACCGAAAGCGGCGACTGTATCGATTGCCTGCAGTGCGTGTCCGTCTGCCCCACCGGCATCGACATCCGCGAAGGGCCGCAGATCGGCTGCATCACCTGCGCCCTGTGCATCGATGCGTGCGACAAGGTGATGGCACAGATCGGCAAGCCCCGCGGCCTGATCGACTATGCATCGACCGAGGACGCCGATCGCGAGCGCGCCGGCGCGCCGGCCAAGCCGGTCATCAAGTTGCTGCTGCGGCCGCGCACCATCGCCTATCTGCTGGTTTGGATGTCGATCGGCGCGGCGATGCTGTTCGCGCTGGGCACGCGTACCCGGCTCGACATCAGCGCGCAGCAGGATCGCAACCCGCTTTATGTGCGGCTGGCCGACGGCACGATCCGCAACAGCTTCACCGTCAAGGTCCGCAACATGGAAGCGCGCCCGCGCGACGTGGAGATCGGCATGGATGGGCTGGCGGGCGCGGTGCTGTGGACGGGCGGCGCGCGCCCGGCAAATGCCCGCACGCTCCGCATCCAGGTACCGGCGGACAGCGTCGCCAAGCAGCGCGTCTTTGTTGGGGCGGATATGGCGGGCGCGGTGCGCGAACCCTTCGGCTTCACCGTCCGCGCGCTCGACGCCGAAGGCGGGCGCAACCGCAGCGATGCCCAGTTCGAACGTCCGGAGGCCACGCCATGATCCGTCCCTTCAAGGCCCGTCCTTTCACCGGCCGCCATATGGCCGCGATCCTCATCGCCTTTTTCGCGGTGGTCGTCGCGGTCAATATCACCATGGCGCGCCTCGCCATCGGCAGTTTCGGCGGCACCGTCGTCGATAACAGCTATGTCGCCAGCCAGAAGTTCAACGGCTGGCTGAAGGACGCGGCGGCGCAGAAGGCGCTGGGCTGGAGCGTGGCGATGACGCTCGACGGGCAACGCCATGTCGTGATCGATATCGACGCGCCGGGCGCGCACGCCACCGCGACCGCGCGCCATCCATTGGGCCGCGCGCCCGATATCGCGATCGATTTCGTGCCCGTGGCGCCCGGGCGGCTACGCGCCACCCGGCCGCTGCCCGCCGGGCGCTGGCTGCTGCACGCCACGATCAGCCGCGACGGCCGGGACTTTCATGCGATGGAGACGTTGAAATGAGCGTGGTCGCTCGTCCCGCCGGCGCCGCGCCACTCAGCGAAACCGTCTTTTCCGTGCCCGGCATCCACTGCGCCGGCTGCATCTTCAAGCTGGAGGACGGGCTGGCGCTAACCGCCGGGATCGCGGCGGCGCGCGTCAATTTCACCACGCGGCGCGTAACGATCAGCCATTTGCCCGAACTCACCATTCCCGATCTGGGCGACGCGATCGGCGCGCTCGGTTTCGAGGCGCAGCCGCTGGGCGACGCCGTGGCGGAGGCGGACGACAGCGAAAGCCAGGCCCTGCTGCGTGCGCTGGCGGTGGCGGGCTTCGCGTCGATGAACGTGATGCTGTTGTCGGTCTCGGTCTGGTCGGGCGCGCAAGGCGCGACGCGCGACCTGTTCCACTGGCTTTCCGCGATGATCGCGCTGCCCACCGTCGCCTATGCGGGGCGGCCCTTCTTCAAGTCCGCCTGGACCGCTCTTCGGCACGGGCGCACCAATATGGACGTGCCGATCGCGATCGGCGTGCTGCTGACCTGCGCGATCAGCCTGTTCGAAACGATCAACAGCGGCCCGCACGCCTATTTCGACGGCGCGGTGATGCTGCTGTTCTTCCTGCTGACCGGCCGCGTGCTCGACAGCGTGATGCGCGATCGCGCGCGCGACGGCGTCACCGCGCTGCTCAAGCATCGCGCGGCGGGCGCGCTCGTGCTCAACAAGAGTGGCGGCACCGACTGGCGCGACGCGCAGAGCCTGGCGCCCAACATGCGGATGATCGTCGCAGCGGGCGAGCGGCTGGCGGCCGACGGTGTGATCGAAAAGGGCGCGAGCCGCTTCGATATCGCGCTGCTCACCGGCGAAAGCGCGCCGCGGGCGGCGGGGGAGGGCGATGCCGTCCATGCCGGCACGCTCAATATCGACGCGCCGGTGACGGTGCGGATCACCGCCGCCGGCCCGGATACCGCGATCGCCGATATCGCGCGGATGATGGAGAACGCTACCCAGTCGCGCTCGCATTATGTCCGCCTCGCCGATCGCGCGGCGCGCTATTACGCGCCCGCCGTCCATCTGCTCGCACTGCTCAGCTTCGCGGGCTGGATGCTGGCGGGCGCCGGCTGGCACCAGTCGCTGATGATCGCGGTGGCGGTGCTTATCATCACCTGCCCCTGCGCGCTGGGGCTGGCGGTGCCGGTTTCACAGATCGTCGCCTGCGGCGCGCTGATGCGCGCGGGCGTGCTGGTAAAGGACGGGTCCGCGCTCGAACGGCTGGCGGAGGCCGATCGCGCGGTGTTCGACAAGACGGGCACGCTCACGCTTGGCCGGCCCGAGCCCGTCAACCTCTCTGTGCTGGACTGGCGGCAGAAAAGCGTGATCCTGGGCCTGGCGCGCAACAGCCGCCATCCACTGAGCCAGGCGCTGCGCAAGGCGATCGAGCGCGAGGGCATTCCCGCCGCGCAGGTGGAAGCGATCAGCGAGACGCCGGGCATGGGATTGAGCGGGCTGTTCGAAGGCGAGGCGGTGGTGCTGGGCCGCGCGGACGAGGCGGGGGAGGCGATGGCCTGCCGCTTCGGGATCGAGGGTGAGGAACCCGTGACGATCCTGTTCGAGGATCGCCTGCGCCCCGGCGCGGAGGCGCTGCCCGCCGAACTGGCCGCGCTGGGCATCCAGAGCTCGATCCTGTCGGGCGACCGCGCCGCGGCCGTGCTGCCGGTCGCGCGCGCGCTGGGGCTGACCGCGCAGACCGGCATGCTGCCGCAGGACAAGCTCGACGCGCTCGCGCGGCTGTCCGCCGGCGGCGCCAAGGTGCTGATGGTGGGCGACGGGCTGAACGACGGGCCGGCGCTCGCCGCCGCCCATGTCTCGATGGCGCCGGCCTCGGCCAGCGATGCCGGGCAGAGCGGCGCCGATACGGTGTGGCTGGGCGACGGGCTGGCGCCCGTGCCAATCGCGATCCGCGCGGCGCGCGCGACGATGCGCGTGGTGCGCCAGAATTTCGTGCTCGCGATCGGCTATAATGTGGTCGCGATCCCGCTGGCGATCGCCGGCCATGTGACGCCGCTGATCGCGGCGCT
>JASBTC010000199.1 GCA_030148625.1 Sphingobium sp. | reverse complement strand
GTCATGAAGGACGGACTGATTTTCGACCCGGACAGATTGTTCGTCGCAGCCGGCGTACAGCCGCGCCATCCGATCACCAGCAACCAGGGGGACAAGAAATGACACAGGATCGCAGGCATTTTCTCATCGGTTCGGCGACCGCCGCGGCACTCGCGGTCGGGGCTGCGGGCACGGCAAGCGCGCGGAGCGTGGCGGCCGCATCGGGCAGCGGCGTCTTCGTCAATTCGCTGGGCACCCTGTTCGGTTTCGACGCGCCCCCGCCCCCGCCCGGATCGAAGCCGCTGATCGTCGAAAGCCGGCCGGACATGGTGACCGACAGCGCGGTGCGCGACACGCTGGCCGCCGGCATCTCCGCGGTGAACATCACATTGGGCCATGTCGCGGGGGATATCGATCCCTTCGAGCACAGCGTCGCCGATATCGGGCGGTGGAACCGGATCCTGCAACAGCGCCCCGGCCAATTGCTGCATGTGCTGAAGGCCGACGACATCGTACGCGCCAAGCGCGAGGGCAGGCTGGGCGTGATCTATGGCTGCCAGAACAGCACGATGCTCGGCGACAAGGTCGAGCGTGTCGACCTCTTCGCCGATCTTGGCCTGCGCGTCTTTCAGCTCACCTATAATGCGCCGACCGCGGTGGGCGACGGATCGATCGTGCCGGAAAACCGGGGGCTCAGCCCGTTCGGCCGCAGCGTCGTCGAAAAACTCGCGGAGCGGCGGCTGCTCTGCGACCTGTCGCATAGCGGGCAGAAGACCTGCCTCGACGCGGTCCGCCATTCGCCGCGCCCGATCGCGATCACCCACACCGGCTGCCGCGCGCTCGTCGACGTGCCGCGCAACAAGACCGACGAGGAGCTTCGCCTGGTCGCCGAGCGCGGCGGCTATGTCGGCATCTATTTCATGCCCTTCCTCACTCATTCGGGGCCGGCGCGCGCGGAGCATGTTGCGCAGCATATCGAACATGCGATCAAGATCTGCGGCGAGGATCATGTCGGCATCGGCACCGACGGACCGATGTCGCCGGTACCCAATATGAAGGAGTATCTGGAGACGCAGCGCCAGTACATCGCACAACGCCGCAGCCAGGGGATCGCGGCGCCGGGCGAGAAGGAGGATGCGCCCTTCTTCGTGATCGATTTGCAGGGGCCGGGCCAGTATCGCGATCTTGCCCGTCTGCTGCGCAGTCGCGGCCATTCGCAGGCGAGGGTCGACAAGATCCTGGGTCAGAATTTCCTTCGCGTCGCGCGCGAGGTCTGGGGGTAGGCCGCAGCGGAATTCCGGTGACGGCGCGCCCGATCCGCGGCGCGCCGTCACCGGCGATCCTCACCGTCCCGCGTCCGTCACGGCGACGATATTGTCGTTCGTGTCGCGGTCGATGAAGCTGAGATAGGGATCGACCGCCGCATAGACCGGCTTGCGCTTCGTGACGATCCGCACCTGCTGCTCGCCCGAACGAACCCGCAACCGCTGCATGGACACGACATTCTCGCGACCGAAGCCGAGATCGCCAGGATGCGCCGTGAACACGCCGACATCGACCTGTTCGTCGAACTTCGCCTGCCGTTCATTGCCCTTGCCGTCGGCATAGGCCTTTCCGGCATTCACGGTCAGCACGGTTTCGAACTGGCCGTTGGGCAGGCGGCGAACCGTCGCGTCCTTCGCCTTCAGATCGTAAAGCGTGATGCGATAGAATTGATCGAGGATCAGTTCGCGCTCCGCCGGGGTGCGGGCCAGCGTCAACAGGCCGTCCACCAGATCGCTCGACCGCGCATAGGGTGCGGGCTTGAAACGATAGCGGTCGATCAGCCCGCGCAGCACGGTGTTCACGCGGTCCTCGCCCAGGCGATCCTGGAGCAGGTACATCACGATCGAACCCTTGTTATAGTGGATGTAACCTTGCTTGTACGCGCGGGCGAGCGGCCGTTCCTCCGCCGCTTCCGATCGGCGCCCCTGCAGATAGAAGTCGATTTCGTATTTCAGGAACTGCCGGATCTGGTCCGCACCATAGCGATGCTTCATGATCATCAGCGCCGAATATTGCGACAGCGTCTCGGTCAGCACCTCGGCCCCCTCCATGTCCGCCGACATCACCTGGTGGAACCAGTATTGATGCGCCAGTTCATGCGCGGTGACATAGGCCAGGAAGTCGAGCCGCTTCGGATCGCGGAAATCCATCGTGAAGCCGGCCTTTTCCGAATAGCCGACGGTGCCAGGGGCGGAATTCGCGCCGCCGCCATAATCGGGCCGCTCGATGATCCGGGCATAGGAATATTGATAGGGTCCGTAATTCTTGCGGTAATAACCCAGCGCATCCTTCATCACGCTCAGCATTCGATCGATGTTCATCGGGTGCTTGGGGAAATAATAGACGCTTGCCTTCACCCCGTCCGCGTCGATCGATTTGAGCGCGTAGCGCGCCGACTGGATGGTGATGAAGTTGAGCGTGGGAATGGGCGACACGAACCGCGCGGTCCGCCGGCCGTTGGCGACGCTTTCGGACACGCGTGCGCCGGTCACCACCAATGTCTGATCCGCGTCGGTGGTGACGGTGACATCGGTATTGACCCGCTCCACCCCGACGAAGTTCTTGCCCAGCGCCGTGCCGTCTTCGAGCTTCGGGATCGACTGTTCGGGCGGAAGGCCGTGTTTCCGGCGCAGGTTGCTGCCCTGCAGGAAACTCCCGCGCGACATGCCCAGCGCCGGTGCGAAGATCAGGTTGGTCAGATAGGTGCCGTTCGGTGCCGGCTGCGCATCCAGCTCGTACATGCGCCGGTTGCTCGGCAAGGCAGCCAGCCCGCGCTTCTCGATCACGGTGCGGAAGGTCAGCGTGCCGCCCTCGCCCGGCCGCAGCGGCCGGTCGAACCGATAGATGCGGTGGAGATTGTCCTTGTCGTCGCGCACCAGCTTCGCACCGGGCACCGAGATCGCGTCCAGGCGCACCGTCGGGACGCCCATGCGAACATGCAGCGTATCGATCGGCGCCGCCGTCGCATTCACGAAACGGTAGCTGCCGTCGAAGGTCACCAGGCCGCGTGAGGGCTGCAGATCGACGTCGAGATTGACGTCGGTCAGCTTCGGCTCCGGCAATCCGAGATAACGGGAATAGTCCTTCTCATATTGCGCGGCGCGCGCTTCGTCCTTGTCGCCTTCGCTCCAGAAGCGGTTGAGGATGTTCATGTTGTAATAAAGGAAACCGCCCATGCCGATGGTGACGAGCGAAGCGGTCGACAAGAACGCCAGCGGCGTGCCGCGCAACCGCGCCGGCAGGGTCCGCCATTGGCCGCCCAGCGTCACCGCGGTGCCGCGCCGCCACATCAGATGGCCGATCACGACCAGCACCACCGCAAAGGCCGTCCAGTAGAAGCGAAGCCACCAGGCGGTAGCCCCGCCATAATTGGCGCCATTCATATCGGACAGCGGCTGGCCGACCTCGCCATAGTTGAGCAGCGGATGATCGAGCCCCATGCCCGCGAACACCATGCCCGCGACCAGATAGAGCAGCATGATCGCCCAGCCGACGAACTTGTTCGGGCTGATCGCCTGGACCACGATCGCCAGCACGGAGATCTGGAGCACGTACAGCGCACCGGGTGCGACGAACCAGGCCAGCCACTGGCCGAATTCGATATCGACCAGGCCGCGCGCGAACTGGAACAGGATCGATTCGACCAGCGCCACCACGATGCAGAGTGCCAGCAACGCACCGGTGACCCCGGCAAGCTTGGACAGCAGGAAGACCCAATTGGGCAGCGGCGTCGCATCGACGATCTCGTTGATGCGGCGTTCCCGCTCGCGCCAGACCACTTCGCCCGCGAAATAGATCGCCATCAGCAGCGTGATCAGCGTCGAATTGCCGCGGACGACGTCGACGATCGCGAAGGTGCGCGGCCAGATCGGAATGTCGTAGAAACGCCCGGCAAGGTACAGCGTCGAGAACAGGTTGATCGATCCGACAAGCGCCAGCACCCAAAAGGCCGGGCTCTTGAAGATCAGTTTCATCTCGAACAGCGTGCGCGTGCACAGCTGATGCCAGGCGGCACGTGCGGGTATATTGTCCGGCAGCCGCTTGGCGATGACGGGCGTGACCGCGGCCAGCTTTTGTTCGCGCGCCGCCTGGCGCCGTGCTCCGCCCTTCGAAACACCGCGATCGGCGAAGCGGAAGCGCCAGACCGCGACGATGACGATCAGAGCGGAGATCGCCAGCCATAACAGGCGGTGGCTGAGCAGCAGCCCGGTCAATTCCGGTGGCTGCGTGTTCGCCTGGATCGGCGTCAGATAACGGATACTCAGGCCATAGGCGACGCTGCCGAAGGGTTCGAAATAGGCGGCCAGCGACAGGTCCGGCCATTTCTTGAGCATCGCGGTCAGCGCGAAATAGGCGAACATGAACAGGATCACCGTCAGGTAGCTGTAGGTGACCGAGCGCGTCCAGCACGCCACCGCGAAGAAGATCGCCGAAGTGATCAGCAGATTGGGCAGCGCGAGCACGAAATAGCCGAACAGATAATCCTGCAGCCGGTTGGGCCCGAGATGTTCGGGATCGACCCATGGCATGAAGGTGCCGATCCAGATCGCGAGCGGCACCGCCAGGAATGCGACCGCCGCGCCCAGGAAAGCGCCGCTGAACCGGCCGAACATATAGGGCAGCTTGCCGATCTTGGTCGATCGGATGATCCCGCCGAAACCGGTCTCGTCGTCGCGCACCACCACATTGCCGACGAACGCGGTCGTCACGAACATGAAGAACAGCGACATGATCAGCTGGATCTGCGCGATCGCCGTCGGCGCATTGCTATGGATGTTGCCGCCGCTGCCGAGGCGGATCGACTCCACGGTCGTCGCGCCGAAAGTGAGGAGGAAGAAGAGGATGGTAGCGACCCAGAAGACGGGGTTGCGCAACTGGTAGCGCGCTTCGAAGCGCGCGATGATACCGAACATGGCAGCGGTCCTTATGCGGCTTGGGCAGCGGCGGCGCGGCGTGTGCGCGTCAGCGTGGAGAGATAGACGTCCTCGAGCCCGCCCTCGACCGGCGCGAAGCCGTTGCCGGGGTCCTGCTCGGCGAGGACATGGACGATCGTCCGCCCGGCGAACAAACGGGTCGAGATCACTTCATATCGGGACTGGACCTCTTCCAGCGCGCTGCGCTCGATCGTCCTGGCCCAGATGCTGCCGCGGCTGCGCGCGATGAGCTCGCCCGGCGATCCCTGGAGCTGGATACGGCCCGCCGCCAGCACCGCCATGCTCGGGCACAGGTCCGCGACATCCTCGACGATGTGGGTGGAGAGGATGACGACGACGCTTTCGCCGATCTCGACGAGCAGATTGTAGAAGCGGTTGCGCTCCTCGGGATCGAGACCGGCGGTGGGTTCGTCGACGATGATGAGTTCGGGATTGCCGATCAGCGCCTGGGCAATGCCGAAGCGCTGGCGCATGCCGCCCGAAAAGCCCGCAATCGCCTTGGTGCGGACGTTCCACAAATTGGTCTGGACGAGCAGCGTCTCCACTGTCGCGCGGCGATCGGCTGCGGAGACCACGCCCTTCAGCGAGGCCATATGGTCGAGCATGTCATAGGCCGACACCCGCGGATAGACGCCGAAATCCTGCGGCAGATAGCCAAGCGTCGCGCGCAGCCGGTCGGGCTGGCCGAGCACGTCGATATCGCCGAAGCGGATCTCGCCCGCCGTCGGTGTCTGCAAGGTCGCGATCGTGCGCATCAGCGACGACTTGCCCGCACCATTGGGCCCCAGCAGCCCGAACATGCCCTTGCCGATCGAGATGCTCACCCCGTCCAGCGCGCGCGTCCCGTTCGGATACACATGCTCAACACCCTTTAATTCCAGCACTTTCGCCTCCCAAAATCCCTGTAGATGGTCCGACGGCGCCCTGTTTGGGCTTGCCTGTCCAGATGCCGACCGATATGGTTGGTTACCAACCGATATGGTCTGTAGCAAGAGATTTGTGAAATGATGCCCGAACCCGCCGGCGTCGCGCCGGCCTTTCCGATCCGGCAACCGGCCCGATCCGGACTCATTCCGGTTCACCTCGAACCGGAACGAGGCTAGATCGCGCTGATGCCCAGACCGACCAAATCCGAGATTGACGCCGAGATCATCGATCGCGCAGCGGGGCTGTTCGCCCGTCACGGTTTCGAACGTACCTCGATCCAGCAGATCGCCGACGCGCTCGGCTATTCGAAGGCGGGGCTGCTGCACCATTATGCGAGCAAGCAGGCACTCTACGACGCCGTGCTGAACACCCATGAGGCGCTGGCCGACGAAACCTTTGCCGCGATCGAACGCGTTCCCGCGGGTGTCGCGCGCGACCGCGCCTTTGTCGAAAGTTCGATCGATTTCTGGTTCGACTGGCCGGGCATCGCGGCGCTGGGCCAGCGCTGGTCGATCGACGGAACCGGCGACGAACCGCGCCTCACCCGCATCGGACTGAAGCTGTTCGCGACGCTCGGCATCGATGTCAATGCGCCCGATATGGAGCGGTTGGTGCGTGTGTTCGCGGCCACGTCGGGCAGCGGCTTCGCGTCACGAATGGCGACGAGCCTCGATCTGCGACGCGAACTGCGCGATCATATCGTCGCGACGGCGATGGACGCACTGGGCCATAGCGACCATGGCACGGCGGAGACGCGCTGACCGGATCGCGGGGAGAGTGCATCCGCCCGGCTCACTGATGCTTTGGAGGCTGGTTTCGACTGGGCGTTCCGACCTCGCCGGCTCGAACCTAGAGCCTGATCGCTTGAGGTGGAAGCGCTCTGCGCTTCCGCCGATGGCGTGAATCAGGCTCTATCATATGGTTGAGACCAAGATTCACACTTCAGATTGATTCAATCTGAAGTGATCTTGGTCTAGAAATCCAGTCCCAGTGCCAGAAAGGCGTGGTAGCCGGCAGCACCGCCGCCATCGCTGAAGGTCGGCCCGCCCGAAGCGAGCAGGCGGAACGGCGCGCGCATCTGATAGATCGCGCCGATCCCCAGGCTGGTCGATGCCCGCCCGCCGATCGTGTCGGCCCCCTGCCGGTCGGCCTCCACGCCGATCAGCAGGCGCGGGCTCATCTGGCGCGTCACCGCGCCGCCGCCCGTCCAATAGTCGCGATTGCCGGCACCCGGATTGATCGCATATCCGCCGCCGCCAAAGATGGACCAGACCCCCATATCCTTCTGGAACCAGACCGGCACCAGCCCGGTCACCTTGCCCGCGCCCATGCCGTTGCTGGCGGTGGGCAGCGTCGCGCCCGGGAAGAAGGCGACCGAGAAACCGGCATTCTCGTCATGGTAGAAGCGATATTTCGCCGAAACCTCGAGATCGCCCGCTCCCCGGCGCCATCCCCTGGCATCGTGCGCGAAACCGATGGGCAGGCCGACGGTCAGTTGCAGGTCGGGCGCGGCGCCGAAATTGATCTCGACGCCCGTGGTCCCTTCGAAGTCCGCCCCCCGCCCTTCCCGTTCGACGAGCGGCCCGTAGATTTCCCAATGGCCGGTTTCGGTCGGCTCGGGATCGTCGGTCAGGAAAGGCGGGCCCGCCCATGAAGCGACGGGGGTCGCGAGTACCAACAAGGCGAGGAGCCGGGCCAGCATCGCCTTGCGGGCGAAACCACGCATCGCGTTACGCGCCGTCATGCTGGAACGCGGTTTCGGCGGCGCGCTGCGGGATTACCAGGGCCAGGGTGACGATGACCAGCCCGAGCACGAGTGATGCGCCCGCGCGGCTCAGTTCCAGCCCGCCGTGCGAAACCGGCTTGTCGAGGAAATCGCCCACCACCGCGCCGAGCGGACGCGTCAGGATGAACGCGGCCCAGAACAGCGCGACGCGATTGATCGACGTCCGGTAATAGGCGAGTGCGATGAACGCGAGCAGCACGCCGAACACGACCGCCGAGCCGAGATAGCCGAGCGGGCCGTCGGCGATCCAGTCGCCCAGCGCCGTGCCCAGCGTCTGCGAGAAAGTGATCGTCAGCCAGTAATAGATCTCGGCCCTGGGCTCATGCACCGAACTGACCGAGATGCTGCCCAGCGCCCGGTGCCAGATCGCCAGCGACAGCAGCACCGCCGCCAGCAGGAGCACCGATCCGCCCGGATAGCCGATGCCGAGCGAGCGCGTTGCGAAGTCGGCCATCGTCGTGCCGGCGGTGGTCGATGCGATGATCGTCGCCCAATAGAGCATCGGGTGAAACCGCCTGGCCGCGATCTGCATGCCGACGAGGATGACCAATATCGTCGCGAATATGGCGGTACCGACCAGATAGCCGAGATCCATCGACATGCTGACGGTGTCGCCGGCGGTTTCGCCGAAGGTGGTCGCCAATATCTTGATGATCCAGAAACCGAGCGTCACGGCCGGCACCTTGGTCAAGCTCGCTTTCATCGTATCGGACACACCATTGCTCCTGCGATTGCCTGGGGGCGTCGTTTCTCCGGTACGGGGGGGTTAGGTGCGGCGCGCCGTCGCGCCTATAAGCAGGCGCTCAAATCCACTCCGATAAGCGGAAGTCCATGCCCCGGTCCGTCAACAGCACCGCCCTTTTCCCGGCTGCCCTTCTCCCGGCCGCACTATCCGATCGCCGGGTGGCGGCGCCCCTTGCCATCGTCGCGCTCCAGTTCGTGGCGGCCATCTATTTCGTGGTCGACGGTATCGATGACGTGCTGGTGGAGGCGAGCCATGGGCTCAGCCTTGAAATCGTCATGGAATGCCTGGTCGCGTTCGCGCTGCTTGGCGGGGTGGTGATGGGATCGCGCCATATCCGCCGGATCACCGAGGAGCTGCGCTGGAAGGAACGCTCGCTCGCCAATGCCCGCGGTGCGCTGGCCGACCATATCGCGTTGCGCTTCGCCGAATGGGGACTCTCGCCGGGCGAGGCCGAAGTCGCGCTGTTCGCGCTGAAGGGCTGCGACGTTGCCGAGATCGCCCGGCTGCGCGGCGCCGCCGCCGGGACGGTGCGGTCGCAATTGAGCCAGATCTACGCGAAAGCCGGGGTGACCAGCCAGGCGATGCTGGTTTCACTGTTTATCGAGGATCTGCTCGATATCGATGCCGAGGGTCGGCAGCGGCGGGCCTGATCGGATAGCGAATGTATCATCCTGATTTCAGGGCCGTTTCCCGAGCAGGCGCCCGATCAGCGCCCCGACCAGCGCCAGCACGATGATGATGAGCAGATAGATGATCGCCATCACCGGCCAGACGGTCAGCGCCTGCGCATTGATGCTCGCGTCTATCTCGTTCTTGAGGCCGATATAGAAGAGGATGCAGGCCGGCAGGATGCAGGTTGCGGTCGACCTGAGGATCGAACTCCCCGAATAGCCGCGCGCGCCGGCCAGGAAGAACGCGCCGATCATGGCCAGGATCCAGATTTGCACCGTCCACTCCGCGAAAAAAAGGCCGGTATCACGCGGTCAGGGGGTGGGAAAGCCGGCTTTGGCGGAACGCGACGGGACGAGTTCGGTGGCTGGGACGCTCAGGCAAGGGTGAGGTAGATTTCGGCCTCCAGCACCCAGTCCGCGCCGGTATCACGCCATTTTGCGCTATAGGCGCCGGATGCGAGGGGCTGGCCGGTGGATTCGGCAACGCCCTGCCAATGACCATGCTCGAATGCGATGGCCTCGACAGGCGAGACGAGGATGGTCTCCGGGGTGCGGGTGTAGAGCGTGCGTGCCGACGCGGCGAACTCGCGCTTCCACGCCAGCAATTGCGCCTTGCGACCGGACAGGATCGCGCTGTCTGTGCCGGTGACGAGGATCGCGTCGGGCGCGAGGATCGGACCGATGGCAACAAGATCCCCCTCCGCCAGCGCGCGGTTGAACGCGGCACGGCGTAGGCGAATGGCGAGATCGGAAGCGGAGGACATCGGGGGCTTTCGGCAATGGAGCTTGAAAACCAGCCTAAAGCGCTTCCCGAAAAAGTGGGAACCGGTTTTTCGGGAAGCGCTCTAGAACCGCCGCGTCAGCACCAGCCCGATCGTGCGGGGATTGGGCGGATTGTTATAGGGATCGAAACCCAGCACCCCGTCGATGATGCGCTGCGGTTGACGGTCGAACAGATTGGCGACGACCATCTGCGCCTCGCTGTCCGCCAGCCAGGGCGCCGACGACAGGCGGCCGAGATCGAGGCCGAGGAACAGCGAGGCGGTGGTGAAGGATCCGACCTTGTGGACCGGCTGGCCGGGTCGGTCGTCGGTGAAGCCGTCGATATAGTTGATCACCGACCCGATCGAGACGCCGCCACGACCCCAGGCGATGGTGCCGTTCAGCCGCAGGTCGGCGGGCTTGGCATAGCCGTCGAGCCGCGAGATCGCGGTCGAGCCGCCGGCCTTGAGCGAGAGGTTCAATATATATTGACCGCTCAGCTTCATCATCGCGCTGCCCCCGAACAAGGGCGCGCGCCAGGCGAGATCGAGATCGAGGCCGTCGGTGGATTCCACCGCGAAATTCTGCGCCCTGATGTCCGCGATCAGCTGGACGCGCGAGAGAAGATCGGCGGGCACCTGGCTGGCGGAATCGAAGAAGGTGAGTTCGCCGCCATTGATCGACGGCACTTCGGCGAAGCGGCGGAAGACGTCGGGATTGTAGAGCACTTCACGCACCGCATCCATGCCGGGGCGGGCGATGTTGAAGACCTGCAGGTCCTGAACCGACAGGCTGTCGTCGGGCGAGGGCGTGCCGACACGGCCCGAAATCCTGATCCGGTAATAGCCGGCCTTGATCGTCAGGCCGGGGACGAATGCGGGGGTCAGATCCATGCCGAGCGTGACAGTGTCGGCATTCTGCGTCTTGAGATCGGGATTGGCGCCCGCGCGGAACATCACCAGCGCCTGGCCCGGCGGCAGCGCGGGATCCTGGTCCTTGGGGTCGAGGAATTTATAATCGTACAGGCCGAACGAGACCTGTTCGGCGATGCCGATCGTGCTGCGGAAACGCGGCAGGAGGAACGATCGGGCAAAGGTACCGCGCAGCGCGATCGAGCGATCGACCTGCCAGCGCAGCCCCAGCTTGGGCGAGAACGCGGTGTCGAAACCGAGATCCTCGTAGCGCGCGGCCGCGGATAGGGTGAGCGAGCGCATCAGCGGCACCGCCTGTTCCGGCCCGACGATCGGCACATTCACTTCGCCGAAGATCGACTTGACCTTGCGTGTACCACCCTTGCGGTTGAAGAAGATCGTCGCGTCGGTGCGCAGCGCTTCCTCGCGATACTGGAAACCGCCCGCCGCCAGCACCGGCCCGGCCGGCAGCGACATCAGGGCAGTCTGGCCGCGCAGCTCCGCGACGAACAATGTGTTGGTGGACTCGCGCGTGCTGGGCGGACGTCCCATCCGGCTGGAGCTGCTGTCGCTATGGGTGCGGTGATAATCCACCGTCAGGTCGAGCGCGGCCGTACCCTGCCCCTGCCAGTGGACGCCGCTATAGATCGAGACGCCGGTGGTGCGCGTCTTGAACACCCGGTTATAGGCCGCCTCGTCGAGGAAGATCTGGCGCGAGCTGCGGTCGCGCTGAAAGCGCGAGGCATCGACCGAAAAGGTGAAATCGCCCGCTTCCTGACGCACGCCACCATAGAGGCCGGTCAGCCTTTCGTCGGGAAGCTGGGTGATCTGGAGCGCTTCGCCCGCAACGTCGACAGGGTCGCCGATGAAGGGCGAGCGTTTCTGGTACATCGCCATGCCATAGACACTGCCGCTGCCCCATGAATGGCCGGCGAGCAGGCTGGCCTGGAGATCCGCCTTGCCCGTCCGCGTCGCGGCGGCGCCGCGCACCTGCACTTCGATACCCTCGGTCGGTCGGCGGGTGACGATATTGACGACGCCGGCGACCGCATCGGCGCCATAAGTGGCGGAGGCACCGTCGGGAATGATGTCAATCCGCTCGATCAGCATCGACGGGATCACCGACACCGTCGGCGCCTCGGTCAGGCCGACCGACGGCATGCGCCGGCCGTTGAGCAGGGTCAGCGTCGCGTCCGAAGCGAGGCCGCGCAGCGCGAAACCCGAAAAGCCGTCAAACTGGTTATAGGTCGTCGCGTCACCCAGCGGGCTGCCGATGCCCGCGCCGGTCGTCGCGAATTCGCTGAGATCGCCGGTGAAATTCTGCGGGATGGTGAGCATGTATTCGGACAGCGCGCCCGATCCCGATTGCACGATATCCGCCTGGTCATGGGTATAGACCGGGCTGGCGACATATTCCCGGGGCAGGCCGCGGATCAGCGAGCCGGTGACGACGATGTCGGCCGATACGGGCTCGTCGTCGCGCACCCGATCGCCCTCCGCCCCATCCGCCGTCGTCGTCTGCTGCGCCGCGGCGGGCGATGCGCAGACGCCGATGAGCGAGAGCGCGGACAGCGTACTAAAAACCAGTTTCTGCAAGAAACTTCCCCCCGACCCGATCCACGACACATGTGATGTTATACCATATCTAAATGAGCCCCTAGGTCGTGCGCACCCGGTCGTCAATCCTGTCCTTGCGAGATCCGGACGTCTGAAAGCGCCTCATCAGAGGCTGGGGGGTCGGCCTTGTGCGGCCCCTGCCCCGCTCAATCCTTGATGTCGATCACATAGCTGCACCCGGCCAGCACCTTACCGGGGTGCGAAGTGACCGTCGAGATATTGAGCGAAATCCGGGTCGTTCCCTGAAAGATCAGTGATCCGCCATCGAAGGGCGCTTCGACGATCATCCGCTGCCCCATATATTTGCCGGATGTGTCGATCACCGGCGCAACCTCCAGTTCCTTTGCCAGCGCCTGCGGTGTCGTATCGGACAGGACCGCCATCAGGCCCGAATTGCTGAAGGCGACCCGGTCGGTGGTCCGGCCGAACACCGTGACCGGCGTGGCGAGGCGATATTCGGAAAGGAACGGATTGCCGCCCTTGACCGCGGTCATCCCGTAATGCCGCCTGGCCTCCTCATTGTCGTTGAACCAGATCGCGAAGCCGTTCCAGCTCGGCACATCCTTCAGCTTGCACGCGATGATGTCGGGAAGCGTCAGGCTCGACGGATCGAACTCGTCCGCGACATCGTCATTGGCGTGCGCAGGGACGGTCAGCAGGCCAAGCAGAATGGCGGGCAAGCCAGCGCGAAATCTCATGGGATCAATGGGTCCTTATTCGCATATGGGCACAGCAAGCCCGTCGGATCGCGCGACATGCCGCTGTTCCCGGTCAGGCCTTTTTTCCGTCGCGGATGATCCGTGCCCATGGATTGAGGTCGGGCTCGGCGATCTTCACCAGCGTGTTCCTGTCGCGATGCAGGAAAGGCTCATCGCGGCCGCGCACCATCAGGCTCGTGTCGGAAATATAGCTCCACGAGCCATCGTCATGGAAATCGACCTGGATGCTGTAGGAATCGGTCCGGAAGACAAGCTCGAGGAATGTCGTCGAGCAGATGCCATATTCGGTCTGTCCGCGCTCGGCCTTCAGCACCAGCCTGGTGGCGTCGGGCCCGGCATGGCCGGCCGCGATCGCGATCTGTCCGCGCGGGATCGCCAGGGTTTGCAGGATGAGCCCCGTCGCCGGCTCCCAAAGCCAGTAGCCGACCTGGTCGTGGAACGCGATCGCCTCTTCCCGGGTGTTGATATGGACGTGATAGCGCAGCCCGTAGAAGAGTTGCGGTCCATTGGCCTGGGGATCGATGGGCTGCATCTCGATGCGTTCATAATAGTCCCGCTGCTCCGGCCCCTCGGCCTTGGGGTTGAGATCGACGCCGCGATGCCCTTCCCATATGCCCGCCAGTCGACGCAAAGGGCCCAGATTGGCCAGCGTCTCGGCGTCGACGTCCTCGGGCTCGGTGAAGATGTCGTCCGGAATATCCACGTCTGGCCTCCCCATATCGATCCGCTGATGATCGCAAACATTCCATAGCGGCTTGATCCGGCTGCCGAAAGCGGCGCCTGCCCCTGCCGCAATCAGCCGTCCCCTGCATCGAATGCACCGCGATACCGTTCGATCTCGTCTATGTGCGTCTGAACCCAGCCGCCGAGTTGCACGCCCTGTTCGGCGAGCGAGATACCGAGTTCGGTCAGCGCATATTCCACCTGCGGCGGTACGGTGGGATGAACGGTGCGGCTGACCATGCCGTCCCGTTCCAGCGCGCGCAGCGTGCGGGTCAGCATCTGCTGCGAGATTCCGGCGACGGCGCGACGCAACTGGTTGAACCGCAACGGTCCCTCGCGCAGCGTCACCACCACCGGAAGCGTCCAGCGATCGCCGAACCGCGCCAGATGTCCGGCGATCGCTCCGCAATTCTGATGGCCGCGCTCCGGGGTGGTCATCTGCATGTGACTAGGCCTCAAAAATATGCGTTCTTGGCCCGTTCCCGCGGGCTTCATAGCTAATTGGGGTCACTGAACCAGTTTGGACAGCCCCCTTATGAAACTCCTGCATCTCGATTCCTCCATTCAGGCCGATGGTTCGGCCAGCCGCGTCATCTCCGCCGCGATCGTCGCACATCTGACGAGCCTGGATCCCACGATCGAGGTCGTCCGGCACGACCTGGCCGCCGATCCCCTGCCGCATCTGACGCTCGACCGCTTCGCATCCGACGACGGCAAGGGCGTGCTCGACACGTTCCTGTCCGCCGACATCGTCGTGATCGGTGCACCGATGTACAATTTCGGTATCCCGTCCCAGCTCAAAAGCTGGTTCGATCATATCCTGATCGCCGGACAGACCTTCAGCTATGGTCCCGACGGCGTCGAGGGGCTGGCCGGACGCAAGCGGGTCATCGTCGCCGCCTCGCGCGGCGGCTTTTAGGGGAGAGCAGCCCCGGTGCGTCGAACGAACATGCCGAAAGCCATTTGCGGGCGATGCTGGGCTTTATCGGCATCGCCGACCCGGAGATCATCGTCGCGGAAGGCGTTGCCTATGGCCCGGAGCAGCGGGATGAGGCTCTGGCCGCCGCACGCGTACGGATCGACGGCATCGCGCCGCCCACGCTCGCCGCGGCCGCCTGAACGGACAACCGGCATCCCGTCATGGCGGGATGCCGGCAACACCTCCCGGAACGATCACGCCAGCATCTATTGGATACCGAAACAAGAATCGGAGTTTGACGACCGTCTGCCCGCCATAAACCGAAATCCGGCGACTGCCTCCAGGGACAGCGCCGATCTCAGCAAAGTCAATTCAAAGGTAGACGGAACATGTCCAAAGAAAGCGACAACAAAGCCATTGTCGGTCGCTGGTTCACGCACTTCTGGGGCGAGACCTGCGATCTTTCCATTGTCGACGACTTGGCGGCGCCCGATATGCTTCTCCAATATTCGCTTCACGAACCCCGTCGCGGTCATGCCGACATCAAGGCGTTCATGACCGATTTCCGCGAAGCGTTTCCCGACCTCAATTTCTGGGGCGTGACCGACCTGATCGCCGAAGGCGACTATGTCGTCGGCCAATGGGAAGGCGGCGGCACCCATAGCGGTCCCGCATTCGACGATTTCCTGATCGGCGGCCTTCCGGCGAATACCGGCCGGACGATGCGCTTCACCGGCACGACGGTGCTGAAGCTCGAGAACGGCAGGATCGTGTCGGAGATCGGGCTCGATGACGGCGTGGCCGCGCTGACGCAGCTCGGCCTCATCCGCGCGGCGTGATCGCGTGACCGCCGTCGGCCATCCGGCGGCGGTCATCGCATCAGGCACCGGTTCGGACATGAGTTTGAAAGCAAGGGACGGAGCGCGCGCTCGAACGCGACCGCCATAATGACGATCATGAAAATGGGAGAGCCGGTGATGGCGACACGATCCGAAGATCGCGAAAGCGATATGACCGCAATAGAGATGGACCCGCGCTGGGCACGCGTGCTCGCGCGCGATCGCTCGGCAGATGGCATATTCTGGTACTCGGTCTCGACCACCGGCATCTATTGCCGTCCATCCTGCCCGTCCCGGCACGCCAATCCGATCAACGTCAGCCTGTACAACAGCCTGGCCGAAGCCAGGGCGACGGGCTTCAGAGCGTGCAAGCGCTGCAACCCCGACGGAATCCCGCAGGACATCGAGAACACGAAGCTGGTCGAAAAGGCCTGTCGGCTGATCGAGCAAAGCGAAGAACAGCCATCGCTTGGCGAACTCGCGGGCATCGCCGGTCTGAGCACAAGTTATTTCCATCGGCTGTTCAAGGCCGCGACCGGTCTTACGCCCAAGGCCTATGCCGCTGCCCGCCGGGCGTCCCGGATCCGCGAAGGCCTGGCCAGGGGCCGCTCCGTGACCGAGGCCATCTACGATGCCGGCTTCAGCTCCAGCGGCCGGTTCTACGAACAATCGACCCAGATGCTCGGCATGACGCCGACCAGATACCGGGAGGGTGGCATGCACGAAGATATTCGTTTCGCGATCGGACAATCCTCACTGGGCGCGATCCTCGTCGCATCGAGCGCAAGGGGCGTCGTGTCGATCCTGATCGGCGACGATCCCGACGCTCTGGCACGCAATCTCCAGGATCGCTTTCCCAATGCGCGCCTGATCGGCGGCGACAGGGATTATGAGCAATTGGTGGCGCGCGCCGTCGGCTTTGTCGAAGCGCCTGCCCTGGGCCTCGACCTCCCGCTGGACGTGCGCGGCACCGCGTTCCAGCAACGGGTGTGGCAGGCGCTGCGCGATATCCCGGTCGGCAAGACCGCGACCTATGCCGAGATCGCCAGCCGGATCGGCCGGCCCAGGGCTGTCCGGGCGGTGGCGGGGGCCTGCGCGGCCAATCATGTCGCGGTCGCGATCCCCTGCCATCGTGTGGTGCGCAGCGATGGCTCGCTCTCCGGCTATGCCTGGGGGGTCGAACGCAAGCGCCATCTGCTGGAGATGGAGGCAGCCGCCTGACCGATCTGGAAGCCTCGGGCGGACATGGCGGCTTGACCCGATCGGGTGTGCCGGACAGTGTCCGCCGCGATGACAAAGACCATCGCGAAACGCGCCGCGCTGCTTCTGATTCTGGCCACCGCGCCGCTCCTGACAGGCGCCGCGCCGCAGGCCTCCAGCGGCCCCGAGATCCGCATCGACGATGTGACCCGCTTCTACGCCATCTATGATGCGGCGGGCGGCAAGCCGACGGCGGAACAGCTCCAGCACGACTATCTCGACAAGGGCAGCACCGGGCTGGCCGAATTCGCGCGGCTGCGGAATTTCACCGGTGAACGCATGGCCGCCGCCATCGCCGAGCGCCCGGCGATGTTCGCCGATGCGCGGCGCTGCACCGCAGTGCTGCCCAGGGTGACCGCCCGGCTCGCCCCTGCCCTGGCGAAGCTTGCCGCGCTTTATCCAAAGGGCATCTATCCCCCGGTGACGCTCGCTGTCGGCCGCGGCAAGACCGGCGGGACGGCCAATGCCTCGGGCGTGATGATCGGGCTCGAGACCCTGTGCGCCTTCGATTTCATGGAGCCCGATCCGGAGGATCGCTTCGTCTACGTCATCGCGCACGAATATGCGCATGTGCAGCAACCCGCCGCGCAGGTGGAGGATCCCGACGCGACGGTGCTGACCGCCGCGCTGATCGAAGGCGCCGCCGAATTCGTCGGCGAACTGATTTCGGGCTCGGTCAGCTATCGCCACCTCATCACCGCGACCAAGGGGCGGGAAAAGGCACTGGAAACCGCCTTTCTCGCGGACAAGGACAGGAAGGCGCTGGGATCCGACTGGCTGTACAATGGCCGTGGCACGCCCGAGCGGCCAGGCGATCTCGGCTATTGGGTCGGCTATCGGATCGCCAAGGCCTATTATCAGCGCGCCGCGGACAAGCGCGCCGCGCTGCGCGACATCATCGAAATGAGCGACGCCAAAACCTTCCTTGCCAAAAGCGGATGGACGCCGGGAATGGTGCTGAAATAGGCGCTCCGCACGCGCGTCTTCGTGCGAGATCAATCCGTCTCGATTTCCGCCTGCTCCGCCATGACTCGCTGGAATTCGGCGGTGAGCCGGTCGAGCACATTCTCATGCCCCTCGGGCAGCGGCGTGCCGAGATGGTAATGACGCAGCTCGGCCATGAACGCCGCCCATAAAGCCGGGCCGCCTTCCTCGAGCAATTGCTGCCGGATCGCGAGCGGCGGCGTGACCGGCAGATGGCGGCGCCCCCACGCGCCCATCGCCACCAGCATCGGCACCAGGTCGATCGCCTTTTCGGTCAGGCTGTAAATCGCCTTCTGGCGATGCGTCGGATCGGCACCGCGGGTGAGCAGGCCGTTATCGACCAGCCGTTTCAGCCGGTCGGCCAGGATGTTCGACGCGATCCCCTCATCGGATCGCGTGAGCATTTCGCGGAAATGGCGGCGATTGCCGAACATGATGTCGCGGATGATGACGAGCGTCCAGCGATCGCCGAGCAGCTCGATGGTGAGATTGATGGGGCAGCCGGAGCGGATGATGGTCATTACCACTTGCAACATACAATCAGTTTCGTTACGCGCAACCAGTTGCAATATACAATCAGACTGGAGAGTGTCATGGGCAAGGTTCGCGTCGCCGGCTTTTCGATCTCGCTCGACGGATTCGGCGCGGGCCCGGATCAATGCCTGGAGGATCCGCTGGGCAAGCGCGGCACCGAGCTTCATCAATGGGCCTTCGGCACGCGCACGTTCCGCACCATGTTCGGCGAGGGCGGCGGCAGCGACGGCGTCGACGAGCAGTTCGCCCATCGTTCGATGGACGGATTCGGCGCCTTCATCCTGGGCCGCAACATGTTCGGCCCCAGCCGCGGCGATTGGCCGGACGACGGGTGGAAAGGCTGGTGGGGCGACAATCCGCCCTATCACGCGCCCACCTTCATTCTGACCCATCATCCCCGCGCATCGATCGAGATGGCGGGCGGAACGACTTTCCATTTCGTCACCGAGGGCATCGATGCGGCGCTGGAGCGTGCGCGCGAAGCCGCAGGCGATCTCGACGTCAAGATCGGCGGCGGCGCCGATACCGTGCGCCAATATCTCCGGGCCGGCGCGGTCGACGAGATGCATCTCGCAATCGCGCCGGTGCTGCTCGGCCGCGGCGAGGCCTTGTTCGCGGGGCTGGACCTGCCTGCGCTCGGCTACCGCGTGACCGAAACCGTCAGAAGCGATTATGCGACGCATGTCGTGATCGAAAAATAGGCGAGGCGCCCGCCGCGACCGGTACACATGCAGCGAATGCACGGGGCTTGACCCGCCATGCACTTGCGCAAAGCGGCCGAAGCGCCCACAGAGGTCGTACAGGCGCGCCCGAGGGTGCGCCGATCGCATAAGGGCAGCGCTGGCTCCCGTTTGCGACTGCGATGACGTCGTCGCAAATCATCCAGTCCCAGGAGCCTTCCATGTCGAGAACCGCCGTCCGCCCCTATCTCGTTGCCAAGGATGAAGCGGGCGTGTTTCGCGTCACCGTGCGGACGACCCGCTATAATTCCCAGGGCTATCCGCTCGTGTCGAGCGAGATGCTGGAAGACAGCTTCAAGACCCAGACCGCCGCGCGCGCGTTCGTCCGCGAGCAATATCGCGTCGAGGCGGACCAGATCGCCAGCAAATAAGCGGCGCCAGCCGCAGCGGAGGTTGATGTGAGCGAGTCGCTGGACGACCGTATCATCGAAACGCCGGACGGCCCGATGACCTGGGCCGAATGGAAAAAGAAACATCCGGTGCAGCTGCCGTCGCGGCGCAGCAAGGGCAAGGATCTGCCCAACAAGGTAAAGCGCTTCACCAACGAGCGCTAACGGCGGTCCGCCTCAAGCGAGAAACCTCCTCCCTGTCATTCCCGCGAACGCGGGAATCCAGACGATGCCGATCATCGAGCTCTATGCCACTGGATTCCCGCGTTCGCGGGAATGACATAGGACAGATGTCAGCCCGATGGATCACTTCACCCCACATACATTCGCACGATCCACCGATTCCGCTTGACGGCGGGGGCGGTTGGCGGGTTTCGACGCGGCATGATTTCCACCGGACCAGCCACTGCGATCGGGGCCGTCGCCATCCTGCTCTGGGCGGGGCTCGCCACGCTCAGCATCGGGGTGACCGCCTATGGCTCGCTCCAGCTCATGACCGCGGGCTTCGCCGTCGCGTTCGTCGCCGGCGCGGCCTGGCTGATCGCGACGGGGCGTGCGGCGTCGCTCGACATCCGCCGGCTGCCGCGCGCCTTCGTGATCGAGGCCGGCCTGTCGCTGGCGGGCTATCACCTCCTCTATTTCCAGGCGCTGCGCTCGGCCCCCGCGGCGGAGGCCAATCTCGTCAATTATCTCTGGCCGCTGCTCATCGCCGTCTTCGCCGATCGGTCGCGGATCCTGCGCACCCTGCCCGGCGCACTCATCGGCTTTGCCGGCGTGGCGCTGCTGCTCTACCAGCCCGGCGGCTTCGCCAGGCCCAGCTGGGGCCATGTTGCCGCGCTCGCCGCGGCGATCGTCTGGACCTGCTACAGCATCCGCAATGCGCGCTTCGCCGCGATCCCGAGCGAGGCGCTGGTCGGCATATTCGGGCTGGTCGCGCTGATCGGTTTTGCGGTGCTCGCGATCGGCGGCACGCCGATGACCTGGCCCGGCAACGGACAGGCATTGCTCGTGCTGGCGATCGGCATCGGGCCGTTCGGCCTCGCCTTCCTGGCTTGGGATCTCGGCACGAAACATGGCCGGGTCGGCCTGCTCGGCATCCTCGCTTTCTCCACGCCCGTCCTGTCCACGTGCCTGCTCGTGCTCACCGGCCATGCCGCGCCGAGCGCGCAGCTCGCCGCCGCTTGTGCGCTGGTCGTGACCGGCGCGGCACTCGCGGCGCATGCCGGGCGTCCCCGCGCGACCGATTCCAAAGCCTGAAAAGGACCCATCATGCTGCTTCACATGTCGACCTGGCCCGAGATCGCGACATTCCTCGAACGCTCGCAGACCGTCGTGATCCCGATCGGTTCGAACGAGCAGCATGGCCCGACCGGGCTGCTCGGCACCGACTGGCTATGCCCGGAGATCATCGCGCACGAAGCGCAGCGCGAGGCCGACATCCTCGTCGCGCCGACCTTCAACATCGGCATGGCGCAACACCATCTGGGCTTTGCCGGAACGATCTCGCTGCGCCCCTCCACATTCATGGCCGCGATCGGGGATTGGGCGCGCTCGCTCGCCGCGCACGGCTTCACCCGCCTCTATTTCCTCAACGGACATGGCGGCAATGTCGCATCGATCGAAGCGGCATTCTCGGAAATCTATGCGGAGGCGAGCTTCGCCCGCCGCGATCTCGGTTATACTTTGCGCCTGCGCAACTGGTGGGATCTTCCCGGGGTGACGGCGCTCGCCGGGCGGCAATTCCCGACCGCGCATGGCAGCCATGCGACACCATCGGAAATCGCGATCACCCAATGGCGCTATCCCGACCAGATCAAGCAGGCGGTGTGCGATCCGGCGGTCGCGCCGAGTGGGCCGGTCCGCGAAGCCGCCGATTTCAGGCGGCGTCATCCCGACGGCCGCATGGGCTCAGACCCGCTTCAGGCAACGCCTGAAGCGGGTGGTGAACTGGTCGCTGCCGCAATACGCGGCCTGGCCGAGGATTTGCACACGGGCTGGTAGCCCGCGCGATTATTTGCGGTTCTTGCGCGCGGCGTAACGCGCGTCGCGCTCCGCCTTCTTCTCGGCTTCGGTCCTCAGCGCAGCAGCGGCGGCATCGGCTTCGGCCTGTGCTGCTGCGGCCGCACGCGCGGCGCGCTCGGCCTTCTGCGCTTCGTCGCGCAGACGCTTGGCTTCGCGCTTCTCGGCTTCCGCCGCCTCGCGCTTCAGCTGTGCGGCGGCACGTTCGGCGAGTTCCGCCTCGGTCGGAACGGGCTTGGCGCGCAGCATGTCGAGCGCCTTCTGCTTCGCCTGCCGGGCGAGTGCGGTACGTTCGTTAAAACCCGGGTCTTTATACGATGCCATGTTTCTCCTTTCTCATTCAGCGCCGTCGCGCGCCACGCGGACCGCCAAAGCCCGATCCGGGCGTGCGTTCGCGATAGATGATCCGTCCCTTGGTGATGTCATAGGGCGTCATCTCGACCTGTACGCGATCCCCAACGACCGAACGGATGCGATTTCTCCGCATGCGGCCGGCCGTATAGGCGATTATACTATGATCATTCTCGAGCAGCACGCGAAAGCGGCCGTCGGGAAGGATCTCGTCGATCTGCCCGTCGAACGTGTGCAGTTCCTCTTTTGCCACGGCTCTTCCCTTCACAATGGATGCATTGTCCGCGCGCGGCAGCGCACGGAGCCAGGAAGCGTGAACAGGAAGGGTCCGCCCAGGGAGCGTCATTTCCGTCGCAGGCGACGATAGCTGCCCCCATTTAGGCGATCGGGGCCGGAAAGCAACAACGGCGTCCTCCGATAGCGGGCGCAGGCCGCTCGCCGAACCGCGGGGAGAGTTTCATGCGAAGACGCGAAAGCCGCCAATAGAGAGATGTACAACCCAAACCGTCATCCCAGCGAAAGCTGGGATGACGTACTCTGGCCAGGAATTTTTATCCGCCCACTGCGCGTCCACCTCAGCGCTTCGGTGCCTCGTCCTTATACACCTTCCCCGCGCGCATCACGAACAGCACCTTGCCCATGGTCGCGATGTCGGACAGCGGATCGCCGGCGACCGCGATGATATCGGCCTGCTTCTTCGGCGCGATCGTCCCGAGCGTGTCGGCCATGCCGAGCGCGTCCGCGGCATTGATCGTCGCGGAACGCAGCGCATCGGCCGGAGTCATGCCCGAGCGCACCATATGGTCGAATTCCTCATGGACGCGCTCGGGCCCGAAAACGCCGAGATCGCTGCCGAACAGGATCGGGACGCCCGCCGCATAGGCCTGTTTCAGGCCGGCGACATGCTCGGCATAAAGATCGCGCTTGAGCATCTCCTTCACCACCGCACCCGCGACATAGGCGGCGAGCAATGTCGGGGTGAAACGCGTGCCGTGCCGTTTCATCAGCGCGACATTCTCCGCGGTCACCGGCCCATGCTCGATCGTATCGACCCCCGCCTCCACCGCCATGCGCACGGTTTCGGGCGAGCTGACATGCGCCGCCACCTTGCGATTGAGGTGATGCGCGGTCTCGACGATCGCCTTGATCTCGTCGGGATATTCGTAGGACGCGACCTTGGGGTCCATGAAGGGAGGTGCTGCGAAACGCAGCTTGATCACATCCGCGCCGGCGCGGACTTCCCTGCGGATCACGCGACGGCAATCGTCTGCACCGTCGCACAGCCCGCCGGTATCGGCGATCACATCGTCCAGCCCGTCGCGCAGCGCGAAGGTGACCGGATCATAATCGCCGCCCGAAACATTGAATTGCGGCTGCACCGCGACGATGCGCGGCCCCTCCACCGCACCGCGCGCGATCGCGTCGCGGATATCATAGGTCACGCCCGCCGGATCGCCGAGGTTGCGGACGGTGGTGAAGCCGTTGGTCAGCATCGCGCGCACCGTCGGCAGCGCCTCCAGCGCCAGCGCCGAACGCCGCCGCGTATTCGCACGCAGCAGCGATCCTTGCGGATCCGCCATGTTGACCAGCAAGGTGACATGGGTGTGCATGTCGATCAGCCCCGGCATCACCGTGCAGCAGGACAGGTCGACCACCTTGCCCGCCGCTTCATAGCCCGGCTTTACCGCCGTGATCACGCCGTCCTCGATGATCACGCTCTGCTCGGTCAGCACCGGCTTTCCCGCTTCCTGGATCAAGCGTCCGGCATGGATGACGGTCGTATCCGCATAGGCGGCGGCGGGCAGGCACAATGCGGCCGCCGCAAGCAACAGATGTTTCATGCGTGGATATCCTTGAACATGAGGTTTCGTCGCCCCGAACGGGCTGCGGTCAGTGCTTTCTGGGATGCTTGAAATAGGGCGCTTCATTGCCAAAAATGACCGCCCACTCCGCCGGCTCGAGCGGCAGCTGCGTGCGCAGTAGCGCATAATAGGCGTCGGGCGTGTAGATGGCGGGCCAGTCGGAACCCAGGATGAAGCGGTCCATGCCGATCCGGCGCATCACCTTGACGAACGACGCCGCCAGCGCCGGATCGGTCTTGTCGTTCACGACGACCAGCGCCAGCTCGATCCTCAGATTCTTCGTGCCCCTGGCCTTCTTCCCGATCGCATCGCCGTAGAGCGAAAGCACGTCGACCGTGACCTGGTCGAGCTCGCCCCAGCTGCCGCCATGCGCGATCTGGACGGGCACGTCGCCCATGCCCGGCAGCACCTTGTCGATAAAGGCGTGCGCATCGTCCGCGGTATAATCCTTGGCGTTGCGCACATGGATCGCGATCGGCAGCGCATTGCGCCCGGCAAAGGCGAAGACCCCGGCAAGCTTTTCGATATCGGCGGGCGAACGCGGATTGAAACCGCTATTGGCCAGATGCAGCTTCAGCCCGCTCACCCCCGGCCGGTCGCGCCAATATTCCAGTTCGTCCATCGCGTTGGAGGCGAGCGGATTGACCGAGATGAACGCCTGGAGCCGGCCGTGAGACGCCAGCCCGGCCGCGACATTATAGGCATTCTCCTGACGCGTCAGCGCCGGCATGTCGGTGGGCGCCGGCTGCATCAGCGGCGATGCGAACATATAGGCGACCGACAGCAAGGTCCCCTGGCGCACCCCGGCCTTGTCGAGCACCGCCAGCGCGTCGGCGCCGCTGCGCTCCTTCATCAGATCGTCGGACATGCCGGCGAAGATTTCGGGCTTGGCGGCCTTCATCCGCTTGAGATCGGCGGTGATCGCCGGCCCCTGGATATGCATGTGATAATCGCCGATCGCCTGCGGAACAGGGGCCGGCGCCTGATCCTGCGCATTGGCCGCCAGCGACCAGGTCGTCGCGGCCAGCAGGCAGGCCAGGCGGAATCGTACAACTCTCTTCATCGTTGGAACCCCTCCGTCCGATCGGCTCCACATCTCCCGCCCGTACGCCGGATGAGAGATGTGGAGCTATTTCGGTTATTTATTCCTATCACTACGAACCGATTTGGATCAGATTCAGAATGTCTTCGACAGAGCCACGCCAAAGGTGCGCGGCTGGATGATCGCGGCCCGCTGGATCGGCCCGACCGTCGATCCGGTAAGATAGGCACGCTTGTCCCCGACATTGCGGACGAAGACATCCATCGAATAGCCGTCATGCGTCAGCCCCGCGCGCAGATCGACGGTTTCATAGGCCGGCAGGACGAAGCGCTGTTCGGCCGCGTTGGCGGCGAATGTGCTGAAGCGCCGGCCGACATGGCGAAAATTGGCGCCGACATAACCGTTCCAGGCTTCGGCGAGCGGAAAGCTGTATTCGGCGCCGACCAGCCCCGCCCATTTCGGCGTATTGGGCAGCGGATCGCCAGCATCGGCGAAGGTGGGCGGCGGGGTCGCGGCGCGCGTATAGGCGTCGGTATAGGCGATGTTGCCGTTCAGGGTCAGACCCCGCACGGGGCGATAGACGAACGATCCTTCCACGCCCTTGCTGCGGGCGCTGCCGCCATTGGTGTAGAAGTTGATCCCCGTCACCGCATCGGTCCCGCGGATCTGGACATCCTTCCAGTCGATCAGGAACGCCGCCAGCTCCAGGCTGAGCGCGCGATCGAACAGATCGGCCTTGGTGCCGATCTCGTAATTGATCACCTTGTCGGCGCCATAGGTCGCCAGATTGCCGGTCAGCCCGACATTGGGGCCGCCGGGCCGAAAGCCGGACGCCACCCGGGCATAGGCCATCAGCGTATTGCTGATCCGGAACCGCGGATTGATCGAGAAAGTCAGCTGATTTTCCGAAGATGCAGCCGGTATCGAACTCGATCCGATCAACAGTCCGTCGGTGGCCGAAACCGAGTGCTGGCTGTTATGGCTGTAGCGCAGGCCGGCCTGGACATCGAAACGATCGCTCAGATTGAGCGTCAGATTGGCGAAGCCCGCAATCTCCTCATATTTCGCCGGCGCACTGGCGGCCAGCAGCAGCGGGATGCCGGGAAGCTCGGCGCCCGTCGTCGCATCGACGCTGGTCGTCGTCTGGTAGATCGCGGCCGATTCCCGCGTGTAGAAAGCGCCGACCTGCCAGCCGAACAGCCCGGTCGAGTTCGACGTCGCGCGCAATTCCTGCGTGAATTTGTTCGCGCTGATGTTGCTGACCAGGCCGGCACCGGCATTGGGCACGCCGAAGAACTGCGTGATCAGCGGCCCCAGGACAGGCGAATAATCGACCACGCTCGCAAAGCGCCGGCGGCTATAGCTGGTGTCCGACACGATATCGAAGCCGTCGAAATCGCCCTTGATCGCCAGATCGAACAACCACAACGTCGATCGTGCGATATCGGTGCCGGGCACGGTTCCGGTTTGCAGGCCATCGCCGATCGGCCGGCCGGTCACGGGATCGACGTCGATGACGGGATTGCCGCGATTTCGGATCTTCTGATGCAGCGCGGAGAGATTGACGGTGATGGTCTCGCTGGGCTTGAGCGCCAGCGCCACCCGGCCGCCATGATAGAGCGTCCTGTTCCGATCGGTGGTGCCGCGGCTGGGATCGTCGAGAAAGCCCGGATCCTCACGGTAGAAGCCGCTGGCGGTCAGTGCGGCTTTCTCGCTGAGCGGCAAATTGACCCGGCCGCGGGCCGATACGCCCAGATCGCCGCCGTCGATCTGCGTCGCCCCCACTTCGACACGGCCGGTAACCCGGTCGAAATTGGGCGCCTTGTTCACGAATTTGATCAGCCCGCCCAGGCTGCTCGCGCCATACAGCGTTCCCTGCGGCCCGCGCAGCACTTCGATCCGATCGAGATCATTGGGGTCGAGATCGGGGATCGAGCTGCCGCCGCCGAAAAAGGTGCTGCCGCTGACCGGCGTATCGTCGATATAGACCGCCACCGTCGGATTGCCGCTGCCGGTGGTGACGCCGCGAATGCTGACCGAGGACTGCGCGCCACCGGCCGCGTCGTTGGAGACGTTCAGCCCGGGAACGCGTGCCGCATAATCCTCCAGCCGGACTTCGCCGTTGCGCGTCAGCGTATCGGCGCGCAGCGCGGTGATCGAAAAGGGAACGTCGAGCAGCCGCTCGCTGCGCTTGCTCGCGGTGACGATGATCTCGCTGTCCTCGAACGGATCCGCGGCGGCGGTTTCGGGCCCCGCCTCCACGGCCGTCGGCGCGGAGATGGGCTGTGGCGCGCTTTTATATTTCAGGACGATCATCGATCCGTCGTCGCTCGCGATCGACAGTCCGGTGCCTGCGATCATCGCGCGCAATGCCGCGCGCGCGTCGATATTGCCCTTGATCGCCCGGGTCCGCACGCCACGCATCCGGCCCGTCGGTGCCGAGATCTGGATGCCCGCCTGCCGGGCGAATTCGGGAATGGCCTGCCGGGCATCCTGCGCCGGCACGTTGAAATTACGCTGCTGCGCAACAGCCGGTTGCGCAAGCACGAGGCTCGCGATCGCGCAGGTGATTGCAAAGGTCGATCTGGTCTTCAGCCGTGTCATTTCGGTCCCCCCCGAGCCCGCTTGGTGCGGGCGTTCGGACCTAGACGCGCGGTGAAATTCAAATCCGCTATCCACGGATGAAAAAAATTTGAAACATAATATGGAAGCGATCTGGACCCGCGAGTGGATGACAAGCGGGCGATGGCCCTTCCTTCCCCCTCACCCCCTTCAGGGGGAGAGGGGGACGTCGGGGCAGGATCGAGCGCCAGCGCCAAGGCAGCGCCCAACTCCCCCCTCTCCCGATCTCGCTGTGCTCGATCACCCTCTCCCCCTGAAGGGGGAGAGGGAACGGGGCGAAGCCTCAGCGTGACAACCTCACCTCGCCGGGCCCGATCGTCGCCTTGAGTTCGAGGCTGGCCGCTGCCGCCTTGGCAAAGGTCACGGGATCGTTCGTCGCGAACAGGCCGGTGATCTCCTCGCGGCCGATGCCGGGATCCTCGATGATGATCCGGGTGTCGCTATAGCGTCCGAATGCGGCGACGGCCTGCGCCAGCGGTTCGCCCTCGAATGCGATCCGGCCGCTGCGCCAGGCGGTTTCGCGGTCGACCTCGGTCTGCGCGATCTCGATCGGCCGCGCGGGCATCGTCGCATTGCCGGCGACGATGCGCATATTGGCGGTCATCCGCACCGCGCGCGTCGCGGCGGGCTGGCGGACATCGACTATGCCTTCGCGCACAAGCACCTCGACCGGCGCGTCGCTCAGCCTTTTCACCGTGAAGCTGGTG
>JASBTC010000163.1 GCA_030148625.1 Sphingobium sp. | reverse complement strand
GTCGAGGCGGCGCTGAGCGTGCCCGCGGTCACGCTGGTCAGCCGGGTGCCGCCCGCCCCCTTGAAGGTCACGACATCCATGCCCGCGCCGTCATATTGGACCGCGCGCGCGTTCAAGGCGTCGAGTTCGATGTCGATATTGGAGATCGCGGTGGTGTTGCCCGCGATATTGGTCGTGTTGGTCGAAACCTGGCTGTTCGTCGCGAAGAGTTGCGCGCCGTTGACCGCATCGGTGCTCGACACGCCAAGCGCACCGGCCGCGACATTCGCGATCTTCGTCGGCGTGCCCGAGCGCGCGGCGTCATAGGCCCCAAGTTTCGAATTATACTGGAGCGCGTCGCTCTGCAGCGCATTCACCTCCACATCGAGATTGGCGATATTGGTGGTGTTGGTGCCGAGTTGCTGATTGGTCGCGAACAGCTGCGATCCGTTGACCGCATCGGTCGACAGAGCGTCGAGCGTGCCTGCCGCCACGCTGGTCAGCCGGGTGCCGCCCGCGCCCTTGAAAGTCACGACGTCCATGCCGGCGCCATCATATTTGACGGCAAGCGCGCTCAGGGCGTCGAGCTCGATATCGATATTGGAGATCGCGGTGGTGTTGCCCGCGATATTGGTCGTGTTGGTCGAAACCTGATTATTGGTCGCGAACAATTGCGATCCGTTGACCGCATCAGTGCTCGACACGCCGAGCGCGCCGGCCGCGACATTGGCGATACCGGTGGGCGTGCCCCCACGCGCGGCATCATAAGTGCCGATCTTCGAATTATATAAAAGCGCGTCGTCCTGGAGCGTGCCGACCTGGATATCGAGATTGTTGATGCTGGTGGTGTTGGTCGAGACCTGCGTGTTGGTCGCGAACAATTGCGCGCCATTGACCGCATCGTCGCTCGCCGCGCTCAAAGTGCCGGCGGCAACATTGGTGATCTTCGTCGGCGCACCCGCGCGTTCCGCGTCATAGGCGCTGACCCCGGCGTTGAACTGAAGCGCGTCGCCGAGCGCGCCCGCCGTCGCGGCCTTGAGCTGTGCGACATTGACCGCATCGGTATCGGCCGCGCCGGCGGCCACGCCGGTCAGGCGCCGATCGCCGATATTGACTTCGGCCGCCGCGGTGCCGCCGACAAGATAAGCCTGGTCGCCCAGCGTCGCCCCCGTCGCGGTCGAGCCCATGCCCAGCGCGACGCTCGATCCGAGATGAGTGACGCTGGCGCCCTGGCCGATCGCGATCGCGCCGACCGCGCCCGCACTGGTGCTCGCCTTGTTGCCGATCGCGATGGCTGTCAGGTCGCCGGCGCTTGCGGTCTGGCCGGTGGCGCCCAGGCCTGTGATGAGATTGCCGCCGAACGCGATGCCCGCCGGCGTATCGAGCGAGAAGGAATCGGCGGTCGTCTGGCAATTGGGATTGGTCAGCAGGTCGACCGCCTTGCCGTCGGTGCCGATCGCCAGGAGGTTGATCGGTCCCCCCTTCGACGCATTGCTGAGCGAGGTGGACAGACCGAGATTGACGAGGCCCAGGGTAAGCAGGCTGAGCGTGTTTTCGACCTTGCCGATTACGGGGGTGAGCACATCGCCCGCAATATCGGTGACGACGGATCGTGGCAGGCTGACCCCGGAACAGGCGCTGACCACCGAAGTCTGGGCCGCAGCCTGCCCCGCGCCGCCGCCGATCAGTGCGATCGCGGTCGCGATCTTCAGGCTGCTGACCAGTCGATTACGTTCCGACCCTGGCATGGCCATATGAACTTGCCCGTTCGCGCAGGACATATCGTCGGCCGAATAGACAATTTTCTTCACGTTGCTCACGGACCCCACTCCTTCGAACACGTGTCGATCTTCCTCCTTCGTCGTATATGAGAGGTTAATTCACTTCTGAACTTTCGGCGGATGTTGCTACAATTACACACCATTTTGACTTGTTTTATGAACTTGACCGAAAATGGGTTAATACATGAATGGCGGAAATATGCGGTCCATCTTTATTTGGAACGCGACTTCGTAACCATCTCGACCCCATTCCACCATTTCGATCGGCCATATAATTCGATCGATTGCTGAAAAATCGCCGTCGGCATCCCGATCGACTCGGCCTGCGGCAAGCCCGTGCGTCCACGATCGCGGACGTGCGGGCGCATGCCAACCTGCGATAAGCGACTCTTGTCGGCGGTTGGTGTCAGAGGTGCTTCCCCATCGGGCATTCAGCCGATAAGGCCGATCCGCCATGATCCTCGTCATCGACAATTACGACAGCTTCACCTGGAACCTCGTCCATTATCTGATGGAGCTCGGGGCGCCGGTGGAAGTGGTGCGCAACGACGCGATCTCCGCCGGGCAGGCTTTGTCCTCCGGCGCCGACGCTTTCCTGATCTCGCCGGGGCCGTGCACCCCTAATGAAGCGGGGATTTCGCTCGAGCTGGTCGCCGCCTGCGCCGATGCGGGCAAGCCGTTGCTCGGCGTCTGCCTGGGCCATCAGGCGATCGGCCAGCATTTCGGCGGTCAGGTGGTGCGCGCGACCGAACTGATGCACGGCAAGACCACGCCGGTGACGCATGACGGCAGCGGCGTCTTCGCCGACATCCCCTCCCCCTTCACCGCGACGCGCTATCATTCGCTGATCGTGCCGGAAGACGGGCTGCCCGAAGCGCTGAGGGTCAATGCGCGCGCGCCCGACGGTACGGTGATGGGTTTCCGCCATGCGACATTGCCGATCCATGGCGTCCAGTTCCACCCCGAAAGCATCGCCACCGAGCATGGCCACACGCTGCTCGCCAATTTCATGGCATTGGCTGGGCTCGAGGTGAAAGCGCGCGCATGACCACGATCCTCCGCCTTCCCGATCCCCGCGACATCTTCGACGAGGCGACCGCGGCCCGGGCCTTTTCCGACCTGCTCGACCAGCGCGTCTCCGACCAGGCCATCGCCGATTTCCTGATCGCGCTGACCGAACGCGGCGAGACCAGCATCGAGATCGCGGCTGCCGCGCAGGCGCTGCGCGACCGCATGATCGCGATCGATGCGCCCGCGGGCGCGATCGACGTGTGCGGCACGGGCGGCGACGGCCATCACAGCCTCAACGTCTCGACCGCAGTCGCGATCGTGATCGCGGCATGCGGCGTGCCCGTCGCCAAGCATGGCAATCGCGCGGCATCGAGCAAGGCGGGCGCCGCCGACACGCTGGAAGCGCTGGGCCTCGACCTGGCGCGGGTCAGCGAGACCGCGGAAGAGACGCTGAACGAGATCGGCATCTGTTTCCTGTTCGCGGTCAACCATCATCCCGCGCTCAAGCGCATCCATCCGATCCGCAAGACGATCGGCCGGCGGACGATCTTCAACCTGATGGGGCCGCTCGCCAATCCGGCGCGCGTCACCCGCCAGCTCATCGGCATCGCCCGGCCCGACTATGTGCCGATCTACGGCACCGCGCTGGCGCGGCTCGGTGCCGACGCCGCGCTCGTCGTCTCGGGCGAGGAAGGGCTGGACGAAGTGTCGGGCGCCGGCCCCAGCCGCGTCTTCCGCATCGGCGACGTGGCGGTGGGTGACGTGATCACCCCCGAGGATGCCGGATTGCCGCGCGCGCCGACCAGCGCGATCCGCGGCGGCGATGTCGCTTATAATGCAGCGGCGCTACGCCGACTTCTCCAGGGAGAGATCGGCCCCTATCGCGATGCCGTGCTGCTCAACGCCGCCGTGGCGCTGGTGATCGCCGGCCGCGCGGCGACCCTGCGCGAAGGCGCCGAGGAGGCGGCGGAAGTGCTCGACAATGGTCTTGCCAACGCGCTGCTCGATTGCTGGATCGCCTTTCGATGAACAAGCTGACCGAAATCTGCGACACCAAGCGCGACCATGTCGCCCGCCGCAAGGCCGAGGCCAGCCTGTCGGATATCGAAGCGCGCGCCGCCGCGCAGACGCCGCCGCGCGGTTTTCGCGCGGCGCTCGACGCCAAGGCCCGGAATGGTCATGCGCTGATCGCCGAGATCAAGAAGGCCAGCCCGTCAAAAGGCCTGATCCGCGCCGATTTCGATCCACCGGCCCATGCCCGGGCCTATGAAGCGGCAGGCGCGGCCTGTCTTTCCGTGCTCACCGACGTTCCCTATTTCCAGGGCGACGACAGCTATCTGGCGGCCGCGCGCGATGCGGCCTCGATCCCGTGCCTGCGCAAGGATTTCCTCGTCGATCCCTGGCAGGTCGCGGAATCCCGTGCCTTGGGCGCCGATGCGATCCTGATCATCGTCGCCGCGCTCGACGACGGGCAAATGGCCGAGATCGAGGCCGAGGCGATCCGGCTGGGCATGGACGCGCTGGTCGAGGTGCACGATGCCGACGAGCTCGATCGCGCGCTCGCGCTGCGGTCGCGGCTGATCGGCGTCAACAATCGCGACCTGCGCGACTTCACCGTCGATTTCGCACGCACCTATGAACTGATCGGTCGTGCGCCCGAAGGCTGCACCTTCGTCGCGGAGAGCGGGCTGACCTCCAGCGCCGATCTCGATGCGATGGCGGATCACGGCGTCCATTGCTTCCTGGTCGGCGAAGCGCTGATGCGCGAGGCCGATGTCGAGGCGGCAACCCGCCGGTTGCTCGGCGCGGCATGAGCCGGCTCACCCATCTCGACGCCGAGGGCGCGGCACATATGGTCGACGTGTCGGACAAGGCCGTCACCACACGCGAAGCGGTGGCCAAGGGCCGGATCTCGATGTCGGCCGACGCCGCCGCCGCGATCCGCGACGGATCGGCGAAGAAGGGCGATGTGCTTGCGGTCGCGCGGGTGGCGGGGATCATGGGTGCGAAGCGGACCAGCGACCTGATCCCGCTCTGCCACCCGCTGCCGATATCCTCGGTTTCGATCGATCTGGCGCCCGATGCCAGCGGGGTGAATGCCACTGCTACCGTGCGAACGACGGGGCAGACCGGTGTCGAGATGGAAGCGCTGACCGCGGTCTCGATCGCGCTGCTGACGATCTACGACATGGTCAAGGCGGTCGATAAATCGATGGAGATCGGCCCGGTCCGGCTGGTTTCGAAGACCGGCGGCAAATCGGGCGATTACAAGGCGTGAGAGCGATCGCGGACCGCCAGGCCCCGTTCGGGCTGAGCCTGTCGAAGCCCCGCCTCTCCTTTTACAGGCTCAGCCCGAACAATGTGGGTGGCGGCTCATGAGCACCCTCCTCCCCGTCGCCGATGCGCAGACGCGATTGCTCGCGCTGGCCACACCGCTTCCGGCCGAAACGCTGCCGCTGGGCGAAGCCGCAGGCCGTTATCTCGCCGAGGATTGCACGGCGACGCGCGGCCAGCCCGCCGCCGACCTTTCGGCGATGGACGGCTATGCCATCGCCTTCGCCGACATACCCGGCCCATGGCGCGTGACCGGGGAAAGCGTGCCCGGCACGCTGCCCGATGGCGCGATCGCGGGCGGCGAGGCGATGCGCATCTTCACCGGCGCCCCCCTCCCCGCCGGCGCGGACACGATCCTGATCCAGGAAGAGGCGGCGCGCGACGGCGACACGCTGATATTGACGGGCGAAGGCCCACGCCGACATGGCCAGCATGTGCGCGCCGCCAACAGCGATTTCGCACGGGGCCAGCGCCTCGTCGCACACGGCGCGCTGCTGACGGCGGCACGGATCGGGCTGGCCGCGATGGGCGGATATGGTCGGCTGAGCGTCGGACGGCGGCCGCGCGTCGCCCTGATCTCGACGGGCGACGAGTTGGTGCTCCCCGGCGAGCCGGTCTCTGGCGTACAGCTTCCCGCATCGAACGCGATCATGCTGCGCGCGATGCTGGAGCCCAACGGCGCGATCGTCGACGATCGCGGGATCGTGCGCGACGATTTCGACACATTGGCCGCCGCCTTCGATGCCGCGCGCGGTGCCGAGATCATCGTGACCTCGGGCGGCGCGTCGGTGGGCGATCACGATCTGGTGCGCCCCGTGCTCGACGCGATCGGCGGGACGCTCGATTTCTGGAAGATCGCGATGAAGCCGGGCAAACCGCTGCTCGCCGGCAAGCTTGGCGACGCGATCATAGTCGGGCTGCCCGGCAATCCGGTTTCGACCTTCGTCACCGCGACATTGTTCCTGCTGCCGCTGGTGCGCGCGCTGCAGGGCGCAGCCGATCCGTTGCCGCCCACCCATCGCGTCAGGCTGGGCGCGCCATTGCCGGCATGCGGCGGCCGCGCCGAATATCTGCGCGGCGTGTGGGCCAATGGCGAAGTGATCCAGGCGACCGAACAGGACAGCGCGGCGATGGTCTCGCTCGCCTCTGCCAACGCGCTGATCGTCCGTGTGGCGGGCGCTTCTGCAGCGGATGCCGGAGAAATGGCGGAAATCTTGGCAATAAGTTGAGAGCCCGATTCACGCTTTCGGAAGCAGCGCTTTGCGCTTCCACCTCAACCGATCAGGCTCCGGCTTGACGCGCCCTCCGATGTTTCCTACACGTTCTTCGTTCGTTCCATCGGAGAACATGCGATGCTCACGCGCAAGCAACATGAATTGATCTGCTTCATCAGCGACAGGCTGGAGGAAACCGGCGTGTCCCCCTCGTTCGAGGAGATGAAAGAGGCGCTCGATCTCAAATCGAAATCGGGGGTTCATCGGCTGATCAGCGCGCTCGAGGAACGCGGCTTCATCCGTCGCCTGCCCAACCGCGCCCGCGCGCTGGAAGTGCTGAAGCAGCCCGAGCGTGCGGCCGCCAAGCCCGTGAAGAAGCAGACAGCGCCCGCCGCACCGCGCCATATACCGATCGCCGCCAACGACGTGCTGGAGATTCCGCTGCACGGCCGCATCGCCGCGGGCATGCCGATCGAGGCGCTGGAGGGCCAGAGCATGCTCTCCGTCCCCGCCGCGCTGCTCGGCTCCGGCGACCATTATGCGCTCGAGGTTTCGGGCGATTCGATGGTCGAAGCGGGGATTCTCGACGGCGATTACGCGCTGATCCGCCGCACCGACGTGGCGCGCGACGGCGAGATCGTCGTCGCTCTGGTCGACGAAAGCGAAGCGACGCTCAAATATTTCCGCCGCGAAGGCGCGATGGTCCGGCTCGACCCCGCCAATCGTGCTTATGACCCGCAGCGTTATCGGCCCGACCAGATCCGGGTCCAGGGCAAGCTGGCAGGGCTGTTGCGGCGCTATTGAGGGGTACTGACTTCGATCACATCGTCATTGCGAGAAGCGAAGCGACGAAGCAATCCGGTGGTTGATGCATCCCTGGATTGGTTGGCCTGCGGCCGCCTTCGGCCCGCTCCGCTCGCAATGACGGACGGTGAATGCCGCCATTTTCCCGATGACACCTATGACGGATTGGGGCGAAACGCCGGCATCGGCGCCGCCGGCCTTGGCGGATCGGCCCAGGGGTGATCGTCCGCCGCGCGCTTGACCGTGTCGATCCGGCCGGCGGCGAGATCGATGGTCAATCCGCCCGTCTTCGCCAGCAATGCGCGATCCGCCTTGATCCAGCGCGGCGCGCACCAGTCGGGCAGCCAGCGCTCGCTGACCACGATATCGGCGTCACGGCAGGCTTTGCGCAATTCGCCGGGATCGACGAAATAGGTGCTGCGCGTGGCGAGCAGCCGCCAGCGCTTGGTGCCCCGGATCAGTTCGATCGTGCAGGCATCACGGCTGCATTGCGCCCCGCGCACGGCGTCGAGATCGGCCAGTTCACCCTCGAACCCCGCGCTTTCGGCGAGCATGTCGCGGACATAGTCGCCTGCGCGTGGCCGCAGCAGCGCATAGCCGCCGCCATCGACGCGGACGGCGAGATGACGGCCGTCGCCCGTCACCAGCAGGTCGGGCGGCTGGGTGGACAGTGCCCAGAGTGCCCCGACCACCACCGGCGCCAGCCCCAGCCATCGTGCGCCCGTGCGCCACAAGGCGATCCACAGCCCGCCTGCAACGATCAGCGCGAAGGCGGCATCGGGAACGACCGGCATCGCCGCAACCGCGCCGGGCATCGCCGCGACGCTGTGCGCGATCCACAGCAGCAGCGACAATGCCTGACCGGCAACCCACCATAAGGGCGCACCGAGCCCGACCAAGTCGAGCAGCAATGCGGCGGCCTCCACCGGCATGACGATGAAGGTGGTCAATGGGATCGCGACGATATTGGCGAGCGCACCATAGAGCCCCGCCTTGTGGAAATGGTGGATCGCGATCGGCGCCAGCGCGATTTCCACCAGCAGGCCGGTGAGCAGCAGGCCGAGCAGGATACGCCCCGTCCCCATCATCCAGCCTTCCTCGCGGCGCGCCAGCAAGGCCTTGATCCGCCGATGCTCGACCAGCGCCATGATCGCGGTGACGGCGGCGAAACTGAGCTGGAAACTCGGCCCGACCAGCGATTCGGGCCAGAGCAGCAGGACGAAGGTCGCGCCCGCCGCCACCAGCCGCAGCGTGATCGCGTCGCGCCCGATCGCGATGCCGATCAGCACCAGGATCGCGGCCACGCACGAGCGGATCGTCGGCACCTCCGCCCCGGTCAGCAACGTGTAACCGACTGCCGCCACCGCGCCGCCACCCGCCGCAATCAGCATCAGCGGCAGACGCAACGCCAGCCATGGGCTGAGCGCGAGCAGGCGCAGCAACAGCAGCATCGTCGCGCCGACCAGCGCGGTGACGTGCAGCCCGCTGATCGACAACAGATGCGACAGGCCGGCACGGCGCATCGCCTCGGCATCCTCCTCCGGAATCGCCCCTTGATCCCCGGTCGCCAGTGCCGCGGCGATCGCCCCCTCCCCACCGGCGAGTCGCGCTTGGATATGCGCGGACAGGCGCTGACGGGTATCGGCAAGCACGGGCGCCGCGCCGGCCTGGACAATGGTGACGGGGCCGAGCGAGCGTCCGGTCGCACCGATGCCCTGGAACCAGGCAAGCCGCGCGAAATCATAGGCGCCGGGCACGGCGGCCTCGGGCGGCGGCATCAGCCGCGCGCGCAGCGCGATCGTCGCCCCCGCACGCAGCCCGTCATGCGCATCCTCCTCGCGGACATTGACGCGCACGCGTTCGGGCAGCGCGGGCGCGTCACGCGGTTCAAGCAGCAGCCGCACGAGGCCACGCGCGGGCAACATGTCCACTTCGGTGATTCGCGCCTGGAAACTGACCACCGCCGGTCGCGCCAGCACCGGCGCCGCAACGCGTTCGGCGCGCCACCAGATCAGCATCATGCCGATCGCGGCAAGCAGCCCGAACCAGCCCAGCGCCCGGCCGAGCCATGTGCCCAGCCCCAATGCCGCGCCGCCGAGCGCACATGACAGCGCCAGCAGCAGGAAAGCGGCCCAATGGCCGGCCGGCATCAGGACGAACCAGGCGGCAACGCCTGCGCCGAGCCCAATCGGCACCCAGAGCGCAAGCTGGTCGCGCTCGGCCTCCAGCCAGGTCTCGATCCGCTCGCGCACGGGGAGAGGCGCCGCATGCATGTTATTTTGCAGCTGCGAAGAAGCCATGCTAGGGGCGTCGCCGGTCGATCTGGCCATCGTACGATAGTGGAGAACCCGCGCGTGGGCGCAAGCCAAGAAACCCGTCCTGTCGTCACGCGCTTTGCCCCGTCCCCGACGGGATTCCTGCATATCGGCGGCGCGCGCACCGCGCTGTTCAACTGGCTGTTCGCCCGCCACAATGGCGGAAAATTCCTTCTCCGCATCGAGGATACCGATCGCGCGCGCTCGACCGAGCCGGCGATCGAAGCGATTCTCGACGGCATGCGCTGGCTGGGACTCGACTGGGACGGCGACACCGTGTTCCAGTTCGCACGCGCCGCGCGCCATGCCGAAGTCGCCAATGCGATGCTCGAATCGGGCCATGCCTATCGCTGCTACGCCACGCAGGAAGAGCTTGCCGAGCTGCGCGAGCAGCAGCGCGCGGCCAAGCTGCCGATGCGCTATGACGGCCGCTGGCGCGACCGCGATCCCGCCGACGCCCCCGAAGGCGCGCCCTTCGTCATCCGGCTGAAGGCCGAGCGCGAGGGCGAATCGGTGATCGAGGATCGCGTGCAGGGCCGCGTCGTCGTGCGCAATGCCGAGCTGGACGACATGATCCTGCTGCGGTCGGACGGCACGCCCACCTATATGCTCGCGGTCGTCGTCGACGATCAGGATATGGGCGTCACCCATGTCATCCGCGGCGACGATCACCTCAACAACGCATTCCGCCAGCTCGGCATCGTGCGTGCCATGGGCTGGCCCGAACCCATCTATGCGCATGTCCCGCTGATCCACGGCGCCGACGGCGCCAAGCTGTCCAAGCGCCACGGCGCGCTGGGCGTCGACGCCTATCGCGACGAGATGGGGCTGCTGCCCGAAGCGGTGTGCAATTATCTGCTGCGTCTCGGCTGGGGCCATGGCGACGACGAGATCATCAGCCGCGAACAGGCGGTGGAGTGGTTCGACCTGGCCGGAGTCGGCCGGTCACCGTCGCGCTTCGACTTCAGGAAACTCGAAAATCTGAACGCACATTATATCCGCGAGGCCGATGATGCGCGCCTGGCGTCGCTGGTGAAGCCGCGCGTCGAGACCCGGCTGGGCAGCACGATCGACGCCGCCGGTGAAACCCTGCTGGCGGCCGCGATGGCCGCGCTCAAACCGCGTGCGAAGACCCTCGACGAACTTGCGGAAGGCGCATTGTTCCTGTTCGAGACCCGCCCGCTTTCACTCGACGAAAAGGCAGCAACCCTGCTAGAGGGCGACGCGACCGCGCTGCTCGAAAAGACAGGCGGTGCGCTACAGGGGGTGAGCGACTGGACCGTGCCCGCGCTTGAAGAAGCGGTGCGGCTGGTTGCCGAGGATGCAGGAATCGGTTTGGGCAAGATTGCCCAGCCCTTGCGGGCCGCGCTCACAGGACGCGCGACCTCGCCGGGAATATTCGATGTGCTGGCGCTGCTGGGCCGCGAGGAATCGCTTGGCCGCATCGGCGACCGGATCAAGCAGGCCGCATAGGCAGGAAGGACGACTATGACCGGAAACGCGAAGCTGGTGGCCGGAGGCCAGGATCACGACTATCCGGTGCTTGCCGGTTCGGTCGGCCCCGATGTGATCGATATCCGAAAGCTTTACGGCCAGACGGGCATGTTCACCTATGATCCGGGCTTCACCTCGACCGCGAGCTGCGAGTCCGGCCTGACCTATATCGACGGCGACCAGGGCATCCTGCTCCATCGCGGCTATCCGATCGACCAGCTCGCCGAGCAGTCGAACTTCATGGAAGTCAGCTATCTGCTGCTCAACGGCGAACTGCCGAGCAAGGCCGAACTCGAGAAGTTCAGCTACACCATCACGCGCCACACCATGCTGCACGAGCAGCTGGCGACCTTCTATCGCGGTTTCCGCCGCGATGCGCACCCGATGGCGATCATGTGCGGCGTCGTCGGCGCGCTTTC
>JASBTC010000160.1 GCA_030148625.1 Sphingobium sp. | reverse complement strand
CCCAAAACCCGTTCATCCCGAGCGAAGTCGAGGGACTAAGCCGAGCGGAGCCGAGGCTGATGGCGCAGTTGGTCCTCGGCTTCGCTCGGACGGCTCCCTCGACTTCGCTCGGGACAAACGGAGTTGAGGTGGCAGCCGCTTGGTTCGAGGCCATGGCCGCGAGAGATTCAAATCCTGTTTCAACATCGACGTTTCGGCTGCGATCATCGCAATTGCGGCGCTCGCGACCAATCCTGCCCAAAAATCCCGGACACCAGTGCGCGTGCGCGGGAATGACAAGATGAGTTGATCTAGCTGGATCAGACGCTGGGCCCGAGGTCAGCCTTCCGGCATATCGTCCGGCCCATTGCCCTCGAACGACCGCAACTGATCCGCCAGCGCCTTGGCAAAGGCGGGGCGCGCCATGCAGCGGTCGCGATAGGCGGAGAGCCTGGGGCGGCGCTCGACCAGGTCGGTATGCTCCAGGTCGCGCAGCACCGTCGTCATCAGCAGGTCGCCCGCGCCGAACCGGCCCTCCAGATGATCGCGGTCGCCCAGCCAGCCTTCGAGCAGCGTCAGCTTCTCCTCGACCATCTCGACCACGGCGGGCCGGCGCGCGATCGCCCAGGCCTCGCCTTCCGCGAAGATATCGATATCGGCCAGGTTGGAGATTGCCGGCTCGACCGAATTGAGCGCCGCGAACATCCAGGCTTCGGTGCGCGCGCGGCCCGCCGGATCGGCCGGCATCAACGCGTCCGATCGGCGCGCGATTTCGAGCACGATTGCGCCGGATTCGAACAGCAGTGCGCCATCCTCCTCGATCGCGGGCACCTGGCCAAAGGGCTGGATCGCGAGATAGTCGGGAGATGTCTTCTCATCCAGTCCGATCAGCCGTTCCCGATAGGGGAGGCCGGCCTCTTCCAGCGCCCAACGCACGCGCAGGTCGCGGACATAGCCCTTTGCGAAATCGGGCACCCAGCGAAAGGCGTAGAGCGTGATCATCCGTGATTCTCCCTGGATCTCATTGAAGTGGCCGGCCGCACCATGAATGGATCGCACGGTCGGGCACATCGGCCCGGCTCATCGGTGCCGAGCTTTCGGTGGTCGCGAGCGCCAGCATCGGCACGGCAAGCAGCACGCCGCCACCGGCCACGAGCAGGGAGCGGGGCACCGCGCGCAGCCATCGTCTGAAACCGATGACCAGCGCCGCGAGTAGGGTCAGGACGCCGCAGCACAGCATGGCCGGTCCTCTTCGCGATCATAGCGGTCATGGCGCTTCACCCAGCCGCTGAGATTGCCGTTCTCGGTCTCGTCGCGGCCCTTGGGCACCATGTCGAGCCAGCCATAGAGCGACAGGACGATCTCGCCGCCCCGGCCATAGCTGGAATAGCTGTGATGGATCGTCCCGTCCTCGGCGCGCACGAAGACGCTGACGCCCGATAGTTCGTCGATTTCGGGATCGGGCTGCGTCTCGAAATTATAGAAGATGCCGTCGCGGCGCGCCTCTTCGGGAAAGGAGACGTGATAGTCGCGATTAAAGTCGTTGCCCGCCGACGATACCCAGCGAAAGCGCCAGCCCATCCGCTTGCGATAGGCCTCCAGCCGATCGATCGGGCCGCGCGATACCGCGACCCAGCTGACATCCTTATGCTCGAAATGCTGGCGCGCGCCGTCGACCTGATCGCACAGCAGCGAGCAGCCGACACAGCCCTCGTCCCAGTCGGGGCCGAACATGAAATGATAGACGATCAGCTGCGATCGGCCGTCGAACAGCTCGGCAAGCGTGACCGGGCCGTCGACGCCCTCGAACACATAGTCCGTCTCCACGCGGACCCAGGGCAGCGCACGCCGCTTCTGCGAGAGCCGGTCGCGCTCGCGCGTCCACGCCTTTTCCTCGGCGAGCAGCGCGCGTGACGCGTCGATCCATTCGGCGCGCGAAACCACATCATGTGTCATGATCCACCTCCTTCAAGAAGCGCGAAATGCTGGACCAGCTTGTCGAGTCCGCCGCTCCAGCCTTCTTCATGGCTGATCCGCGAGGCCTCGTTTTTCAGCCGGGCATGGGTGAAGGTCAGTTCGGTGCCGATGTCGATCGGGCATAGCGCGATCTCGATGCGCGATTCCGCTTCGGCTTCCTCGGGTTCGCCGCCGTCCGTCCAGCGCCAGCTCATCACCAGCCGGACGGGTCTCTCGACCTCCAGATATTCGCCGCTGCTTTCATGCTCGCTGCCGTCGAGCATGCGGAAGCGTACCCGGAAACGGCCGCCGACGCGGATATCGGTTTCCGCCAGCAGCACGGGGCCGTCGTCCGGCCCCCACCAGCAGGCAATGCCTTCGGGCGTGGTGAGCGCATCGAACAGGATCGCCGGCCGCGCCGCGATCCGGCGGACGATGGTCAGGCTGGTCATTCGCCTGCCGCCTGCTTCCTTGCTTCCTCGGTCTCCGCATAGGCGGCCAGGCGGTCGAGGCTCGCCGACCAGAAGCGTTCATATTTGCGAAGCCAGTTCATCGCTTCCTCCATCGGCTCGGGCACCAGCCGCACCGCGACGGTGCGCCCGGCCTTCGATCGCGTGATCAGCCCGGCATCGCCGAGCACGTCGAGATGCTTCATCACCGCCGGCAACTTGATCGCGAACGGGCGGGCCAGTTCGCTGATCGAAACGCTGTCCTCGCGTTCGAGCCGCGCCAGGATCGCGCGCCGCGTCGGATCGACAAGCGCCGCGAAGACGCGATCAAGGGCTGATTCTGGAAGCTTCACCATATAGTGAAGTATTGATCGGCAGCGACCCGCTGTCAAGGCGCCTCGATTTTCAACGCTGCGTTGTCCGCTCTCACCCTGTCATTCCGGCGAAAGTCCATTGCTGTCCGGGATTGTCTTGGCGAAGGTTGGCGTAAGCCGGACGGTCCATAGGGATGAGCCCGTCACGCTGGTGTCGAGACAGGATCCGGGCTTGCCGCAACCCTCCTCTCCGCGTCTCTGCGTCTCCGCGTGAATCATCCCCGCTTGGGCAGTGCTGCCAGTTGACCGGTTCACGCGGAGACGCGGAGACGCGGAGGATCGCTTGCCCTTGGCAATGGGCTCTTTCACCCATCTTCTCCTTCGCGCTTTCGCGTCTTCGCGTGAGCCATGCAGGTTCGGCGGCCTGCCCAAGGCCAACAGGTTCACCCGAAGCCGCGAAAGCGCGAAGGAGAAGATAATAGAGTTTGCATCCTTTCCACGAAATCCCGGACAGCAATGGGCTTTCGCCGGAATGACGCGGGGGTGGTGAAAGCGCGCATTCGCTGCCGCCCATACCCTCCCAATGCGAATGCTGGATGGGAGAAGGGCGATGGGTGTTATCCGACTCCGAGACGGAATGGGACAAGACGGTGCTGCGGATCTCGTCCCTCGTCGATCAGATGATATCCTGTTCCGCGATCGCGTCATTGCGCAGGGTCATGCCGCGCCGATAGGCCAGGAAGGCGACGATCGGGGTCGGAATGGCATATTGGATGAACGCGCCCCAATAATAGGGGCCGCCATTCGCGAATCCCCATCCCGCCAGGGTGCTGACGACCAGCCAGCCCGACAGCACGGACAGCAGCTTGCCGGCCAGGGGATCGTCGCACACACGCTGCCAAAGCAGCTTTTCCAGCACCCATGCCATCACCAGGACGGCGCCGAAGGAACCCAGCAAAAGACCGATATTGGACCACATAGAACTTCCTCCCCGTAAAGGAGGAATCATAGACGGCCGGATGCGGTGCCATAAGCGGTTCGACCACCAGATTGCTCCATTTGGGACCAGATTGTCCGTCCATGGCAGAGCGGTGATGAGGCGGCCCGACGGCGGTTGTCACGGAACCGTCATGGCTGTCACAAAAGAATCAAGCAGCGCCCCTATCGCCACGCGAATCGGATTTTCCGAAACAGGGGGTGATCATGAAATTGCGTGTCGAAACGAGCCGGATCGCGCTTGCGGCTGGAGTACTGACCTCGATGATGGTGGCGGCGATGCCCGTCGCGGCGCAGATCCATCATGTCGTCCCCGGGGGCACGACCGACACCGCGCAGAAGGTCGTTGCCGGCACCGACAGCATCACCGTTCAGGCGGGCGGCACGCTGCAGACCACGACCAATCCGGCGATCAACTGGAACAATGCCTCGACCGGCCTGGTCATCACCAATTCGGGCACGATCCGCAGCACCAATGCCAGCGGTCGCGCGATCAACGCGTCGGGCGACGGCAATGTCCGCTCGATCGCGCTCACCAACAATGCCGGCGCGGTGATCGAAAGCGCCGACGACGCATTCCGCATCAACGTCAATCCGACGGGCGGCACGATCACCGTCGACAATTACGGCATCATCCGCACGACCACGGCGGGCCAGGCGCTCGATTTCGATGCGGTCGCGACCAATGCCGCGACGATCGTCATCAACAACCATGCCGGTGCCGAACTGCACTCGGTCGGCCAGGATGCGATCCGGCCGGGCCAGGGCGCGGTCGTCACCAATGCCGGGCTGATCCGTTCGGACGGCGCCCCCAATAACAGCTTCGACGGCATCGACTGGCAGGCGCGCTCGGGCAAGGTGATCAACCAGACGGGGGGCGTGATCTCCGGCCTGCGCCACGGCATCACCAGCGATGCCAGCGTCGACGTGAACAATGCGATTGGCGCCACGATCACCGGCCGCAACGGATCGGGCGTCGGCTCGGACGGTGACGGCATCGTCGTCAATTACGGCACGATCACCGGCCAATGGGATGGCGTCGCCATCAATGGCGACGGCGATGGCGTCGATATCGATCTGGTCGGCACCATCCGCAATTTCGGCACGATCTGCGGCATCAGCGCGACCGGCGTCGATTCGGGCGGTCGGCCCAACAGCGCACAGGGCATCGCGATGGGCGGCGGCACGATCGAGAATGCGGCGAACGCGCTGATCAGCGGCGGCCGCAACGGCATCCTGATCGACGACGGCGCCGACAATGGTGCCTATGGCGCGACCACGATCGTCAATGCCGGCCGGATCGAGGGGCTTGCCGGCCCCGCGATCGCGCTGGTCGGCAATTTCGCCGACACGATCACCAATGCGGGCACCATCGCCGGCACCGGCGGTGTCGCGATCCAGATGGGCGGTGGCAACGACGCGCTCAACCTGCTCGCCGGATCGGTCATCACCGGCTCGGTCGATGGCGGCACCGGCACCGACACGGTGACGCTGGGCGGCACCGGCAATGGCAGCTTCGCGGGCGCGGTCAATTTCGAGCGGCTTGCGGTCGCTTCGGGCAGCTGGACGCTGACCGCCGCCTCGACCTTCAGCGACGGCACCACGATCGGCGGCGGCGCGACGCTGACCGGCAACAGCACGACGCTGACCGGCGCGATCGCCAATGCCGGCACGCTGCGCATCGATCAGGCGGATGCCGGCACGCTGGCGGCGACGCTCACCGGCACCGGCCTGTTGCAGAAACTGGGCGCGGGCACGCTCGCCATCGGTGCGCAGCCGGGCTTTGCCGGCCCGGTCGATGTGCTGGCCGGCCGGCTCAACGTGCTGGGCGCGATGCCCTCGGCGGTGCGCGTGGCCAACGGCGCGACGCTGGGCGGCACCGGCACCATCGCGGGCGCGACCATCCAGTCGGGCGCGACGATCGCGCCGGGCCTCAGCGTCGGCACGCTCACCATCACCGGGCAGCTCGTCCAGGAAGCCGGATCGACCTATGCCGCCGAAATCGTTTCGGGCGGCGCGGACCGGATCGCGGTGGGCAGCATCGCGACGATCCGTTCGGGCGCGACGCTGGCGGTCACCCGCGCGGCGGGCGATTACACGGTCGGTTCGCGCTACACGCTGCTGACCGCGGCGGGCGGCGTCAGCGGCAATTACACGACCATGACGCAGAACCCGCTCGGCAACACCGAGCTGCGGCTGGGGGCGAACGCCAATGCGATCTATGTCGATGTCGTGCGCACCGGTGCGTCGCTGGCGCTGCTCGGCCTCAATCCCAACCAGGTGAACACCGCAACCGCGTTCGGCACGCTCGGCGTCGCCAATCCGGCCTATGCCGCGCTGACCCTCATCCCCAGCGACGATGCGGTTCGCGCGGGGCTCGATCTGCTTTCGGGCGAGGTCCATGCCTCGGTCGGCACCGCGATGGTGCTCAACGCGATCGCGGCGGAAGCGGCGCTGGCACCGCGCTTCGCCGTCGATGCCGATGGTCCGGCGATCTGGGGCCAGTTCGTCGCGTCGAGCGACGAGGATTCGGGCATCCTCGGCGCGGCCGATGCCGAGCGTGAGACCACCGGCGGGATCGGCGGTATCGATTTCGGCTTCGCATCGGGCGCGCGCGTCGGCATCGCCGGCGGCTTCACCAGTGAGGATCTGACGGTCGCCGCGCGGCGCAGCAGCGCGAAGCTCGAGACGGTGCATGTGATGGCTTATGCCGGGGGCAGCTTCGGTGGCGTCAATCTGCGCGCCGGCATCGGTTACGGCCGGGTCGATGTCGCCACCCGGCGCGACATCGCATTCCCCGGTTTCACCGATCATGCAGAGGCCGACTATAAGGGCACCACGCTGCACGGCTTCGCCGAGATCGGCATGCCGATCGCCGCGACCGGCGGGGCGGTGGAGCCCTTTGCCGGCCTCGGCATCTACCGCATCAAGACCGACGGCTTCACCGAGACTGGCGGGCCGGTCGCGCTGCGCGTCGCCGCGCGTGAGGACACTTTCGGTCTGGGCAAGCTGGGCGTGAAGGCGGCGACGCCGATCGTCGGCGGGCTTTCGGGCCGCGGCAGCCTGGCGTGGCAGCATGTGTTCGGCGATCTGGTTTCAACCGGCACCCACAGCTTCGGCACGTCGGCCGCCAGCTTCGGCGTCACCGGCACCGCGCTGTCGCGCGATGCCGCGGCGGCGACGGTCGCGCTCGACTGGCGGATGAGCAAGGCGGCGACGGTTTCGGTCTCCTATGACGGGCTGATCGGCAAGAACGGTTCGCAGAGCAACGGCCGCCTGACGCTGTCGATCGGCTTCTGACCGGATCGGGGCGCGATATCGCGGGGTATCGCGCCCTGATAGGTCTTCAAAAAACCACCGTCGTTCCGGCGAAGGTACACTGGTATCCGGGATTTCGATTGGCGTAGGCTGGATGGCATGCTTCCCTCGCCCCCTTTAGGGGGAGAGGGGGGCGTCGGGGCAGAATCGAGCTTCGGCGCCAAGGCCTCTCCCTACG
>JASBTC010000138.1 GCA_030148625.1 Sphingobium sp. | reverse complement strand
GACATGGCGCGGACGTGGTGACGCTGGACGTCGCCGCGCCCATCGATGCCGCGATCGCGCCCTTGCTCGCGCGCGGCGGCGGCGCGGATACCGCGCTGCCCGCCCTTGTCGGCGACGATCTGGCGACGATCCTGTTCACCTCGGGATCGACCGGCCAGTCCAAGGGCGCCTTTTCCGATCATCGTGCGGTGGTGCAGGCGATCTTCAACTATCTGGTCAACGCGCTCGGCATGCTCGAACTCGCGACGCAGGACGGGGCGGCGCCGACGCTGCAGCCCGCAGCCTTGCTCAACGTGCCGCTATTCCATGTGACAGCGGAGGTGCCGTTGATGCTCCAGAGCTTCGCGATGGGGCGCAAGCTGGTGCTGATGCCCAAATGGGACGCCGAAGAGGCGATGCGCCTGATGCAGGACGAGAAATGCACCTATTTCGTCGGCGTGCCGCTGATGAGCTACGAGATCATGACGCATCCCAATCGCGGCAAATATGATCTGTCCACGGTTCAGGCCTATGCCGCAGGCGGCGCGGCGCGGCCGCCCGAACATGTCAAGCGGCTGGAGGACGAGATGGGCGGCGCGCGGCCCTTGCTCGGCTATGGCCTGACCGAGACCAATGCGGTGGGCTGCGGCAACGTCAACGAGAATTATCTCGCCAAGCCCGCCAGCACCGGCCCGGCGACGCCGCCGCTGGTCGATCTCGCCATCCTCGACGATGCCGGCAACCCACTGCCGCAGGGCGAGCGCGGCGAAGTCTCGATCCGCAGCATCTGCAACTTTCTGGGCTATTGGAACAACGCGGAAGCGACGCGCGCCGCGATCACCGATGACGGCTATTTCCGCAGCGGCGATATCGGCTATCTCGACGAGGACGGCTATCTGTTCATCGTCGATCGCAAGAAGGACATCATCATCCGCGGTGGTGAGAATATCTCGTGCCAGGAGGTCGAGGCCGCGCTCTACGAGCATGAGGCGGTGGCCGAGGCTGCGGTGTTCGGCCTTGCCGACGAGCGGTTCGGCGAAGTGCCGGGCGCCGTCATCCGCCTCCGGGCGGGTGCTGCGCTCGATGCGGAGGCTTTGCTCGCCTTTCTCCGCCCGCGCCTGGCCGCGTTCAAGCTGCCTGCCCGTATCTGGTTCTCGAGCGAGGCGCTGCCGCGGCTGGGCACCGAGAAGATCGACAAGGTGGGGCTGCGCGCGAAATACCGGGCGTTGGCGGGCGCGGGCTGAGAGTCGGCGTCCATTTCTTTCTCCGTTTGTTTCGAGCGTAGGTTCGAGCTTGTCGAGAACCGCAGTCGAGAAGGTTCCGGTGCGGTGCTTCTCGACGGTCGCGTCTCGACAGGCTCGACGCTGCTCGAAGCCAACGGTGAGGCAAGGCGCCGATTTCCATCCCCCAATTGCTCTTCTTCGGACCGCCCCCTATCAGGCAGTGATGGCGGGATGGGATCGACAGGGCGAAGCGCGGCACATGCCGAGCCGGCGGCAGATCCTGGTCGGTGGCGGCGTCGGCGCGGGGCTGCTGATTGCCTGGGGCGTCTGGCCGCGCAGCTATGCCCCCAATCTGATCGCCAGCGCCGGCGAGACCATATTGGGCGGCTTTCTGAAGATCGCCGAGAGCGGTGTCGTCACCGTCGTCGTGCCGCAGGTCGAGACCGGGCAGGGCGTCTATACCGCCTTGCCCCAGATCCTGGCCGACGAGCTCGGCGCCGACTGGCGGACGATCGCGGTCGAGGCGGCGCCGATCAATCCCATCTATGCCAATCGGCTGCTCGCGGGCGAGGGCGTCGCCGGGCATGGCCCCGATTTCCTGGCTGCGCCGATCCGCTGGGCGGCGCAGGAATTCGCGACGCGCGATGCATTGATGATCACGGGCGGATCGAGTTCGGTCCGTGCGTTCGAATGGCCGCTGCGTGAGGCGGGCGCCGCGGCGCGCGCCTTGCTGTGCAAGGCGGCGGCGCGGCGCTGGGATGCGGACTGGCTCGCCTGCGACACCGCCGACGGGTTCGTCGTGCGCGGCGACGAGAAACTGCGCTTCGGCGCACTCGCCGCCGAGGCCGTGGACTTCAAGGTGCCCGATCCGGTTCCGCTGCGCACGGGGCTCGAGAACCGGCTGACCGGCAAGCCGCTGCCCCGGCTTGATCTGCCCGCGAAGCTCGACGGTTCGGCGATGTACGCCGCCGATATCCGCCTGCCCGATCTGGTCTATGCCGCGATCCGCCAGGGGCCGATCGGGCATCGCGGATTGCAGGGATTCGATCGCAAGGCGGCGGAGGCGGTGACCGGCGTGCTCGCCGTGGTCGATACGCCGCGCTGGGTGGCGACGGTCGCGACCAACTGGTGGGCGGCGAACCGGGCGCTCGATGCAATGCGGCCGCGCTTCGCCATGCCACCCGAACCGGTCGACAGCGGCGCGATCGCCGACAGCCTGCGTGGCGCGATCGATGGCGACGGCGTTCGTTTCGCCGGGGTGGGGGATTTGTCGGCCGCCTATCGCGGCAAGACCGTCCACACCGCCGACTATGCCGTCGGCTTTGCCGCGCATGCCCCGCTGGAGACATTGTGCGCCACCGCGCATTTGCGCGGCGATCGGCTCGAATTGTGGATGCCGACCCAGGCGCCGGGCCTGGCCCGCGCCGCCGCGGCGCGGGCGCTGGAGATGCCGGAAGCCGATATCACCATCCATCCGATGCTGGTCGGCGGATCGTTCGGCCGCGCGCTGGAGAATGAGGCGGCGGGGCAGGCGGCGATCCTCGCGGCGAAGATGAAGCGTCCGGTCCAGCTTGTCTGGTCGCGTGCCGAGGATATCGCGCACGATCTCTATCGCCCGCCGGCCTTTGCGCGGATGAGCGCGCAGCTCGGGCCGACCGGGCTGGTCCAGGGCTGGCTGGCGAAGATCGCGGCGCCCGCGACCGCGCTCGAACAGTCGCATCGCATGTTCGCAGGCAATGCCGCGCTGCGCGGGCTGATCCCCGATGCCGATGGTGCTGATCGCAATGCGGTGGCGGGCGCCGTGCCGCCCTATGGCATTCCCGCCTTCGCCGTCGACCATCATCCGGTCGAGATCGGGGTTCCGACTGGCCATTGGCGATCCGGCGCGCACAGCTACACCGCCTTTTTCACCGAATGCTTCATCGACGAGCTGGCGCAGGAGGCCGGGCTCGATCCGCTCGGTTTCCGCATGCAGATGCTCGGCGCCAATCCCCGGCTGGCGCGCTGCCTGTCGACCGTTGCGGCCAAGGGCGGCTGGGAAGGCGGCGGCGGCGGTACCGGCCAGGGGCTTGCCTGTCACTCGATGGCGGGAAGCCATGTCGCGCTGCTGGCCGAGGCGCATGTCGACGCCGCGCAGAAAGTGATCGTCGACCGCGTGATCGCGGTGGTCGATTGCGGCCGCGTCATCAATCCCGATCTCGTCCGCCAGCAGATCGAGGGCGGCATCCTGTTCGGCATCGCCGCCGCGACCGGCGCGCCGATCGTCATCGAACGCGGCCAGGCGGTCCCGCGCAACTTCACCCAGCTCGACGTGCCGCGCCTTGCCACCGCGCCCGAGATCCGCATCGAGCTGATCCGGAGCGCCGAGCCTGCGGGCGGGGCCAGCGAGATCGCGGTGCCACCCATCGCGCCCGCCATCGCCAACGCCATCG
>JASBTC010000134.1 GCA_030148625.1 Sphingobium sp. | reverse complement strand
GCACCTCCGCGAGCAGCGGCGTGTTGGCGGGTTCGGCCGGCATCTCCATGACATTGCCGTCCACGTCGAACTTCCAGCCATGATAGGCGCAGCGCAGCCCGCATTGTTCGTTGCGGCCATAATAAAGGTCCGCGCGGCGATGCGGACAATAGCGATCGACCAGCCCCGGCCGGCCGAGCGTATCGCGGAAGGCGATCAGATCCTCGCCAAGCAGGCGGACGCGCCGGGGCGGCGCATCGGCCTTCAGTTCGGACGAGAGCATGAAGGGAAGCCAGAACCGGCGAAAGGCGTTTCCCATCGGCGTTCCCGGCCCGACGCGGGTCAGCAGCTCATTCTCTTCCGCACTCAACATCGCTCTCTCCCTCGCAAACCCCATGATCCGATCCGACAAAGCCGAGCGCCAGGAACATGCCGCCCCGTTGCCCGCGCGCCGCGGCCAGCCCCTGCGCGATCATCAGTCGCGACAATGCGGATAGAAGCGACCGGATCGTCATAATGTATACCGCATACATTAAATGAGAAGCCTTCCGCAAGGGGCGGGATCGCCTCACCGTCGCGTCTTGCGCGTTCGCCAAAGTGAATGTACGTATACTGCATCCATTAAATGCAAGGCGAGAAATATGGCGAAGATCGTTCTGGGTATCGGCTCATCCCACAGTCCGGCACTGCTGATGGAGCCCCCGGCCTGGCGCGCGCGCGCCGAGACCGACGACCGCAATTTCTTCGTGCTCCACGATCACAGCGGCGCCCGGGTCCAGTTCGACGAACTGCTCGAACGCGCCGCCCCCGGCCTGGCCGACGAAATCACCGATGAGCGGATGGACGCGCGGCACGCGGCCAACCAGCGCGCCATCGCCGAAACCGCACGCCTGCTCGCCGAAGCCGATCCCGACATCGTCATCATCATCGGAGACGATCACAAGGAAGTGTTCAAGGACGACAATATGCCGGCCTTGTCGGTCTATTGGGGCGAGACCGTGCCCTATCGCCCCCAGGGCATCATGAAGTGGAAATATGATCCGACGCTGAAGCAGGAATTATGGTATGGGCAGGAACCGGTCGATTATCCAGTCGCGTCCGACCTCGCCTATCGTCTGATCGAGCAATTGATGGCCGGCGGCTTCGATCCCGCCCATTCGAAACATATGCGCGACGATCAGGCGATGAGCCATTCCTTCGGCTATGTCTATCGCCGGATGATGCCCGAAAAGCCGGTCGCCAGCATTCCGGTGAGCATCAACACCTATTATCCGCCCAACAATCTCCATCCCTTGCGCGCCTATCGCCTGGGCGAAGCGATCCGCACCGCGATCGAGGCCTGGCCGGAGGATCTGCGCGTCGCGGTGGTGGCGACCGGTGGCCTCAGCCATTTCGTGGTCGACGAGGCATTCGACAGGGCTTTTATCGAGATCATGCGCAGCGGCACCGCCGAAGACCATGCCAATCTGCCGCTGGAAAAACTGCAATCGGGCAATTCCGAGTTCCGCTGCTGGTCCGCGCTCGCCGGCGCGGTGCAAGGCATGGAGATGGAGTTGATCGACTATGTTCCCTGCTACCGCAGCCTTGCCGGCACCGGCTGCGGCATGACCTTCGCAGTCTGGCGCTGAGATGGCCTTTGTCGATCGCGGCGCCAGCCGGCTCTATTACGAAAGTGCGGGCGCAGGCCCGGCTCTGGTGCTGAGCCATGGCGTCGGCGGCAATCATGCGAGCTGGTTTCCGCAAATTGCGGCACTCGCCGGCCGGTTCCGCATCGTCACCTGGGATCATCGCGGTTTCGGCCTTTCATCCGATGCCGAGGGACTGGGCCGCGCGGGCTTCATCGACGATCTGAAAGCCGTTCTGGACGCCGCCGGGGTCGACCGTTGCGTATTGGTCGGCCAGTCGATGGGCGGCGGCACCAGCCTGGGCTTCGTCTGCACCCACCCCGATCGTGTTGCCGGGCTGGTGATGGCCGACAGCCTCTCTCAGGCGATATTGCCGACCGATATTGCCGCCCGAATGGCCGAAAATGCCGCGCGGACAGCCAATCTTCCGCAAATCGCCCGGGTGCTGGGAACGACGATCCAGCGCCAGTCGCCAGCCTTCGCGACGCTCTATTCCCAGATCGCCGGCTTCAACGCGACGACCCTGAGGACGCTGCGGGGCGAGATGCCGAGCTTCACCGCGGAGGCGCTTTCCGCGACCGGCATTCCATCGCTCTTCATCGTCGGGGAGGAGGATATCCTGTTCCCGCCATGGGCCGTCCGCGCCTTTCAGCGACAGGTGGCCGGGTCGCGCTATGTCGAGCTTGCGCGCACCGGCCACTCAGCCTGTTTCGAACGCCCCGACGCCTTCAACGCCACGCTCGAGAACTGGCTGACCGAGATCGGCCATGTCCCATCGGCCACCGGCTGATCTTTATAGTCCGGTGGCCGATCACGGATCGGCTCAAGTGCCGACGCGCAGCGGCGAGGTCAGGCTGCGGAGCGCGGCGATCACCGACAACGCGGTGACCTTGCCCGTTCCCGGCTTTTCAGGCGTCGGTATGTTCTCGATCATCATCTCGAAACGGACGCTGTCGGCATCCACCTTGATCAGATGGGTGTTCCGTTCGCGCGTGGGATCCGCCCAGATCTCAAGCTGCGTGCGATCCGGGCCGATGCCGGCAAGCGCCAGCGAGGCTGCGACATTGACGTTCGCCGGAAAGCCGGCCGCGCCCTCGCGCGCCGTTCCGGCGAACACCCGAAGCGGCTCGGAAAGCGCATCGATGTCGATGCCATTGGCAAGCAGATACGGCGCGCCGAACAGCGAACGCGGTGGCTTGCGCGTGATCATCGTCACCGAGAAGATCTCTCCTTCCGCCGCCGCCCGAACGGCATCCAGGCCGAGCAACGCCCCCGTTGCGAGGATGATCCGCCCGCCCGATTCGCGCGCCAGATCGACGACGCCCATATTCTCGATCAGCGCGGCCGCACTGACCGTCACCACTTGCCGCCCCGCAGCCAGAGCAGGCGAAACGATGTCGAGAAACGCCGCGGTGGGGGCGCATTCGATGATGACGTCGCAACGCGCCGCCAGCGCTTCCGCCGAAACGACATCCACCGGTTCGGGAAAGGCGGCGAGTGCCGCGCGCGCCTTCTCCGCATCGCCACTCGTCACAGCTTCCAGCCTGGCCCCTTCGACCCCCCGCACCAATGCATGCGCGACGGCCTTCCCGATCACGCCAAAGCCCGCAATTCCGACCTTCAATCCACCCTCCATCAAAAAGATCACATCCCGGCCGCGCCGGGCTGGACAAATTTAATGGATACTGTATACATTAATTCGCGATAGACAGAAGCAATTTATTCCAGAGGAAAAATACATGCCCGCCCCCAGGCCGATCGAAGCGCGGACACACACCGCGCCGCGCGAAGGCGCCGCGCGGCTGCTGTGCGAGCGCGCCTATGCCAATGGCGCCTGGGTGACGGCAGCGGAACGGATCGCCGTCACCAATCCCGCGACGGGAAGGATCATCGGCAGCGTGCCCGATCTCCCGATCGGCGAAATGGACGCCGCCATCGCCGGCGCATCGGCTGCCCTGCCGACATGGAAGGGGCTGCTGCCGCGTGAGCGCGGCGCGCTGCTGCTTGCCTGGGCCGACGCGATTCTTGCGGCGCGGGCCGAACTGGCGGAACTGATGACGGCGGAGCAGGGCAAACCGCTTGCCGATGCGGCATCCGAGATCGACTATGGCGCAAGCTTCATCCGCTGGTTCGCGGAAGAAGCCAGCCGGGTCTATGGCGAGGTGATCCCAAGCCATCTGCCCAACCGCAAATTGCTGGTGCAGCGCGAAGCGCTGGGCGTCGTCGGCCTGGTCACCCCCTGGAACTTCCCCTCGGCAATGCTGGTGCGCAAGGCGTCGGCCGCGCTTGCCGCAGGCTGCACCGTCGTCGCGGTTCCTTCGGGCGAAACGCCCTTTTCGGCATTGGCGCTCGCCAAGCTGGCCGCCGATGTCGGCATTCCGCCCGGCGTCTTCTCCGTCCTGACCGGAGACCCCATTGCCCTGGTCGGCGCCCTGTGCCGGGATCCGCGCGTCCGCGGCCTGTCGTTCACGGGATCGACGCATGTCGGGCGGATCCTCGCAGCGCAATGCGCACCGACGCTCAAAAGGCTGTCGATGGAACTGGGCGGACATGCCCCCTTCCTGATCTTCGACGATGTCGATGTCGCCGCGGCGGCGGAAGCGGCCGCCGCCGCCAAGTTCCAGACCAGCGGGCAAGACTGCCTCGCCGCCAACCGCATCTTCGTGCATCGGGGTATCTACGACGCCTTCGTCACGGCCTTTGCCGCGGCAGCGGCGCGGATCATCGTCGGCGACGGCACCGATCCGGGGGTCGAACTCGGCCCGATGATCAACCGGCGCAGTTTCGACAAGGCCGCGGACCATGTCGCCGACGCCATCGGGAAGGGTGCGCGCCTGATCGCGGGCGGCGGCGCGCATGCGCGCGGCGGGCTCTTCTTCGCGCCGACGGTGCTGGCCGATGTGACGCCGGCGATGAAGATCATGCACGAGGAAACCTTCGGCCCCGTCGCCGCGCTGCTTCCCTTCGACGAAGAGGCGGCGCTGATCGAAGCGGCCAATGCCAGCGAATATGGCCTGGCCGCCTATGTCTTCACCAATGATCTGGCGCGTGCGCATCGCCTGGCCGACGCGCTCGAATACGGCATGATCGCAGTGAACACCGTTTCGATGACGGGCGCGCCGATCCCGTTCGGCGGCATCAAGCAATCCGGGCTCGGGCGCGAAGGATCCCGCCACGGGATCAACGAATTCACCGAGCTCAAATATATGTGCGTGGGCCTGTCTCCCGCCACATCGTCCATGTCTCAAAAAGGGGGATAATATG
>JASBTC010000125.1 GCA_030148625.1 Sphingobium sp. | reverse complement strand
AGCGCCAGCGGCTGTTCGCCCTGCATCAGCACCCAGCCATTGAGCGCTCCCAGTGCACTGATCGCGGCGAACAGACCGATCAGCAATGCCGGCCCGTCGGACCAGAAGCGTGCGACGAAGATCTGGAAGGGAGCGTCCGATCCCGCGACTTCGCTTGCCGGCAGCATCAGCGCGATGCCCGAACAGATCAGCAGATAGATGAGTCCGGTCAGCAGCGTACCCAGCATCGTCGCGCGCGGCACGTTGCGGTCGGGATTCTCGACCTTGGCGGCCGCGACCGCGCAGCTTTCGAACCCGAGCAGCGCGAACAGGGTGAGCGTAGCCGAGGCTGTGATGGCGGAGATCGAGAGGCCTTGGGTGGGAAAGGGGGCGATGGCCTCGCTCCCTTCGCGACCCAGCACCAGCGCCATGATCACGAGCACGACGACGACCGGCACCAGCTTCAGCGCCATGGTGACGATCTGGAAGATGCCGGCCGAGCGTGCGCCGCGCAGGTTGATCAGCGTGACCGCCCAGAGCAGCCCGACCGCGAGCAAGGCGGGCAGATGCCGCGTCGTCCCGATCGCGGGCACGAAGATGCTGATATAGCTGACCGCGGCGACCGCGATGGTGACGTTGGCGGCCCAGATCGAGACCCAATAGCTCCAGCCGATCAGGAAGCTCGTCGTTCGCCCGAACGCGGCCTCGACAAAGCCCGAAGGGTCGCGCGCTTCGGGTCGCGCGCGCGTCAGCCGGGCGATCACCAGCGCCAGTGCCAGCGCACCGCCGATCGTCAGCATCCAGCCGAACACCGCGTTCCAGCCATAGGGCGCCAGGCTGGCGGGAAGCAGGAACATGCCCGATCCGATCATATTGCCCATGACCAGCGCCAGGCACATCGGGAAGGACAGGCCGCGTGGGGCGGCGGGTATCGATCGCGGCGATTCTGTCATCGGGAAGCGTGCGTCAATTCATATCCCCTTCCCGAGACCCCTTCTGAAGGGGCTGGGGCATGCACATATTCTGTTCTTGTTCGTCACCTCTTGATCGTCATCCCGGCGAAAGCCGGAATGACGCAAGAGGCCCCACTCAGAACTTCGTCCCGATCTTCAGCCCGATCGTCCGCGGTTGGGCGACGATCGTGTAGATCTTCGGTCCGATCACCGTCTTCCCTTCCGGATCGCCGCAGATATTCTCCCCGCACTGGATGGTCTTGCCCAGCGCCCCGTTCTTGTCGAACAGGTTGCGTACGAACACCTCGGCCGACCAGTGCGAGCCCTCGACGCCCAGCGACATATCCGCCGTGGCATAGGAGGGCAGGTCGCCGATGATGTCGCGTTCGGTCAGGCGCAGGTCGGTCGTCCGCCGGCCTTCATAGACCGCACTCGCCTGGAAATGGCCCTTCATGTCGCCCAGCGGGAATTCGTAGCGTGCCAGGATATTGCCTTTGAACTTCGCGGTGATCGGCAGCCGCGTGCCGCTTGGCGCGAGCGTCTCGTTGCCGGCCGGAACGCACGTCTTGAAATTGACTGCGGTCTTGCAGAAGTCGCGGACGATCTTGGCGTCGTTATACGAAGCACCGGCACTGAAGGTCAGTTGCGACGAGACGCGGAGGAACGCGTCGAGCTCCGCGCCGCGGATGCGGGCGTCGCCGGCGCTGCGGATTTCGGTCAGGCCGTTGGCGCCCAGGAAGGATAGCTGGATGTCGGTCCAGTCGAGCTGGTAGATCGCGCCGTTCAGACGGAAACGATTGTCCGCCCAGCTCGTCTTGAAACCCAATTCCCAATTGTCGATGAAATCGGCCTGATAGGGCGGCAGCGTGCCGCGGCGGTTGATGCCGCCCGGGCGATAACCGCGCGAATGCGTGGCATAGACCATCGCGTCGGGGGTGACCTTGTAGGTCAGGTTGAGCTTGTGGAGGAAGTCGGTGTCCTTCGTCCGCTTGTCCAGATTGGTACAGGGGCTGCCCGCGACGATCGGCGGGCCGAAGCACTGGCGGACGCCCGTGCTGCCATAGGCGCTCGCATAGCCGAAGAAACCGACCAGCGAATTGTCGTATTTGTAGATGCGCGTGCCCATGGTCGCGCTGAGCTTGTCGGTGATATCCGCGGTGATCTCGCCGAACACGGCATAGTCGCGATCGACGCGAAGCTGCTTGGTCAGCCAGATATTGCTGGCCGTTCCCGGCACGGTGATGTCGTCGGCGATATTGTCGACGATGTAGTTCTGCTCGATATTGTGCGTCTGGCGCTGGTAGAAAAAGCCGCCGACAAAGCGGACGCGCTTGTCCGCCGGCGAGTTGAAGCGCAGTTCGTGGCTTTGCTTGGTGAAGCGGTCATCCGACTGGATATATTGGTTGGGATTGACCGGATTGCCCGCATTGTCGACGAAATAGGCGCCGTATCCGGAAAGCGCGTCGTAGAAATAGGCATATTCGGAATAGTCCGACGAGCCCGAGACCCGGCGCTTGAGATAGGCGCCGGCATAGGTGACGTCCCAGGATCCGATCTTGCCCTCGATGGTGAGTGCCGCCTGCCACCAGCGATCGTTGAAATGCTCCGGATTATATTGCTGCACCTGCAGCTTGCCGAGGCCCGATTCCTGGCCGAAAATGCCGTGGCTCTTCTGCTTCTGGCCCATCACCTGCGGCGTGAGCGTCCAATTGTCGTCCAGGTCGATCTTGAGCGCGGCGCGGCCGCCATAGGTCTCGACGTCGTTATAGTCCTTCTCGACGAAAGGCGCGTTGCTCATCGCGACGCCCGATGTCGGGAAGTGGAGCGTGCCGGGGATATTGTCGATATAGCCGGCATCCTTCTTGTACCAGCCGACAAAGCGTGCCGCGATGTCGGGCGATACCGGCACGTTGACGAAGCCCTCGGCGATATAGCCCTCGCCGCCATGCGCCACCGTGTTCACCTCGGCGTCGAAGGCGCCATAGAAGCCCGATGTGTCGGGCTTGTTGGTGATGATCCGGATTGTGCCTGCCTGGCTCGACG
>JASBTC010000114.1 GCA_030148625.1 Sphingobium sp. | reverse complement strand
ACGATCACCTCGGCGCTGATCGCGCCGTTGGTGCCCGGCGTCCAGGCCACCGGAATTGCGGTGAGCACGATGTCACGCGGGCTCGTCATCCGCACGCTCGACGCGGTGATCGACCAGCCGCGCCCGAATTCGAACGGATCGGCGCGCACGTTCGACAGGCCGTAACGGCGGAACTGTTCCTGCGTCCATTTCTCCGCCGCGCGCATCGCGGGCGAGTTGGTCATCCGCCCGCCGATGCGATCGGTCAGATATTGCGCGGTCTGCATCACCTCGCTGTGGTTCAGCCCCTCATCGATGATCCGGTTGGTTTCGGCCGACGCACCTTTGTCGGGCGCGGATTTCTGGGCATTTGCCGGGACGATGGCGACGGACGCAAGCAGCAGCGCGGCAAGAACATGACGCATGAAACGGGATCTCCCTCCTGGATGAGTGACCGGTAGGCCGCGGCACGGTTGACAGGCAAGCCCCCTTTCGTCATTGAGCCGCCTTCCTGACATCAGGCGCCCTGGACAGGTGGCCGAGTGGTTAAAGGCAGCAGACTGTAAATCTGCCCGTGCAAGCGTACGCTGGTTCGAATCCAGCCCTGTCCACCATCCTTTGATATTGAAATGTTTCACCCTCTCCTTGAGGGTGAGTGGCGTGATGGCCATCCGCTCTCGGCGGTGGCGCGGGGCGCCTCCACTCAAACGGTCAGTCTCTCGGTCCTGCGCGCGATGATTGCCCCGGGGCCATTCACGTTTCCGACAGCCGTACGGCGCCAGGGTGACGTTTTACGAGGGAATGACCCATGATCCGGACCGTGGCCGCTGTGTTGTTGGCGTTCTGCGCGCAGGCCGTCCTGTCCTCGCCGGCAGCTGCACAGTCGGCGATCGCCCTGGGGGAACGCCCGATCAAGCGGATCGAGGTCGTCGTTTTCGTCAAGCGACAGTTCGCCCAGATGGACACCAATCATGACGGGTATGTGGAGCCGGCGGAATTCGAGGCGTATCGCGCGGCCCAGGGCGACAAGGCCGGTGCCGGGCTCGGCTATATCGGTCGCCGCTGGTTCGAGCGTGCGGATAGCAATGGCGACGGTCGCGTGACGATCGAAGAGGCGCAGGTCCGGCCGCTGCAATTGTTCGACATGGCCGACGTCAATCGCGACGGCATTGCGAGCCTCCAGGAACAGTCGCTGGCAACGCTTTTCGTCGGCAAATAGAGCATTTTCGAGTTGACCGTTTACGGTCAACGGCTCGGAAAATGCGACCGCGAAAGATAGGAGCGTTTCCGCTCATTGTGGAAACGCTCTGGTCTCGGCCCGGCCATTTCGTTTGCGCTCCTTCCGGAGCGATGTGTCGTTCGGCGGACTCATCGATCGACTCGATAAGACCGTCAGCGGCTACCGGGCACCTGGACTGCTGGTGAGGCGGTCTCGAGCAGCGGTTTTCCGGACAATGCGGCCTCGAAAAAGGCGATGCTCTCGTCCAGCACCGGCGCTCTGCCACGGAACGGCTTCGAGATCGCCATGATGATGTCGTTGTGCGTGCGTCCGGGATAGATGCACAGGATCGTGGTCCGGTTGCCGAGCGCCCGTTCGCGTGCGGCGAGCGCTATCGAATTGCGCGGCTTGACCTCCGTGTCGGCGTCGCCCGTCGCCAGCCACAGGGGCGGTGCGTCGCGTCGCGCGAAGCTGATCGGCTGGGTGAGGCGCGGATCCGGCGCATTCCCCATCGCCGCGATCGCACGCGGCGAATCGAACGGGTAGAAATCATAGGGGCCCGCCAGTCCGGCCACGGCGCGGACACTCGCCGGATCGACCCCGGCCGCCGTCAGGTAATTGCGGTCGAGCGCGAGCATCACCGCGATATGGGCGCCCGCCGAATGGCCGGCGAGCAGGATCCTGTCGGGATCGCCGCCGAAACGCGCGATATTGTCGCGTGTCCAGCGGATCGCGGCGGCGCCATCCTCGATAAAGCCCGGAAAACGGACCGCGGGAACCTTGCGATAATCGGCCAGCACCACGACGAAGCCGCGCGCCGCATAGGCCCTGGCGACGAAGCCATAATCCTCTCGACGCCCCTTCACCCAGGCGCCGCCATAGAAGAAGACGAGCACCGGTTTGGCATGGCCGGCAACCGGACCTGCAGACCAGATATCGAGGCCGCCATTCTCGCCGGGCCTGAACGCGGCCGACGCCACACGGCCGACACCGGCGTCGCCGGGAAAGGCCATGTCGAGGACATCGAGTGCCTTGGGTGGCGAATAAAGATAGATCGCCCCCGCCATGGCCGACAGGGCGAGCACAAGCCCGATGACGATGAGGATGATCATCCTCGCCAAGATATGCTGCCCATGATCCGCCGCATCGCCCGCATCTCCCCTCGCTCTCCACCCTATCCGAGAAGCGGTGTATGGAGCGAGGGCTATCGGGCGGAAATATGGGCCTTACCTGTGGTCGGCGCCGGTTTGGTCGACCGGCAATTGCTCCCGCTTATCGGGTTGCTGGCGCGGCCGGACCAGGAATGGGCCGACAGCGCTTGAGTCATATTCGAAAATAATATTTCGAAAACGAATATAGTGCGCTATGAGTCCGGCTCGAGCGGGCGTCTTCGGCACATTGCCATGAAGATCCCGGAGCAAGGTTGGTGAAGTGATCGATAGCGTCTTTTCGAAATCGAGCCGCTCATATGGTTGAGCGGAAGCGTGTCCTGATCGTCGGCGGGGGCATTGCCGGCATGTCGCTCGCCTATGAGGCGGCGCTGTCTCACGACGTCGTGGTGGTCGAGGCGGAGCGCGCCGCGGGCTATCATGCGACCGGGCGATCGGCGGCGATGTACGTTGCCAATTACGGCAATGCCGCGATCCGCGGTCTGACCCGCGCGAGCCGGGGCTTTCTCCGGACTCCGCCGACCGGCTTTGCCGAGACCCCGATCCTGCGCCCGCGCGACACGCTCTATATTGCCAGCGAAGACCAGGCGGCGGCGCTGGCGCGGCCCGAATATGAGATGCTGGATCTGCTGTCCGCCGATGCGGTGAGGATATGTGCGCCGCTGCTGCGTCCGGGGGCGGCGGTGGCGGGCAGGATCGATCGCGAGAGCGCCGAGATCGAGGTCGATCTTTTGCATCGATGCTATGCGCGCGGCGCCAAGGCGCGCGGGATGCAGCTATCGGTCGATGCGCGCGTCGAGGCCGCGGACTGGACGGGCATGTCCTGGTCGGTCCGGACCTCCGCCGGCGTCTATTCGGCCGATATCGTCGTCAACGCTGCCGGCGCCTGGGCCGATACTGTCGCGCGCATCTTCGGTGCCGCGCCGCTCGGCCTTGTCCCGATGCGCCGCACCGCCATGCTCGTCGATCCGCCCCGGGGCCTCGATCTCGATGCATTGCCGATGGTGATGACGGCCGAGGAAGAGCTTTATTTCAAGCCCGATGCCGGGCTCCTGATGGTCTCTCCCGCCGACGAAACTCCGGTCGATCCGTCCGATGCCCAGGCCGACGAATGGGATGTCGCCGTCGCGATCGACCGGCTGCAGCGCTATTGCGACATCGAGGTGTGCCACGTCCGGCATCGCTGGGCCGGGCTGCGGACATTCGCGCCCGATCGGACCCCCGTCATGGGTTACGACACCATGCAACCCGGCTTCTTCTGGTTTGCCGGGCAGGGTGGTTACGGCATCCAGATCGCGCCCGCATTGGCTCGGCTGGGTGGGATGCTTCTCGGAGACGACAAGGTCGCGGACGCCGCCAACCGCGAATGCCTCAAGCTGGCCGATTTCTCTCCGCAGCGCTTCGCCCAACCATAATCCGAAAATCCGTTCTGAGGAGATCTCCCGCAACCGGATTATTGCGAAAACGATAGAATATGCGAATACGAAAAAAACATTTCGTATAATGAATTCTCGGTGATATCGTCAAAATGACGGGACTCGGGAAGCGCCGATCGGCCCGTGCGCATTCGAAGCAAAAAAGGGGAGAAGCATGCGATCGAACACAAGCCTGACCGTGCGTTGCCGGTCGACGACATCCTTGAGCGCGATCCTGTTCGCGGCCCTGGCTGTGCCCGGCATTGCCCTGGCTCAGGATCCGGCCGCGCAAGCTGCCCGGGCGGCCGCGGATGACGAGGCCGAGCAGGCCCAAGAGATCACGGTCACCGGTTCGCGCATCGAGCGCAGCGGCTTCGTCGCGCCCACGCCGACATCGGTGGTCACTGCCGAGGAACTCGGCATGGCCGGCGTCACGACGATCGGCGATATCGCGCTGAAGCTTCCCCAATTCCGTTCGGGGCGCAGCTCCTTTGCCTCGCATACCGGGGGCAATGTCGGCGGCAATTATTTCAATTTGCGCGGCCTGAGTGGATATCCGGGGCCAAGCCGGACGCTCACTCTGGTCGATGGCCGCCGGCCGACCCCGACCGGAAATGACGAATCCTTCGACGTGAACGTGATTCCGTCGGGCATCATCGATCGCGTCGAGATCGTGACGGGCGGCGCATCCGCCGCATATGGCTCAGATGCCGTGGCGGGCGTCGTCAACATCCTGCTGCGCAAGGATCTGGTGGGTATCGAGGGATCGGTGCAGGCCGGCCAGACATTCCGCTATGCCGATGCGCGGGAGATCAAGGGTACGCTCAGCTACGGCACGCGCTTCGCCGACGATCGCGGTCATGTGATGCTGTCGGGCGAATATTACGACAATAAAGGCGTCGGCCAGGTGAATTCGCGCAAATGGGCCAAGCCCAATTGGGGGCTCATCGCCAATCCCGCTTATGCGCCGGGCAATGGCCAGCCCGCGGTGCTGATGGGCCGCGACGCGCGCATGGCCAACGCCACCTATGGTGGACTGATCGTCAACGGCGCGCTGAAGGGAACCGAATTCCTGCCCGGCGGGATTCCGGCGACGTTCGATCCCGGCATCGCCAGCGTCGGTGCGGCGGGCACGTTCGGCGGCGACGGCCCCAATGTCGGCGCGACCTTGAAACTGCTGGTGCCGACCGAGCGGATCACGCTGTTCGGACGCGCATCCTATGATCTGAGCGATGATGTCACTCTCTGGGCCGAAGGCGGCTATGCCCGGCTCTATGGCGACGACCGCGCGACGATCCCGTCGTTCAATTTCGGCAATATCGTCATCCAGCGCGACAATGCCTATCTGCCCGAATCGCTGCGCACCGCGCTGACCGCCGCCGGCCAGACCAGCTTCGCGATGAGCCGGCTGAACTCCGATTTCGGCTTTTACGGCAACAGCGCGCTTTCCAAGCATCGCCAGGTTTCGGCGGGGCTCACTGGCAAGTTCGGCGGCAGCTGGAAATGGGATGTCAGCGCCAGCTACGGCAAATATGATCAGCGCCAGAATTATGTGAACGACACGATCACCCGTAATCTCGCGCTGGCGACCGATGCGGTGCTCGATCCGGCCAGCGGCCGCATCGTCTGCCGCTCGACGCTCACCGCGGCCGGCAATGGCTGCGTGCCGATCAACCTGTTCGGTTCGGGCTCACCCTCGCAGCAGGCGATCGATTACGTCACCGACGATTTCACGCATCGGCAGCGCGTACGCCAGACGAGTGTCGCCGCCAGCATCCAGGGCGAACCCTTCTCGCTATGGGCCGGTCCGGTCTCGGTCGCGGTCGGTGGCGAGTATCGCGACGAGACGGTGTCGCTGACCGTGGCGCCGCTGACCGCAGCGTTCGGCCACGGCATCTTCAACGGACCGTCGGCGGGCCCGGGCACGATCAAGGTCAAGGAAGCATTCGCCGAAACCGTCGTGCCGCTGCTCCGCGATGTGCCCTTCTTCAGGCGTCTCGATCTCAACGGCGCGATCCGCGTGACCGACTATAACACGACGGGCACGGTCGCCACCTGGAAGGTCGGCGTCACCAACGAGATCACCAGCGATCTCCGTCTGCGTGCGACCTTGTCGCGCGACATCCGCGCGCCCAATTTCAGCGAGCTCGCGGCGACCGGTGCCGCCAGCTTCTTCCCGGTCATCGATCTGAATGGTGAGGCGGTGACGGTCGCCGTGCCGACCAACCCCAATCCGTTCCTGCGGCCGGAAATCGCCAAGACGCTGACGGTCGGCCTCGGCTATCAACCATCATGGGCGGGCAATCTGCGTATCTCGGTCGATTATTTCGACATCAAGATCGACGGTGCCATCACCACGCTGACCGCGCAGCAAATCATCAACGGCTGCGGCGGCGGTCAGGCCGATCTCTGTTCGCGCCTCGTGCGCGATGGCGCAGGCAAGCTGACCCGGGTGATCAATGGCCGGTTCAATGCGCAGACGCTCCAGACCAACGGCGTGGATATCGAAGTCGCCTATTCGTTGCCGCTGGAGCGGATTGCCGCCAAGATGGACGGAAAATTGGGGTTCCGGGGCAGCGCCAGCTATACCGACAGCTATGAATCTCGGTTGCTGGGACAGGTCATCCAGTCGGCCGGCGTCATCTTTCCGCACTGGAATGCGACGGGCGCGATCACCTATTCCAACGACAGCTGGGATCTTCAGCTCTCCGGTCAATATGTCGGCAGCGTCCAGTATAATGGCACGCCGGGCAGCAGCCAGCCGATCGGTCTGAACGTCGATCGATTCCCCGATCGCTTCTATCTCGACGCCTCGTTCCAGCATCAGCTGGTCCCGGGCGTCCAGATCTTCGGCAATATCGAGAATCTGCTCGACAAGGACCCGCCGATCATCCCGACGTTCGTGGGCCCGGTCAGTCCGATCGCATCGAACTATACGCTTTACGACCCGATCGGCCGCCGCTTCACGCTCGGGGTACGGTTCAAGATGTGAGCGCGACCGGGACGGCCGGAACCCGAACATTCCCGTCATTCCCGCTCTCGCTGGAATGACGGGATTTGGTCCAATCCAGCCGGATCAGGCTCCGGGCGTCGGAGGCGGCGTCATACCGGGCCGCGAGGGGCGTCGATCGCCGGTTCGGCGGCGCGTGACGAGATCCAGAGGATTTCGGCTTCGGTCTCGCCGACCGAGGTGCAGGCATGACCGATCGTGCTGTCGAAATAGCAGCTGTCCCCCGCTTCGAGGCGGGTCGGCTCATAATGGTCGGTATGCAGTTCGACGACACCGGAGAGGACATAGATGAACTCTTCCCCGTCATGCCGGGTCAGTTCGGGAAAATCGCGGATATCATGGGCGTTGATGGTCGCGCGCAACGGAATGAACTGCTTGCGCGCCAGATCGGGGCATAGCAGCTCATAGTCATATTGCGGCGACGAATAACGGCTGCCCTGATCGCTGCGCGTGATGCTGCGGCGTCCCGACATGGCGGGAAGGCTGGCGCTGCTGTCGAACAAGGCGGCGAGGTCGACGTTGAGGCCGTCCGCCAGCCGCAGGATCGTTTCATAGCTTGGCGAGAGTTGCGCATTCTCGATTTTCGAAATTGTCGAGGGCGCCAGCCCGCTTCGGTCGCCAAGGCTTTGCAGCGTGTCCCCCGAGCGGCGGCGAAGCTCCCGCACGATCGCCGCGAAACGTTCGGCTTTCTGTGCATATCGTGCGTCCATCGCGCCTTCGTTGCTCGCCATCCAATTTCCTAAACTAAAGATTGTTCGCTGATCCGAGTTTCTAATCAGCCTCTCGATCTTCCGCAATCTGCGCCCAGATCGCGATTTTTGAAGGATTTTTCGATCAAGCGCGGCCTGTCCGATAATTGACTATAGGAAAAATCATTCACTATACGATATTCGGCAGTGGAAGGAGTCGGGATGGCAGCTTTGTTCGAGCAGACGGTCAGAGAAAGCGCTGCTGCTGCGTCCAACGCCCCGGTGTCCGCCATTCTTTCGGCGGAGCATACCGCTGCGCTCTTGCCCTACCGGCAATTGGTGCCGGCATTGCGGCAGGCGGCATCGGACCTGCGCAGCGGCGCGCTGCTGGCGCCGCACCGGCTGACGGTGGCGGGCAATGATGGCGCGGTGATGTGCATGCCGGCGCTCGCCGGCGATATCGGTATCGTCAAGACGATCACCGTTCACCCGGAAAATCGCCATAAGGGGCTGCCGAGCATCCAGGGCGAAGTCGTCATATTCGACGCCGCGACGGGCCGTCGGCTGGCCTGGCTGGATGCGGCAACCGTCACGGCCCGGCGGACCGCGGCCCTGTCACTGCTCGGCATCGAACGCGTCGGACCGGCTAAGACCGATCGCGTTCTGCTGATCGGCACCGGCGCCCAGGCCCATGCCCATGCCGACGCCTTTGCTGAACATCTCGGCATCCGGCATTTCGGCATCGCTGCCCGGGATGTGGACAAGGCACGATCCTTCACGGCCGATCTGACCGCGCGTTTCGCGCATGTCGACGCGCAAGCGATCGACCTGAGCGCGCTCGATCGATCGGCGCTTGCGGGATATGATGTCGTCGTCGCGCTGACGTCGGCGCTCTCTCCGGTCGTTCCCGAGCATGTGCCGGCGGAGACGCTGGTGATCGGGGTCGGTGCCTATCGCCCGGACATGGCCGAGATCCCCGCGTCGTTGCTGCATCGGCGCCGGATCATCGTCGATCACCTGCCCGGCGCACGCACCGAAGCCGGCGATCTGATCCGTGCGGGCATCGACTGGGATTCGGTGATCGATTTTGCCGAGCCCGAGCTGCCGGCCGGCGCGGGCAATGGCTGGGTCGTCAAGACCGTCGGCCATGCGAGCTGGGATCTCGCAGCGGCGCGCACGGCCATCGCATCACTGGCGGATTGACCGGGGGCTGAGCCCACAGCGCGCGCCGCCGATCGCGCAGCATATTACAGACCATCGCACGATCGGTCCGTCGCCATCCGACAGCATGGCCGGATCGATCGCGACGCGTGCTGCCCCGCGACCATATGCAAATTTTTTGAGCGTCAGCGGACGGTCATCGACAGCGTTGGCCGGGCGAACCGCATCATATCATAAGATTTTTTGTATTACTCAAAATTTGAGTTGACGTGAATGTTTGAGTTTGTGACTTTGATGCCCAGAGAGATCAAGAATCATCGCCAAGGGGGGTCAAATGAAACCATCAGTCCGGGTCGCGTGCCGTTCCGCCATGGCGGTCATGCTGTGCGGTGCTTCGCACATCGCCATCGCCCAGGAGCAACCGGCCGACGACGGAGAGATCATCGTCACCGCGCGATTGCGGTCTGAATCGCTTCAGGACGTGCCGGCCTCGATCTCGGTCTTCGGTGCCAAGGAAATCGAGAACGCCAAGATCGATCGCCCCGCCGATTTCGTCGCGCTGACGCCCAATGTGACGTTCAATACCGCGCAGGATGCCGGAACGACCTATCTGGTCGTACGCGGCGTGACCCAGGTGCCAAATGGCGAGACGCCCGTCGCAGTCTCGGTCGACGGCGTGCTTCAGACCAGCGCGTTCCAGTTCAACCAGGAACTGTTCGATATCCAGCAGATCGAAGTGCTCAAGGGGCCGCAGGGCGCGCTTTACGGGCGCAACGCCATTGCCGGTGCGATCAACATCACCACCAAGCCGGTCACCAACGACTATGAAGGCCGCGTGGCGTTCGGTTATGGCAACGGCAATGCGACCCGCGCCGAGGCATCGGTTTCCGGACCGATCGTCAAGGACAAGCTGCTGTTTCGCGCCGCCGTCTCGCATCGTCAGGCGGATGGCTGGATCACCAACACCTTCCTCGACAAGAAGGTCGACGATTTCCGCAATTTCACCGGCGATCTGAAGCTGCTGTTCAAGCCCAGCGACGTGCTGAGCTTCGACCTGCGCGGTCATTATGGCCGCACCACGGGCGGGGCCGCCTATTTCGTGCGATCGAGCAACGCCAATCTGAACGGCACCGTCATTTCCGACGCGCATGGCGTCGCCAACACCGTCATCGCGCCGACCAGCAACAATCTCGGCTATAACCGCCGCACACTGAAGAATATCTCGCTGAAGGCGGAATATGACACGGGCATCGGCATGCTGTCGTCGATCACGTCCTATGACGAGATCGCGATGCTGACGACGTTCGACGGCTATGATTATTCGGACAATCAGAACTGTTTCGAACTGACCGCGCCGCTATCGACGCCCTATCGCTGCGCCGTGCCGCGGATCACATTCGGTGGGCTGGGCGGCGGAACGCCGTTCTTCGTCGCACCGTTCAACACGACGTTCCAAACCTATGGCCAGAAGAATTTCAGCCAGGAAATCCGTTTCACCAGCCCGTCGGACAAGCCGTTCCGCTACATCGTCGGCGCCTATTTCCTGAAGCGCAAGCGCAGCCTAGTCACCGCGACGCAGGAGGACAAGGGTTTCGGCATCATTCCGCAGCTCGATTTCAATCCGGCGACGCCGAACCAGACCCGCGCCTATTTCGAGGAACGCAACGACGACAATGCCTATGCGGTCTTCGCGCAGGCGAATTACGACGTCACCGATACGATCGAACTGTCGGCGGCCATGCGCTACGATACCGATCACCGCGAACAGACCGATCCGCGCCCGGACATCTACCGGCTCGACGGGCTGGGCCGCCCGATCACCGATCCGCGCACCCGATCGCAGAAGTTCGATTCCTGGCAGCCGAAATTCACCGTCAATTATCGGCCGATGCGGACGCTGTCCTTTTACATGAGCTATGCCAAGGGTTTCCGCTCGGGCGGTTTCAATGCCGCGGGGACCGAGTTCGATCCGTATAGCGGCAGCCGTATCGCCGACCCCATCTTCCGCAAGGAAATCTCCGAGAATTACGAAGCCGGTTTCAAGGCCCAGCCGTTCGGGCGGACGCTCTCGATCAGCGGCGCCGTCTTCCGCACCGAAGCCGACGATCTCCAGGTCTTCAACTTCAACGGCGCGGTGAACGCCCAGATCGTCAACAATATCGACAAGGCGCGGATCACCGGCGCCGAACTCGAGTTCCGGGCCTTGCTGCCCGCCGGTTTCGAACTGGTCGGCGGCGTCGGCTACATCGATTCCGAGATATTGCGCTACGATGCGAGCCCGATCACCGAGGGCAATCAGCTGCCCAACATCACCAAGTTCAAGAGCAACGTCTCGCTGCAATATTCGGCCGATCTCGGCGGCGGCCTCGGCCTGCTGGTCCGCGGCGACTGGGAGCATCGCGGCAAGACCTATTTCCACGAAGGCGGCACCGCGATCGGCGTGCCGGTGCGCGATGCGCTCGATCTGTTCAACGGCCAGATCCGCCTCAATCTCGACGGCGGCTGGAGCGCGTCGCTCTGGGGCAAGAACCTGTCGAACAAGAGATATTACGACAAGGTTGTCGTGCCCGACTATAATTTTCAGGCACGTCCACGCAGCTTTGGCATCGACGTCGTCAAGACGTTCTGAGCGCATGCCGGATGTGGAGCATGAACAGTTGAAAGGCCGCAAGACCATGGTGAAGGCAAATGCGTTGGCTCCGACAAGCGATCCGATGATGTCGTTCGGAGAGCTGCTGCGGAACCGCCGCAAGAAGCTGCGCCTCACGCTCAACGAGGTGGCTTTGCAATCGGGCCTGTCGGTATCCTTCATATCGCTCGCCGAACGCGGCAAGGCGACGCCGTCGATCGTGTCGCTGTCGCGGATCGCTCAGGCGCTCGACGTCAATATCAGCTATTTCCTGGCGCCGCCGCAGACCAACAACATCATGCACCGGGCGGCGGAACCGGAATATTATCCGCTCGACTCTCCGGTGACCTACATCCGGCTCAGCGCCGGGCATGCCAATCAGAAGATGGACAGTTTCATCTTCGTCATTCCGCCGGGGCCGATCTTTCCGCGCGTCCACCGCGACGGCGAATCCTTCTATTATGTGCTCGAGGGCGAGCTGCATTTCGAGGTCGGCGACGACGGTTTCGATCTCGGCCCGGGCGACAATCTGCATTTCGACGCGCGCCACAGCTACACGATGCAGAATCGCGGCGAACAGCCGGTGAAGGTCCTTTGGGTCGGCACGCCCGTGCTGTTCCCGCCCAGCGAGGATGCGGAGACCCCTGCGTGAAGGTGTTTCCCGCGATCCTGGCCGAGGATGGCGATGCGGATGCGGCCGATCATGGCACGGCGCGCTGCCGCACCATCATATCGAGCTTCGCGGCCGGGCTCCGCATCCCCGAGACCGGATTCAGCACTCATGACGTGACCGAGATTTCGCTGATCCTGTCGGGCATGTTCGACCTCGAAAGCGGCGGCCAGAGCGCGCGGCTGAGCGCGGGCGATCTTGTCATCGTCCCGCCCGGCGAGCCGCATTTCTTCCATGTTCGTGCCGACACACGGATCTTCACTTTGACCATCGGCGACGCCTGACCGGCGCGCCCGCAAGTTCGGGAGTTTTACCATGCGCGTGGCCACCGACGTTGGAGGCACTTTCACCGACCTCGTCTGCTATGACGTCGATCCGTCGAGCGGACGCGTGGTGGGGCTCCGGACCGCCAAGACCGACACGACCTATCCCCAGTTCGACCAGGGCGTGATGAACGCGATCGCCAAGGCGGGACTGGACCCGGCCGGTTTCGATTTCTTCGCGCATGGCACGACGGTGGTCATCAACGCGCTGCTGTCGCGCAAGGGATCGAAGACCGCGCTGATCACCACCAAGGGGTTCCGCGACGTGCTCGAAATCGCGCGCGGCAACCGCCCCGACCTGTTCAACCTGGCGTTCCAGAAGCCCGAACCCTTTGTGCCGCGCTATCTGCGCCGTGAAGTCGACGAACGCAGCACCTATCAGGGCAATGTGACGACGCGCCTCGATCCCACCGGGCTCGACGCGATCCTGGACGATTTCCGCAAGGAAGGGGTGGAGGCCATCGCGCTGTGTTTCCTCCATGCCTATGTCTCGCCCGAAAACGAGGTCATCGCGCGCGATTATATCCGTGCCGCCTGGCCCGAAGTGTCGGTGATCGCGTCGCATGAGATCTCACGCGAGTGGCGCGAATATGAACGGACGTCGACAGCGGTGCTGACCGCCTATGTCCACCCCGCCGCCAAGCGCTATCTCGAAACGCTCGGGCGCAGCTTGGGCGAAGCGGGCTATCCCCATCCGCCCTATATCATGCAGTCGAACGGCGGCATCGACACCGTCCAGGGTGCGGTGCGCAATCCGATCGCCATGGTGGAATCGGGCCCGGCCAGCGGCGTGCTCGGCGCGGCGGCGCTTGGCCGGCTGCTCAGCGAAAACAGGATCATCGCGCTCGATATCGGCGGCACCACCGCGAAATGCTCACTGATCGAGAATGCGCAGACACGGATCACCACCGAATATCGGATCGAATGGACCCGCACCAATCCGGGCTACCCCATCCGCACGCCGGTGATCGAGATCGTCGAGATCGGCAATGGCGGCGGATCGATCGCCGGCATCGACAAGGGCGGACGGCTTTATGTGGGGCCGGAGAGCGCCGGCGCTTCGCCGGGGCCGGCGGCCTATGGACGCGGTGGCACGCGCCCGACCACGACCGACGCCAATCTCGTCACCGGCCGGATCAACCCCGCCAATTTCCTGGGCGGAGAGATCGAACCCGACATGGTGAATGTGAAGCAGGCCTTCGCACCGCTGGTCGAGGCGCTGGGCGGCGACATTGCCGAAGTGGCGCGCGGCATCATCCGGATCGCCAATGCCAATATGGTCAATGCGCTCAAGCTGGTCTCGCTCAACAAGGGCTATGATCCGCGCGAGTTCACCTTGGTCGCTTATGGCGGCGGCGGCGCGATGCACGCGGTGATGCTCGCCGAAGAGCTGCAGATTCCCAAGGTGATCATCCCCACCAACTCGTCGGTCTTTTCGGCCTGGGGCATGTTGATGACCGATATGCGGCGCGATTTCGTGCAAACGCAGGTCGTGCCGCTCGCCGTCCAGAATAGCGAGCGGATCGAGACGCTGTTCGTCGAGATGGCCGACGCGGCGAAGGCCAGCTTCGCGGCGGAAGCGAGCGCGGGCAAGCTGCCGCTGCGGCTGCAGCGTTTCGCGGACATGCGCTATCTCGGCCAGGAGCATACGGTGAAGGTGGAGCTTCCCGATATCGCCTTTGACAGCGCGACGGTGGCGGAGGCGGCGGAACGGTTCCACGCCACCCATGCGCGGGAATATACCTTCCGCCTCGACCTGCCCGTCGAGATCGTCAATTTCCATCTCGTCGCGCTGGGCGATGTGCCCAAGCACGAACCCGAGAAACTGACCGCCACCGGCAAGGCGCCCCAGGCCGCGATCGTCAGCCGGCGCACCGTCGATTTCGACGAGCATGGCGTCCATGACGCAGACATCTACGATCGCGATCAACTCGAACCGGGCATGGCGTTCACCGGCCCGTGCATCGTCGAGGAAGCCGCGGCGACATTGGTCGTCACGCCCGGCCGCCGCGTCGTCGTCGACGATTATGGCAACCTCCATGTCCATCTGAACGGATGAAGGGTCTTCCCATGAAAACCGATCCCTATACGCTCGAGATCATCAAGAGCGCGCTGGTCGCCATCGGCGACGAGATGTTCCTCACCATGGCGCGGACCAGCATGAGCCCGATTATCTACGAGGCGCTCGATTTCTCCGTCGGCATCACCGATGCGAAGGGCGAGTTGATCGCGCAGGGGCAGGGCACCACCGTCCTGCTCGCGATGATCGACAGCTTCGTCCGCGATATCCTCGAAAAATTCGGCGAGGGCCGGATCTGCGACGGCGACGTGTTCATCGGCAACGATCCCTATCGCGGCGGCGGCACCCATCTTTCCGATTTCGGCATCGCCACGCCGATCTTCCATGACGGCGTTCTGGTCGCCTTTGCGGTGAACAAGGCGCATTGGCTGGATGTCGGCGGCGCGGTGCCGGGCAGTTTCTCGACCAATGCCACCGAGATCTTCCAGGAAGGCATCCAGATGCCGATCTGCAAGATCATCGAGGGCGGCACGCTGCGCCAGGACATTTTCGACATCATCATGGCCAATATCCGCCTGCCGCAGGAAAGCGCGGGCGACATGTGGGCGGGCGTCGCGGCGAACGGCGTCGCCGAGCGCCGCGTGCGCGAACTGTTCGACAAATACGGGCATGACGCGGTGCTCGCCGCGAAGGAGGAATTGCTCGATTATGGCGAGACGATGGCGAAGCACGAGCTTGCCGGCCTGATGAAGGGGGAGTTCTTCGCCGAGGATCTGATCGACGACGACGGGCTGAGCGATACCCCGCTCAAGGTGATGGTGAAGGTGACGATCACCGACGACAAGTTCGTCGCCGATTTCACGGGCAGCGCGCCGCAAACCTTGGGGCCGATCAACAATTCGCGCACCGGCCTGACCTCGGCGGTCCGCCTGATCTTCAAGGCGATCACCAATCCCCAGATTCCGGCGAACAGCGGATCCTTCCGTCCGATCGAGATCATCTGCCCCGACCGGACGGTCTTCACTGCGGAGCGGCCGGCGCCGGTATCGACCTATTGGGAAACGCTGATGTACGGCGTCGATCTGATCTGGCGCGCGCTGGCGCCGCATGTGACCGAGCGGCTGGGGGCGGGGCATATGCTGTCGGTCTGCTCGGTGGTGTTCGCCGGCACCCATGCGGATACCGGCAAGAGCACGATCCTGGTGCAGCCGCTGGTCGGCGGCTGGGGCGGCAGCGAGGAGAAGGACGGCGAGTCCGGCCAGTTCGCGGCCGCCGATGGCGAAACCTATAATGTGCCGATCGAGATCACCGAGGCCCGCTACGGCGTGCAGGTCGATCAATATGCCTTCCACAACGAGGATGGCGGCCATGGCGAATTTCGCGGCGGCAAGGGCGTCGTGCTCGATTATCGCATGCGGACCGACGATTTCGTCGCGACCGGCAGTTTCGGACGCTTCAAATTTCCGCCCTGGGGCATGGCCGGCGGGCTCGACGGATCGCCCAACCATCTCGACATCATCCGCGCCGACGGGACGCGCGAGGTCCATGGCAAGGTGACCGGCACGAGGCTGGCCAAGGGCGATGTGGTGCGCATGGTGACCGCGACCGGCGGGGGCTGGGGCGATCCGAAGAAGCGCTCCAAGGCCGCATTGGCGGAGGATCTGCGCAACGGCTTCCTGACCCAGGAGCAGATCGATCTTCATTATGGCGGCCTGACCGGCTGAACGGAGCGCGCGTGACTCTCATCCTCAACAACTGCACCGTCTTCGACGGTGTGGACGATGGCCTGCTGCCCGGTCGCAGCCTGGTGATCCGCGACGGGCGGATCGCCGAGATCCATGATCGGGCACAGCATGCCGAGGCGGCGACCGTAATCGATCTGGGCGGCAGAACGGTCATGCCCGGGCTGATCGACGCGCATTTCCATGCCTATGCGGCAGAGGTGAATATCGGCGCTCTCGATCGCATGCGGCCGGGGTTGCGGGCGCTCTATGCACGACGCGCACTCGAAGAGGCGCTTCAGCGCGGCTTCACCTCGGTCCGCGATGCGGCCGGCGGCGATATCGCGCTGGCCATCGGCATCGAGCGCGGGCTGATCCAGGGGCCGCGCTTCTTCTATTCCGGCCTCGCGCTCAGCCAGACGGGCGGGCATGGCGACATGCGCGGCTCTGGGCTCGAATGCGGCTGTGCCTATTGCGGATCGCTGACCGTGCTCGCCGATGGCGTCGACG
>JASBTC010000102.1 GCA_030148625.1 Sphingobium sp. | reverse complement strand
CCCAACCAGGTCGCGCTGGCGGAGCCGAGCGCCGCCGATGCGATCAGCGCACCGACGATGATGACGGAGGAAATCGCGTTGGTCACCGCCATCAGCGGCGTGTGCAGTGCCGGCGTGACCGACCAGACGACATAATAGCCGACGAAGCACGCCATCACGAAGATCGACAGGATCGAAATGAAGTCCATAGTTCCTACCCCCGTTGGTCCCGAGCGAAGTCGAGGGACCTTGCGCAGCGTGTCTCGACTTCGCTCGACACGAACGGCCTTAGAATGACTAACCCAGCAACCTGGCGTTGACGACCTTGCCATCCTTGGTCAGCCGGATCGCCTGGGTGATCTCGTCGTCGTCCGGAAGAACAGGTCGCCCCGCCTCCTTGTCCCAGAAGGCGCTGAGGAAGTTGAACAGGTTGCGCGAGAACAGCGCCGACGTGTCAGCGGCGAGCCGGCTCGGCACGTTACGGTGGCCGACGATCTTGACGCCGTGCTTCACGACGACTTCGCCTGCAACCGCCCCCTCGACATTGCCGCCCTGTTCGACCGCGAGATCGACGATCACGCTGCCGGGCCGCATCGTCGCAATCTGCGCGTCGCTGATCAGCCGCGGCGCGGCGCGCCCCGGAATCAGCGCGGTGGTGATCACGATGTCCTGCTTGGCGATATGCGCGGAAACCAGCTCGGCCTGCGCCTTCTGATATTCCTCCGACATCTCGGTCGCGTAGCCGCCCGATCCCTCGCCCTCGATGCCTGCGACATTCTCGACGACGATCGGCTTGGCGCCGAGTGACAGGATCTGCTCCTTGGTCGCAGACCGCACATCGGTCGCCGAAACCTGCGCGCCGAGGCGCCGGCCGGTCGCGATCGCCTGAAGCCCGGCAACGCCGACACCCATGACGAACAGCTTGGCGGCCGAAACCGTGCCCGCCGCGGTCATCATCATCGGAAAGGCGCGGCCATATTCGCCGGCGGCATCCAGCACGGCCTTGTAACCCGACAGGTTGGACTGGCTGGACAGGATATCCATCGACTGGGCGCGCGTGATGCGCGGCATGAATTCCATCGCCAGCGCCTCGACACCGGCCTTGGCATAGTCGTCGACTCGCGCGCGTTCGCCGAACGGGTTGAGGCCCGCGACCAGCCAGGCCCCGGCCTTTGCGCCCTTCAGGCTCGCGGGTGACGGGCCCTGAACGCCGAGCAATATGTCGGCGTCCTTGAGTGCCGCGGCACGCGTGCCGACGCTCGCGCCCGCTGCCGCATAATCGGCATCGGCGATCGAGGCATCCGCCCCCGCGCCCGATTCGACGGCCAGGGTGGCGCCAAGTGCGATGAATTTCTTCACCGTTTCCGGTGTCGCCGAAACACGACGCTCACCGGCCGCGTCCTCCTTAAGGACCGCGATCTTCATGTGCGCAGCGTCAGCTTGCGAGGAGATAAATGACGAGCGCGACGACGAGTGCGCTCGCAACCGTGCCCCATTTGAACAGCCCGATGAACCCGTCATAGGTCTGCTGATGCGCCTTCATATCGCCACCGTCGGCCATTCTTATGTCCCCTGCCATGATCAAAGCCTCGCGGGGTCCTTAGCCAGCAAAGCCGGCCGCCTCAAGCCCCGGCGCGTGCAAGCGCTCGGGCGCAGGGTCGCGCACGACGGAACGCACGTAAATCCGAACGGAATCCGGATTCGATTCAGAGAATCCAATGAGCACGATTCAACGCCCCGCTTTAAGGCGGCCTTTACCACCTCCATGCCATAACGTCCCCATACGGGACGGATGGAGCAGGAATGACGCCGAACGGGATACGTGTGCTGATGCTGATCGACGACGAGCCGGCACAGCGCCGCCTGGTCGCGGCGCTGGCGTCGCGCGCGGGCTGGCGGACCATTTTCGCGGGCGATACCGAAACCGCGATCGCGATGCTCGGCACGCAGGACGGCATGATGCTCGATGCGATCCTGCTCGATCACTGGGTCCCCGATGGTGACGCAGGCGATCTGATCGCCGAGATTCGCACGCGCCGGCCCGCCCTTCCGATATTGATGCTCACCGCGGTCACCTCGGTCTCGACCGCGGTCGAGGCGATGCGCGCAGGCGCTACCGATTTCCTGGTCAAGCCGATCGCGCCCGACCGGCTGCTCGCCGCGCTCGATGCGGCGGTCGGTGCCGGAGCCTCGGCGGGCGAACTGCGCCCGCTGACCGAAAAGATCAGCCAGCCGCTCGCCTTTGCCGAAATCGTCGGCTCGGCACCCGATTTCCGCGCCGCGCTCGCCATTGCCGCCAAGGCGGCACGGGCACGCGTTCCCGTGCTGATCGAGGGGGAAAGCGGCGTCGGCAAGGAAGTGGTCGCCGAAGCGATCCACGCTGCCTCGCCCCGCGCGCGCAAGCGCATGGTGGCGGTCAATTGCGGCGCGATTCCCGGCAATCTCGTCGAATCCGCGCTGTTCGGGCATGAGCGTGGCGCCTTTACCGGCGCGTTCGAGCGCCATAGCGGCAAGTTCCAGGAAGCCGATGGCGGCACATTGTTCCTCGACGAGGTCGGCGAATTGCCGCTCGACGCGCAGGTCAAATTGCTGCGCGTGCTCCAGTCGGGCGAGATCCAGCCGATCGGCGGCCGCGCGGTCGCCGATGTCGACGTGCGCGTCATCGCGGCGACCAACAAGACTCTGATCGACGAGGTCGCGGCCGGCCGCTTCCGCGAGGATCTTTACTACCGGCTCAACGTCGTCCAGGTGACCATCCCGCCGCTGCGCGAGCGCCGCGAGGATATTCCCGCGCTCGCCCGCCACATGCTGACACGCATCGCGCAACAGCCGGGCCTGCGCAGCCTGGGCATCACCGACGAGGGACAGGCGCTGCTGATGTCCTATGACTGGCCGGGCAATGTCCGCCAGCTCCAGAACGCATTGTTCCGCGCCGCCGTGCTGTGCGATGGCGACGCGCTCACCCGCTCGGATTTCCCGGAGATCGCCCGACAGGCCGCCGACCCGCGCCCGCTTGCCGAACGCATGCCGGGCAACCGCCTGACTGCCGCGGCGGACGGCGCCGGCGTCGCCCTCTACCGCGCCGACGGCAATCTTCGCCCGCTGGAGGAGATCGAGGCCGATGTCATCCGCCTGGCGATCGGCCATTATCGCGGCCGCATGACCGAAGTCGCCCGCCGCCTCGGCATCGGCCGGTCGACATTGTACCGCAAGCTCGGCGAACTCGGGATCGGCGACGCCGCATAAGCCGGCGGCGATCCTGACCGGATCGGTTCAGATTTTCGCCATTTCTCCGCAGAATCGTCCATCCAGCCAATTGACCGTTACGGATTCGGCGTGTCAGAAAATCGGTCATGCGGGATCGGGGACTTTCATATATTTGCGCGTTGGCGGCCGTGATCGGCCTGGCGGCGTGCGACCGGGCGGCCACCGGCAATGACAATGCCGAAGCCGCACAAAAAGTGACCCCGGTGGACAGCGAGCCGGTGGCACTGGAAGGCGAACCGGACGAGCCCGTCGGCACCTATGCCAATCGCAAATACGGCTTCTCGGTCATGATCCCCGAGGGCTGGGCGCAATTGAGCGCCGCCGCCAACGAAGACGGCAGTATCTTCGAAGACAAGGCGACCGACGCGGATATGCGCGCCTATGGCGCTGACAATGAAGGCGACGCCGATTTCCAGCAGGCGATCGAGGCACTGCGCGACGGCACGACCGAGGTCGAGGGGGCCATGGTCGGCGAGCGCGAATATCGCGGCGCCGCGACCGCCGAGGGCGACCGCATCCGTATCCGTCTGCTCAAGACCTCCAAAGGCGCGATGGCGAGCGTCATGGTCCGCTACCCCGTGTCCCGCGCCGCGGCGCTCGACCCTATCGCCGTCCGCGTGCTGGATTCGCTCAGCGTCACCCCCTGAAGCATAGCCGTTTCTGACGGCACGCTTCGCCGACGCACGCGCACTTCAAGATAAATTCACGCCATCCGGGCCTAACCGGACCCGGTGAACATTCAGCATGCGGCCGGCCCGCATGATGCGACGTCTCGCGATTTGGCTTGAATTTAACTTATCGGTTAAATACAAATACCGCCATGCAGACCGACCCACTCAGTGCAACCTTCGCAGCACTTGCCGACCCCACCCGTCGCGCCATCCTGGCGCGGCTGAGCGAAGGCGAGGCGTCGGTGAACGATCTCGCCGCACCGTTCGAGATGAGCCTGCCCGCGATCTCCAAGCATCTGAAGGTGCTCGAGCGGTCGGGGTTGATCAGTCGCGGCAAGGCGGCGCAATGGCGCCCCGCCCGGCTGGAGCCGATGGCGATGAAACCCGTCAGCGACTGGCTCGATCAATATCGCCGTTTCTGGGACGCGAGCTTCGACCGGCTCGACGCCTATCTGAAACGCATCCAGTCGGGAGACCGCGATGTCCGGCCAAGCTGACGGGATATCCTCTCGCGAGACGCTTCACCTCGTCCGAGAATTCGACGCGCCGCGCGACCTGATCTGGCTTGCCTGGACCAAGGCGGAGATGCTGGTCGCATGGCTGGGTCCCGTCGAGTTTCCCGCCATCCACGCCGAGCAGGATCTGCGCGTCGGCGGTGCCTGGAGCGCCTGTCTCAAATCGCCGGAAACGGGTGCGCTGCTGTGGCAGCGCGGCACCTATCGCGAGATCGATCCGCCCGCACGGCTGGTCTTCACTTTCAAATGGGAAGGCGATCATGAGGACGGCCCGCCCGTCGACACGCTCGTCACTATCGCGCTCGCCGAATTGCCCGACGGGCGCACGCGCATGGACTTCACGCATGAAGGGCTCAAGTCCGCACAGAGCCTGACCGGACATCATCATGGCTGGACCAGTAGTTTCGAACGCTTCGATCGCTGGCTGGCCTTATCGATCAATGAGAGAGAGGACCGCCGATGAAGCTGATCAACAATCTCGTCTTCAAGGGCAATTGCCGCGAAGCCTTCGCGCATTATGCCGACGTGCTGCGCGGCGAGATCACCGCGATGTTCACCTTTGACGAGGCACCGGAAGATGTGCCGATCAGCGAGGACGACCGCGGCCTGATCATGCATGCATGGCTGCAGATCGGCGACCAGGCGATCATGGGCTGCGATGCGCCCGCCCATTATGCGCAGGACATGGGCGGCTTCAGCGTCTCCTATCACAGCGAGGATGCGGCCGAAGCGCAGCGCGTGTTCGACGCGCTTGCCGAGGGCGGCAATGCGACGATGCCGTTCGGCCCGACCTTCTGGTCGCCCGCTTTCGGCATGCTGACCGACCGGTTCGGAACCCCCTGGATGATCAACACCGTTCCGGCTGCGGGCTGGACGCCGGGCCAGCCATGAACGCGGCGGCCAGAAACGCGCAAACCCGCAATGGCGGTGCGATGCTGTGGACCGGCTGGACGCTGACCGGCCTGTTCGCGCTGTTCATGATCGGCGCTTCGGTGACGCCCAAGCTGCTCGGCATGCCAGTGGCTGAGGAGACCATGGCCGCACTCGGCTGGCCGCCCGGCTATGCTTTCATGATCGGCCTGATCGAACTGGCCTGCCTGATCCTCTATCTGGTGCCGCGCACGAGTATCTTCGGCGCGGTGCTGATGATGGGGCTGTTGGGCGGCGCCATGGCGACGCAGGTCCGCGCCGGCAGCCCGCTGTTCAGCCACATTCTCTTCAGCATCTATCTGGGGCTGTTCATGTGGGGTGGCCTGTGGCTGCGCGATCCCGCACTGCGCGCCTTGTTTCCGCTGCGGCGGGGCTGACGCCCTATCTCCATCCCCGATCGCGCGCCGCAGCTTCGGCTGCGGCGTCGAGCGGATCGCCGACCATCATCGCCTGCGCCGCGGCCAATATCACCGGATCGGTCGAACTTGCCTGGCGATATTCGCTCGCTGCGCGCACGGTGCCGCTCGCCATGTGACGAACCTGCCAGCCGCCCGCGGCGCGACAGGCGACGCCATCCAGCCCCGCGCCCTGGAAAGTCCGGCAATAGCTGCCGTCATTGCTGCGAAAGCTGATCCCGATCCGGGTCGCGGCATCGCCGGCTTGCGCGGAGGCGAGTTGGGTGTCGAGCGCGGCGGCAAGGCTCCCTTGCGCAACCGCCACGCCGTTGCTGACGCCGACCGGACCGGCATTCCGATCGGCAATGCCTTGGCCGACAAGAATGCCGACCACCAATGTCGCCGCGATCGCCGCGACATTGGCGAACCAGTATCGCGCCGGCCGGCGTTCGGCCCGCGCGGCAGCCAGATCGATGACATCGGTCCGAAGCAACGCGCTCAGCCGCTCGGGCACGGCCTCTTCCGCAAACGGCGCAAAATGTCCCGCGATCCGGGCACGCAGCGCACGATCGGCCTCGACCTGGCGGGCAAGCGCCGGATCCGTCGCGATCGCCTGCTCGACGCGGCGGCGGGTCAGCTCGTCGAGTTCGCCGTCGGCATAGGCCATCAATGTCTCGCGATCGATCGTCATGCCGCTTCCCCCAGTTCGCGCATCAGCGCCTCGCGCCCGCGCACCAGTCGCGACGTCAGCGTGCCCATCGGTATGTCGAGGATCTCGGCCGCCTCGCGATAGGCAAAACCCTCGACCAGCACGAGTGCGATCGCTTCGCGCTGCTCGGCGGGCAGCCGGTCCATCGCGCGGCCGACATCGGCGATTTCGACCGCCATCTCGATGCGCCGGTCGCCATCATCGCCCACCTTAGCCCCCGCTTCCTCGGGTACGAAGGTCTGGTCGCGGCGACCACGGGCCCTGATCTCGTCGATCCACAAATTGCGCATGATCCGAAACATCCAGCTGTCCAGTCGCGTGCCCGGCTGCCACTGATCGCGCGATTTCAACGCGCGTTCGACCGCCGCCTGGCACAGATCGTCCCCGTCCGCGGCGTTGCGCGACAGACTCATGGCGAAACGCCGCAGCCGCGGCAGCAGCGCCAGCATGTCGCCCTCGAACGCCATCAACGCATCACCATCTTCTGTCCTTCACGGATGAAACGGTCGTGCTCCTGCGTTTCATCCCTATCATGACGAAAAAGATCGAACGAATTTCTCGACACGGAGCTAGGATATGCAAATGCGGCGCATAGCCCCGGTCATTCTGACATGCCTTGTTGCGGGGCTGCCCGCGCCGCTGCTCGCTCAGCTCGTGCCGGAGCTGCCCCCCGTCATCCAGCGCCTGCCCGACGCGATCGATCGCACGGTTTCGAACACTCTGGACCGGGTGGAGCCGGCCAGAATGGCCGAAAACCTGCTCGGAGACCGACTGAGGCGATTGCGCAGCGCTGTCTCCGCCAATCGCCGCGTCTTGGAGCTCGATGCCGAGGGCGACCCTGCGGTGCGCGGCGAACTGATGATCGTCGACGCGACACCGGATGCGTTGCGCAAGGCCGTCGACGCCGGCTTCACCTTGATCGGCGAGGAAAGCATCGACGGACTCGACATCCGCTATACGCGGCTCGGCACGCCCAAAGGCATGAGCCTGGCCCGCGCGGAGAAAAGGCTGCGCGACATTGCCGGCCCGGCGGAGATCAGCGCCGACCAGCTGCATTTCCAGAGCGGCGCGGCAAAGCCGATGCCGATGCTCGCCGCCATGGCGCAAACCTCGCAGCCCGGCTCCGGCGCGGCGATCGGGATGATCGATGGCGGCGTCGCTCGCCATCCCGCGCTTGACGGGCCGATCGAGCAGCGCGGCTTCGCCGGCCCACCGTCCGCAAGCCATCACGGGACGGCCGTCGCCTCGCTGATGGTCGGCCGGGGGGCGATGCGCAGCCCCGCCCCGGGAACGCGGCTGCTGGTTGCCGATGTCTATGGTGACAATCCGGCGGGCGGCAGCGCCGCGACCATCGCGCGCGCTCTGGGCTGGCTCGCCGGACGGCAGGTGCCCGTGGTGACGATCAGCCTCGTCGGCCCACGCAATCCCTTGCTCGATCGCGTCGTCCGCGCGGCGCAGGCGCGCGGCATGATGATCGTGGCGGCGGTCGGCAATGATGGCCCGGCCGCCCCGCCATCCTATCCGGCATCCTATGCGGGCGTGATCGCAGTGACCGGTGTCGACGCGCGCAATCGCGCGTTGATCGAAGCCGGCCGCGCACTCCATCTCGATTTCGCGGCCCCCGGCGGCGACATGCGCGCGGCGGACGCACGTGGCGGCATGGCCGCAGTGCGCGGCACATCGTTCGCGGCCCCCCTCGTCGCCGCATCGCTGCTCGCGCATTATCCGGCGCCCGATCCCGCACGTCGCGACGCAGCCTATCGCGCGCTGGCGCAGGGCGCGATCGATCTCGGCGCGAAGGGACCGGACAAGATCTTCGGCCAGGGACTGGTCTGCGGTGACTGCCGTACACGCTGAGAAAAAATCTCGCGCCGTGGGATTAAAGGGAGGCCCGGTTCCGTTTCCCTTCTGACGGCGGCCTGACCGCCGGCACGAAGGGAAGGACAAGATCATGAAAATTCTCCTGATTGCGAGCACCGCCATGCTGGCGCTGGCGACGACACCGGCTTCGGCCCAGCTCCTAGGCGGCCGCGGGCTCGGCCAGACGATCGGCGGCCTGTCCGGCGGTCTCGGTTCGGGCATCGGCGGCACGCTGGGACGCAGCGGTGAGACCCGGCTCGACCGCAGTGTCGACCGGCGGTCGGGCCGCGCGAGCACGCGCGCCTCGACGCGCCAATCGGCCAATGGCGGCCTCACGGGCAATGTCGATACGATCGGCCGCACGATCGGCGGGTCGGCGACGGGAAGCGGCAGCGGGTCCGCCGATGCGGATATGACCGTACAGGCGATCGGCACCGACGCGGTGCGCGGCGCGGCACAACCCGCGGTCGGGCTGGCGCGCGACACCGTGACCGGCGCGCGCGGCACGGCGGACGCAACGCTTGGATCCGCTGCCGGCAGCACGAACGCGGTCGGCGGTAGCGCGAACGCAGCCGGATCATTTGCCGGCAACGCACAGGGTAGCTTGGGTCAGCTTGCCGCAACAGGCAGCGGCGCGGCCAATGCCGCCGGCAATTTCGCGGTCCAGCCCGGC
>JASBTC010000101.1 GCA_030148625.1 Sphingobium sp. | reverse complement strand
ATCGATCGAACAAGCGCAACCTCTTCCTCGCCATTCCGGCCTTTGTCGGCGCGGCGGGCTTCGCGGTCAGCGCGATCTCGACCGATCCGGTGCTGACCAGGGCGGCGTTCACCGTCGCGGCGATCGGCATCGACGCATCGCTGCCGGTATTCTGGACGCTGCCCACCGCGATGCTGACCGGCACCGCGGCAGCCGGCGGAATCGCGCTGATCAATTCGATCGGCAATCTCGGCGGCTATGTCGGCCCGGTCGCGGTCGGCTGGCTCCACGCCCGCACCGGCAGCTATGCGGACGGGATGATCGCGCTCGGTGCCGGGCTGGCAGCCGCGGGACTGCTGGCATTGACCAGTCGCCGCACTAGGGCGTCCGATTCGCTGGAAGCGGATCGGACGCCCTAGACATTTGTTTTATCGCGATTTTCGAGTCGTTCGATGATTCCATCGAACTATAAATCGCACCGGGGCGGCGGCGTCCTGATCCGGGTCAGGCGGCGGACGCGGCGCGGCTCGTCGCACAGTCTCCATCCGCATCCAGCGCGCGGAAACGCGCATCGAAATCGGCTGCGATATTGGCCAGCGTCACGCGCCCCAATGTCGCGATCAGCAATGCCTCGGCGGTGCGAAAGGCATCGGCCATCGAGGCATTGACCGCCTGTTCGACCAGGCATTCGGGCACGTCGGTGGCGGGGCCGATCGCGAAAATGCCCGGCTCCCCTACGGCGCGATGGATGTCGAGCATGGTGATGGCGGCAAGCGGCCGTTCGAGCGTCCAGCCGCCGCCATGGCCCTTTTCGGAGCGGACATAGCCGGCGTCGCGCAGCCCGGCCATGGTGCGGCGAACGACCACGGCATTGGTGCCGAGCATCTTCGCCACCACTTCCGAGGTCACCGGCCCCTCCATCCGATCCATATGGATCAGGACGTGAAGCATTCGCGACAAGCGCCCGTCCCGCTGCATTCCGGCCTCCATCACTTTCGCCTGTCCGCCAGCATACACGCAACTCATGATGTTGCGAAATCCTAAAATCGATGCAATACGCAACTTCATAAGTGTCGTGAGTCGGGCCGCCTCGTTGCTCCCGACCGGAACGGGAGATTTGCGTGATCCATGACGTCATCATCGTCGGCGGCAGCTTCGCCGGCCAATCCGCCGCAATGCAATTGGCGCGGGCGCGCCGCCGCGTGCTGCTGGTCGATTCCGGCTTGCCGCGCAATCGCTTCGCCGAAGCATCGCACGGTTTCCTCGGCCAGGACGGCCAGGCGCCCGAGGCGATCGTCCGCGAAGCCACGCGCCAGCTGCTTGCCTATCCCACGGTCGAGATCGCACATGACGAAGCCCAGGCGGCGCGCGTCGACGGCGGCGTCCTGCATGTCATACTCGCCACCGGACAGGCGCATCGCACGCGCCGCCTGATCCTCGCGACCGGCCTGGTCGACGAACTGCCCGCGATACCGGGCATGAGCGAGCGCTGGGGCGCGACCGTGCTCCACTGCCCTTATTGCCACGGCTATGAAGTGCGCGATCGGCCTTTGGGCATCATCGCCAACCATCCGATGTCGGCGCATCAGGCCGCATTGCTCCCCGATTGGGGGCCGGCCACCTACTTCACCCAGGGCAGTTTCGAGCCCGATGACGAGCATCTCGCGCTGCTCGCCGCGCGCGGCGTGACGATCGAGCGCAGCCCCGTCGTCGAATTGCTCGGCCACGCCCCGACCCTGTCCGCCGTCCGCCTGGCCGATGGCCGTACCGTGCCGGTCGAGGCGGTGTTCACCGCGCCCAGGACGCGCATGGCCAGCCCGATCGCCGAACAACTCGGCTGCGCGTTCGAGGACGGACCGATGGGCAGCTATATCCGGGTCGATGCCTGGGGCGCGACCTCCGTGCCCCGCGTCTATGCGGCGGGCGATGCGGCCAGCCCGATGCACAATGCGACGCTGGCCTCGGCCTCCGGCGTGATGGCCGGTGTCGGCGCGCATCAGTCGCTTGTGCGCGGAGCATAGGCCTTCATGATCGTCATTCCGGCGAAAGCCGGACTCTCTGGACTGACGCCCGAGACTCCAACCTGCGCCGGAATGATATCGTATTTTCAATCAGATAATTCTATATCCTGAAAACTTATCTAATGAAGGAGCACCTTCAGCCAGCAGCCAGCTTGTCGAATTCGCTCGCATCCCCGGTCCGGACGAAGATCTTCTGCGAGACCGTGGTCTGGACATAGGTCGCGTTCGGCGCGGTCGACAGGCTGGCGAAATTGGTCATCGTCAGTCGGCCGCTGGTCAGATCCAGACATCCCGCAAGCGAGACGGCCGGCCCGGGCAGGCTGGGCAAGCCGGTGATCGCAGTCGACTGGAGCGTAAGCCCGCTCGACCGCGCATTGATATCGGTCACGCCCTCGATCGGGCATGTGCTGCCGTTCCAGTACATTTTTCCCTGCGCCCAGCCGAAGAGCGAACCGGTATAGGGATAGACCTCGATCTGCAGCAAAGTACCGTCGTCGCTGCGCCATGTGCCCGCCAGCGGATCCGCCATCGGCGCATCGAGCACGGGGCGCGGCGGATCCGCGTCCGGCACATCGGTCGCGGTGCGGAAATAGGTGAGCTTGTCGATATAGGTTCCCGCGGCCGCCAGCCCCGGGAAATTGCTGCTCGCGACCATTGCATGCGCCAGGACCAGCGATTCCTTGCCGTTCTCGATGCTGATCTGGCCGCTCAGCCCCGACGACCAGTTCCAGCTCGGATCGCCCTGCCCGGCGACGATCGAATGCCATTCGATCGCCAGCGCGACGGCCTGGCCGGCCTGGGGTGTCGGATTGCCGGGCTGCTGATAGCCGATGACCATATATTTGCCCGTCGATCCGGTCGTGGAGGAATAATTTCCCCAGACCAGATTGGTGTCGAGCTGGGTGAGGACCATCTGCGATCCATATTCGTTTTGCCATGTACCTACGAGAGTCATGTCGATTTCCTCAGATATGATGTGAAGAATCTGGATCGGTGGCTATGCCATGGTCTTGCCGCGAACGACTTCGCGTTCGCCGAAGGTGCGGCCGATCCCCTCCGAGGGTGGCGTGACGATCTTGGGGCCGCCGGGCTTGTTGAAGACCCACATGCCGACGGGTGCCAGCGAGAAACGGTTGCCCCCGCACTGGACGACACGATATTCGTGAACGGTGTAGCAGCTTTCCATCACGACCGAGCCGACCAGGACCAGCCCCTTCAGGCCGAGCGGCTGGAATTGCGGCAGCGTCTTGCCCTGATCGGGGCCTGCCTGGATCGTCACATTATAGAGATTTGGCGGGATGGTGATCGCGCCGCCATTGGGGAAGGCCATCCGCACCAGCGGATTGCCCTGGGATTTGATCAGCGCGAGCGTCTGATTCATGATGTCGTCGTCGCCCTTGAACTGCGACGATCCGGAATCCAGCGCGAACTGGACGTTGCCGGCGACCTGCGTATTCCCGACGAAATAGCCCTTGAGGTTGGCGGTCCAGATATATTCGACGCCGGGGAATTGATCATAGGGCGTCCAGGGCAGGAAAATGCCCTCGCCCTCGATATATTTGGCCGGATCGACACCGCCGATCAGGCACGATCCCTTCGACGTCGACGGATTCCAGTCGAAACAGACAAAGGGATAGGTGGGCGAAATCATCCCGGCATTCATCATGTCCTGCACGATGAAGCTGGTATCGCCCTGCTTGTACGCGCTGCCCGATGGAATGCCGATGCCGCCGTCCCAGTCGAGCTGGGCGAATTGCGAACCCGAATATTCGGACGAAAGATACAGGACCAGCGGCAGCGCCCTGCCGTTCGGCAAGGCCAGCAGGTCCTTGCCGGTCTCCACCTTCATCGTGCCCCAGGGACCGAAGCTGAAGTCGACATCGATACAGTCGACCCAGGAATAGGTCGACGATTTCTGATAGTCGAAGCGCGCGCCGCTATAATGCTGGCAACTGGTCGGCGCGCAGAGCGTCGATGTGGTCCAGACCATGTTCGTGCCGGTGTCGATCGCGAATTTCAGCGGTTGGCCGGGCGTGCCCAACGTCGTCTGGGTATACCAGGGGCTCGCGCCGTTATTCTGATAGGGGCCGCGTTGCATGTCGAACGAAACGCCGCCTGTCGGAACCTGTGGATCCGTCATTATCCTCTTCCCTCTGTTGGAATCGACGCGCCGTCACACCGGCCGTCCAAACACCTCCCTGGCCTGGCCCCGTGTGATGAACCCGTTCTTGAGATCACGCTCTATATCGGCGTGTGGACGGTCGGCGGGTGGGCCGTAGCCCCCCCCGGTTGCGGTGATGACGCGGATCGTCTCGCCCTTCGCGACACGCAGTCCGGTCACCATGGTATGCGGCTCCTGCGAGCCATCGGCGCGGAATACCAACGCGCCATTATGCGATCCTTCATGCCCGCCCGCGGCACCCCAGGGGCGCGAGACCGTCCGCGTCGAGGAAAAGGTGAGGAACGCCTCCTCCGCGGTGATGCGGTAATCGAGCACGACGCCCTTGCCGCCGCGGAACCGGCCCTCGCCGCCGGGATCGTCGTGAAAGGCGTAACGGTCGATCTCGAAGCCGTAACGGCTCTCGGCCAGTTCGATCGGGATGTTGAAAGTCTCGCCATTGCCGCAGCAGAACTGGCCATTGTCGCCATCCGCATCGGCCGAAGCGCCCCAGCCGCCGAGCAGCGGCTCGCCCATCACGAACAATTCGCCGGTGCGCGGATGCATGCCCGAGATGAAGGTGGCGCCGACGCTGCGGGTATGGCCGACGGGCAGGCGATCGGTCATATGCGGCATCAGCGCGCGCCACATCACCTCGATCGCGGCGATCATCGATTCATAATAGACCGAAACCGGCGCCGGGCTCTGCGCCGACAGGATCGTGCCCGGCGGGCAGACCACCTCCAGCGCGCGGAAACAGCCGCCATTGGCCGGAATCTGCGGATCGGTCACCGCCTTGAACGCACAGCGCGCCGCGGTGACCAGCCCCGCAAAGCTGGTGTTGATCGGGCCGGGCGCCTGCACCGACGTGCCGGTGAAATCGGCGACCATCCGATCGCCCGCGATCGTCACCTTGACCTTGATCGCAAAGGGGCCGCCGCCCAGCCCGTCCTCCTCGATCACATCCTCGGCCTCGAACACGCCCTGGGGCAGGCGCGTCAGCGCCGCGCGCGTCATCCGCTCGCCATAGTCGAGCAGTTCGCGCATCGCGCGCAGGACAAGGTCGAGCCCATATTTGTCGACCAGTTCGAGCATGCGGTTCGCACCGACGCGGCACGCGGCGACACCGGCATGAAGATCGCCGATCGTGCTGTCGGGCAGCCGCACATTCGCGCGGATAATCTCTACGATACCGCGATTTATCTTCCCTTCCTCGTAAAGCTTGAGAAAGCGGAAATGCAACCCTTCCTGGAAGATATCGGTCGACTGGGTCGATGCGCTGCCGGCGAACGCACCGCCGACTTCGGTCCAGTGCGCCTTGTTGACCGTCCAGCCGATCAGCCGCTCGCCATGGAAGACGGGCAGCAGGATGACGACGTCGGACAGATGCGTGCCGCCGCCCTCATAAGGGCTGTTGGTGATGAAGACGTCGCCGGGGCAGACATCCCCGGGGCCGGGATAATGGATCAGCGTGCTCTGCACCGCGGTGTCGAGCGTCGCGAGAAAACCGGTGACGCCATTGCCCTGCGCCAGCAGATTGCCCGCTGCATCGGTTGCGCCGACCGCGAAATCGGTGGTCTCGTAGATGATCGGGCTCATCGAGGTGCGGATCAGCGCGGCGAACATCTCGTCGCCGATCGCGACCAGCCCCTCCTGGATGATCTCGATCGTGAATGGATCGTCCTGCACGCTCACGCTGCCCCCTCGCCCAGATGGACATGATAATTGCCGAAGCGGTCGATCGAGACGCGGTGGCCGGGCGGCACGACCAAAGTCGCCGACGGTTCCTGCACCACGGCAGGCCCGGAAAAGCCCATGCCGGGCTCGAGGATCAGACCGTCATAGATCGCCGCGTCATGATCGCCGTGGCGGTCGAACGACACGCGGCGCGTGCCCAATCGTGCCGCGTCGAGCCCGACGCCGGTCACGGCACGCTCTCGCAATGCCGGCTTGGGCACGTCGATCCGTGCGATCAGATGCGCGTTGACGATCTCGACACCGCTGTCGAGCCGATAGGTATAGCGTTTCTCGTGAAGCGCGTGGAACCGGTCGATCAGCCCCGACAGGCCGCCATCGGCCATCGGCACTTTCACCGTATGCTCCTGCCCCTGATAGCGCATGTCGGCGAAGCGTTCGAAACGCGGTGCGGCAACGGCGCCATCCTCCACGAAATCGGTGACCGCCTGCGCTTCCAGCGCGGCGAACAGCGCCTCGACGCGCGCCTCGACGCCGCGCTTCAGGTCGATGACATGGGTCTGGAGATAGTCGCGGCGCAGATCCGAGAGCAACATGCCCCAGGCCGAAAAGGCCGATGAATTGACGGGCACGATGACGTGGCGGACACCCAGTTCCTCGGCCAGCGCGACGCCGTGCATGGCCCCGCCCCCACCGCAGACCATCAGCGCGAAGTCGCGCGGATCATGCCCCTTGTTGGTAGAAACCAGCCGCAACGCATTGACCATATTGGCATTTGCGATACGAACAATGCCCGCGGCAAGCTGCGCCTTGTCCATTCCCAGCCGTTCGCCGAGCGGCGCGAAGGCGCGGTCGATCGCACCCCAGTCGGGCGTGACCTCGCCACCGACAAAGGTCGCCGGATCGATCCGCCCAAGCACCAGATTGGCGTCGGTCGTGGTCGGCTGCTCGCCGCCGCGACCATAGGCAGCGGGGCCCGGCCGAGCGCCCGCCGATTTCGGGCCGACATGCAGCTTTCCGCCATCATCGACCCAGGCGATCGATCCGCCGCCATTGCCGATCTCGACGATCTCGGCGACCGCGGTCTGGATGGGATAGCCCGGGCGGCGGCGATCGCGCTCGATATAATAATCGGTCGCGACCTTGACCTCGCCGCCCTCGATCAGCGCGCATTTGGCGGTGGTGCCGCCAATGTCGAGCACCAGCAATTCGGGCTCGTCGATCAGGCGGCCGAGCGCCGCCGCGGCGAAGATGCCCGACGCCGGGCCGGATTCGACCATGGTAATCGGATTGCGCCGGACCGCCGCCACCGTCGCGACCCCGCCGTTCGACTGCATGATATAGGGGGCGCCCGCCATGCCGGCCCGGTTCAGCTTGCGCTCCAGCGCCCCCACATAGCGCTCGACGACGGGCGCGACATAGGCGGACAGCACCGTGGTCGAGCTGCGTTCATATTCGCGCCATTCGCGGCTGATCTCGTGGCTGGCGATCACTGACGCCTCGGGCATCAGCGCGCGCAACCGTGCCGCGACCGCCCGTTCATTGTCGGGATTGGCATAAGCGTGGAGGAAGCAGATCGCGACCGCCCCTACGCCCTCGGCCCGGAAATGCGCGACCGCCGCGTCGAGATCGGCAAGATCCGGCGCGCGGACCACCCTCCCCGCCACATCGGTCCGCTCGCCCACTTCGCGCCGCAAATGGCGCTCGACGAAGGGCGGCGGCTTGCGGAAGTTGAAGTTGAACAGGTCGGGCCGGTTGCCGCGCGCAATCTCCAGCACATCGCGAAAGCCGGCGGTGGTGATCAGCCCCGTCAGGGCGCCCTTGCGCTCGGTGAGCGCGTTGATCACCACCGTCGAGCCATGGGCGAGGAAACCGACCGTGCCCAGGTCGATACCGGCCTTGGCGAGGCCCGCCATCACGCCATCCTCGAAATCGGGTGGCGTGGTGTCGACCTTGGCGGCGTGAACCGCCCCGGTCTCCCCCGTCTCGTCGTCCACCGCATACCAGACGAGATCGGTGAACGTGCCGCCGACATCGCTCGCTACTCTGAGCTTGATGGTCATCGAATTTGCGCCGGTCTCAGAAATTATAGCGCAGGTCGAGGCGCCACACCCGCGGCGCCGCGGCATGGGAAAAGCCGCCCAGGACATATTCGGAATTATAGACGCGGTCGAAAGCGTTCTCGACCGAACCCGTCAGCGTCCATTTGCCGCCCGGATCCTCGACGCCGAGCCGGAAGTCCGCCAGGCTCACATTCGAGCGCGCGGTGGTGTTCTCGGGATCCCAATATTGCTTGCCGAGCCGGCGATAATCGGCGCGCGCGAACAGGCCGAGCCAATCGGTGATCGGCGTGCGATATTGCGCCCCGAGATTGATCGTGGTCTTGGGCACATAGGGTGCCCGGTTGCCGATATCGGCAGGGGTCACCGCATAACGCTGGATCTCGCTGTCGGTATAGCCGAAGCCCGCATAAGCCGAGAGGCCGCCCTTGAGATTGGCGGTCGCCAGCATCTCGAAGCCGGTCAGGCGGACACGATCGATCGGCACCAGCACCTGCGCGCCGATCGCGCCGATGAAGACGAAATATTGCTGGTTGGTGACGCGGGTGTCGAAGGCGGCGCCGTCCAGCCGGATCCGGCCATTGGCGAATTGCAGCTTCGCGCCGGCTTCGAATGAGCGGGTGTTTTCCTGCGGTACACGGTCGGACACGCCGGCAAGGCCGGCGGCCAGCGCCGCGGCGGCAGTGCCGTTCTGGTTGAACTGGCCGGAACGAAAACCGACACCATAGGTGGCGTAGAGGTTGATATCGTCGGTCGGCCGATAGGAAAGCGACGCGCGCGGCTGCCATTTGTCAAAGCTCGCGCGGTTGATCGCGCCCGGCACCCCACCCGTGTTGAACCGCGAGACGGTCTGGCGACGCGTCTCCTTGTCGTAACGCAGCGCCAGGTTGAGCTCGAGCCCCGAGACGATGTCATAGGCGATGTTGCCGAAACCGGCATAGTTGCGGTTGTCATTGTCGTCGCCGAAGAAGCTCAGCGTCGGATTGCTCCCGCCCGCCGGCCGCGGGCCATGTTCGACACGCTCTATGCCCGTCCCGCTGTCGAAGCCTGTGGTGGTCGAGATGAAGCGGTCGGAATCGAGGATATAGGCGCCGATCATCCAGCGCAGCCCCGTGCTCGACTTCGACGTCAGCCGCACTTCCTGGCTCAAGGCGGTGATGTCGATATATTGGGTCTGGGTGCCGTCCAGCCCGAAAATGTTGCGCGACGCGGTATAGGGCACCTGATCGCCGGCGACGAATTCCTCCAGCCGGTTATAGGCGGAGATCGCGGTCAGGGTCGCGAAGTCGAGATCGACATCGACCTTGAGCGAGATGTCGTCGATGTCGCGCACGTCGCGGCCGATATTGGTCGAATAAAAGGTCCGATCGACCAGATTGGCATCGGCCCGGCTGAAATCGAACGGATTGGCTGCGTTGAGCGACTTGCCGTCGGCCGCGAGGTTCGCCGGCTGATAGCGGAAGCCGAGCGCGCCGCCGCGCGTGCGCGACAGGGAACCGCGCAAATCGACGGTCACGCCGGCGCCGGGTTCCCAGCGCAGCAATCCGCTGATCGACAAATCGCGATAGGGATCCTGCTTCTTGCCGACCGTGATGTTCTGGAAATAGCCTTCGCGATCGACATAGCGACCGCCCAACCGGAACAGCAATTTATCGGGGACGATCGCGCCGCTCGCCGATCCTTCGAGCAGATATTCCTTGCCGGTCGCATAGCCGGCGCGGACATGGCCCTCGAAATCGTTGCGCGGCTGGCGGGTGGTGACGATGATCGCCCCGCCCGTCGCGTTGCGACCGTACAGCGCGCCCTGCGGCCCGCGCAGCACCTCGATCCGTTCGACATCGAACAATTCCTGCGCGAACTGGCGCGGATTGTTCTGCAGCACGCCGTCGACGACGACCGCGACCGGCGCCTCCGAATTGCGGACCTGGGTGATGCCGCGGATCGAGATCGCGCTGAGCCCCGAGCTTTCGGACTGGGCGATGGTGACATTGGGGGTCAGGCCGATGAAATCGCCGACCTGGTCGATCCGCGCATCGGTGATCTGCTGCTCGCCGAATGCGGTGACCGCGATCGGCACGTCCTGCAGCCGTTCCTCGCGATAGCGCGCGGTGATGACGATATCGCCGCCGCGATCCTCCGTCGCCTGCGCGTCCTGCGCGGATGCCTCGGACTGCGCGAGCGCGGGCGTCGTGCCGCCGATCAGCATCGTTCCGCCGAGAAGATAAGCGAGTGTCCGTCGTGCCATGTCGTGGCTTCCCCCCTGTTTTTGTGTCGACTGCAAACTGCGTGGCAATGCGGTCCCGGCGCAATGCGCAATGCCCGGGCGACGGAGATCAGGACGGGTGGTCAGTCGCGACGCGGCGCCTTCACCTACCCGAACGGGTAGTCGCCGCGATCAATCGATGCGGATGAGGCCCCGCTGGATCGCCGCGGAAACCGCGGCCGAACGCGAATGCGCGCCGAGCTTTTCATAAACGCGCTTCAGGTGGAATTTCACGGTGTTCTCGGACAGGTCGAGCTGGCGACCGATATCCTTGTTCGAGCGCCCGACGCACAATTGCCCGAGCACGGCGAGTTCGCGGCTCGACAATGACTCCCCGGTCGCGGACTGCTGAACGGGCAGCGACTGGCGCAGGCGCCGGGCATATACGCGAAGCGGATCGGGAAGCGTCGTACCGCCGGCGCGCAGCACCGCGTTGAGCATCGGGTCGATCTCGATCACGACGCCGGTCACGACGCGGGGCACGCCGCGCACGGCGGCATAATCGAGCGCGCCGACGATGCTCGCCATCATCGCCGGCGTATCGCCGCGCAGACGTGCGGTGCAGGCGAGCAGCGTATCGATCCGCGCCACATCGAGCGCCCGCCGCTGACGCGCTGCGGCATCGCGCAGCGGCTTGAGTATCTGCAGCGCCTTCGATGCTTGGCCGCTGCGCAGATGAAGCTGGGCAAGCGCGATGCCCGCTGTCGTGCGCGTGCGCCACTCGCCCGGATCGTCAGCGCGGCGGACGATGGCATCGAGCTGACGATCCGCCGCGAAGCGCGCGGCGACCTCCATATCCCCGCACGCGACATGCGCCTCGAGCCGCCACGCGTCGGCCAGCGCGGAAAGCTGGGGCAGCCCCCGCGCACGCGCCATCGCCTCCGTCCGGTCGAGCAGCGTCGCGAGTTCGTCCACGGCGCCGCGATCGACCGCCAGCGAGACCGCGGTGAAACAGGCGACCGACAATATGTCGAGCCAGCTGTCATGCGCTTCCAATGCGTCGATCGCGGATTCGACGCGCCTTCGCGCCTCGTCGAGCGCACCGCGCCAATAAAGGACATGCGCGAGCAGGCTGTTGCCGACCGCCTTGAGCGCGCGGTCCGATCCGTAATTCTCCTCGGCGGTGACCAGCGCGGCGCGGAACGCCGCCTCCGCCGTCTCGATATCGCCGCGATAGAAATGGCTCTGCGCCAGATGGAACTGGCAATAGGTCGCGCCCAGGGCGGAGCCGGCGGTCTCCATCGCCTTGATGCCCGCATCGCTGGCGCGTTCCGCCAGCGGGAAATCGCCCGCGCCAAGCGCACCCACCGCGACCGCCGCATGCAGCGTCGCGCGACCGAGATGGTCGTGCGGCGTCAGATGCGCGATCTGCGAGCCCAGCGCGGGCATCCAGTCGGCATCATGTACTTCATCGGCATAGGTGCGCAGCAGCGCGCCCAGGATGACATCGTCGCGCGCGCCATGTTCGTCGCCCTGGCCGGCGGCCAGCGCCCGTGCGCGATCGATGCAGCGCCGCGCTTCGTCGACCTCGCCATATTTGAGCAGAAGATAGCCATGGACGCGCAGCAGCGCCGGTTCGCGATCGATCTCGGCCGGATCGAACAGCGCCATCAGTCCGCGCGCGAAGCCGATACCCTGATGCAGCACGATCTCCCACCCGCCGGCCCGGCCGACCAGATCGATGGCGGCGCGCAGATCGCCGCCGCGCTGCGCATGCTTGACCGCCTGGAGCGTGTCTCCGGCATCGGCGAAGCGCGCGGCGGCACGCCGATGCAGTGCGGTCGCGCGCGCCATATCATGCTGCAGCCGCTCACGCAGAAAGTCTCCGAACAGATGGTGATAGCGAAACCAGCGCCGTGCCGCGTCGAGCGGGATCAGCAGCGCTTCGAACCGTGCGAGTTCGGCCAATGCCTGGCGGCTGTCGTCGCGGCCGCGGATCGCATTGGCGGCATCGGCGTCGAAACTGTCGAGGATCGAGGTCTCGACCAGGAAATCCTGGAGCGCGGGTTCCAGATCGCCCAGCACCTGTTCGAGCAGATAGCGCCCGATCGCATCGCTATGCCCGGCAAAGGCACCGATCCGGCTGCCGCGGCTGCGGTCGCGATCGAGCCAGAGTTTCGCCAGTTGCAGCGCGACGGCCCAGCCCTCGGTCCGCGCATGGATCGTCGCGAGATCGTCGACGTCGAGCTGCCCTTCGAAGATCGTCGCCGCTTCGTCGATGGTGAGCGCGAGCATCGTCGCGTCGACGGCTGCGACCAGGCCCTGCGCCTCCAGGTCGGCGACGCGGATGTCGGGCCGGTCGCGCGTGCTGATCACGATATGCAGCCCCGACGCGACCCCGCGGATCAGCTGATTGACGGTCTCGTCGACCTCGGCGGAGCGCACGCGATGATAATCGTCGAGGATGATGACGGTGGTGCCGGGTTCACGCTCGATCGCAGTACGCAGCGCGTCACGGCGATAGGCGGCTTCGCTGAACGATGGCGCCTGGCTGGTCGCACCGGGCTCCACCGGCACCCCCGCCGCCTGGAGCGCAAGCGCAAGATCGGCCAGGAAGCGCGTGACCTCGCCATCATCCTCGTCGAGGCTGAGCCAGGCGACCTTGATCCCGTCGCGGCCGCGCAGCCGTTCGAACCACTGGCCCAGCAACGTCGTCTTGCCGAAGCCGGCCGGCGACTGGGCGATGGTAAGCAAGGCACCCAGCGCCGCGTCGAGCTCCCCCAGCAACGCCTCGCGCACCGACGCGACGATGCGCTGGCGCGGTGGGCGCATTTTCCCCACCGGCGGAGCCGTTGGCGGCTCTGGTTCGGATCGGATGGTATCGGGTCTGGTTCTGGCCATGCTGTGCGCGGCGGAAGCTAACGCGATCGCGATCGAAGGGGAAGCGGGCGAAACTCGCCGACATGGCGCCACCGGGCAATGCCCCGTCGGCTTCCCGAAAGATTTTTCGCGCGCCGTTGAAGGAAATGCCGCACGACCGACTCAAGGGGAGGAATGACGACGGCATCGAGCCGTCCGGCGACATGGGAAGGACTGGGGACGAGCGGGCACCGGACGGAAGCGCGGCACGTGCGGGCGACGTGGGTGGCACGATCGGTGCTGCCGCACGAAGCGGGCGTGCGCGCCTGGCTGCGCCGCGCCCATGTGTCCGACGCGGAGGCCGACGATCTGGTGCAGGAGGCCTATTGCAGGCTCTCTGCGCTCGACGCGGTCGATCACATCACGCAACCCGGCGCCTATTTCTTCTCGATGGTCCGCAACCTGCTGGTGCGGCGGCTGCGCCAGATGCCCGTCGTCCAGTTCGAGACGATCGCCGAGATCGAGGCCGTGGTCGACCCGGCCGCCGGCCCCGAACGCGAGGTCGGCGCCCGGATCGATTATGCCCGGCTGCACGCGATGATGGCGGCGCTGCCCGAACGCACGCGCCGCGCGATCGAGCTCCGCCGGATCGAGGGCCTTTCCCAACGCGAAATCGCGGCGGAACTGGGCGTCAGCGAAGGCACGGTGGAGAATCTGGTCCATCGGGGCGTCCGCGCCATCGTCCAGTCATGGTCGGCGATCGGAAGCGCTGCGGAAGCCCCGACGGCCGGAAGAACCGGAAGAGCCGGCAAGGAGAAGCGGACATGACGGGCACGACACGCCCGAGCGCGACCGAAATCGCAGAGGAAGCCGCCGGCTGGGTCGCGCGGATGGACCGGGGCGACTGGAGCGAGGCGGACGAGGATGCGCTGGAGCGCTGGATGCGCAGCGATCCGCGGCGCGAAGGCGCGCTGCTCCAGGCACAGGCGGCCTGGATCTCCGCGGAGAATGCGCTTGCCCCCGCCCCCGCCGACATCGCGCCCGAAACGCGGCGCTGGAGCCGGCGTGGATTGCTCGCCGGCGGCGGCGCGGCAATCGCGGCGTCGGCCGCGGGGATGTTCGTGTTTCTCCGCAGGCCGGCCCGATACGACACCGCACTGGGCGAAATCAGGCGCCTGCCGCTGGAGGACGGATCGGCGGTCGCGATCAACACCGCCAGCACGCTCGACATCGCCATGACCGACACGACACGGCGCGTGGCGATCGAGCGCGGTGAAGCCTGGTTCCAGGTGGCGAAGGATCGCGCCCGGCCCTTTGTGGTCGAGGCGGGCAATGTCCGCGTCCGCGCGGTGGGCACCGCCTTTTCGGTGCGGCGCCGCGCCGAGGGCGTCGATATCATCGTCACCGAGGGTGTGGTGGAGGCCTGGGTGGACGGCTCGGAACAGGTGCGCAGGCGGATCGCCGCGGGCTTTGGCGGCTTCGTTCGCGACGGGAGCCCGGTCGTCGACATCGCCGGGGGCAACGCGATCGATCGGCCGCTTGCATGGCGCAGCGGCAAGATCGACCTGGTCGGCACCACGATCGACCAGGCGGTGGCGGAGTTCAACCGCTACAATGCACGGCGGCTGGTGATCGCCGATGCCGATCTCGCGCGCCAGCAGGTGGACGGGATGTTCCGGACAAACGATCCGGAGGGGTTCGCCATCGCCGTCCATGGCTTGCTCGACGTGCCGGTCGACCTGTCGAACCCCGGCGAAATCCGCCTGGGCCGGGCGTCGAGCGGAAATTTGACGGTTCCGTGAAGGAAATGGGACGGTCGCCCACTCAACCCATCGACAG
>JASBTC010000289.1 GCA_030148625.1 Sphingobium sp. | reverse complement strand
GAAATCGTCGATCTGGCTGCGCAGCGGCTCCGGCGTCCCGTCGCGATAGTGACGGACGGCGGTCATGAAGAACTTCTCGCCGAGCGGGAAGGTCGACGACAGCGCGTTGAAAAAGGCGGTGCGGCCCGGATCGCCGCTGTGCCACCAGCGGGGGTTGGGATTGTCGCGTCCGAACTTCCAGTCGCGTTTCACGATCGCGAGGTCGCCGGGGGTGAGGGCGGTCATAGGGCTCTCCACATCTGATTCGTACATTTACATAAATGTTTATATCTCCGAGAGGTTCCACCTTCAACCCGGTGAATCCGATGGCGGGTGCGCGGCGATTGTGACAAATTCACCGGTTGCGCTAAGGGAAAGGGAAGCGGGCGCGAGGGCCAGGAATGAACAGGAATTACAAACAGGCGCGGCCCGCGCAGAAGCGACGCAAACGGCTTGGGTCGGAGGTTCGCGAAGAAGGGTTGGCGGCGGCGCGCAAACTGCTGCTGGCGGGCGGCCCGGCGGCGGTAACGCTTGCCAGCGTCGGGGCGGAGATCGGCATGTCGCATGCCAATGTCCTCCACCATTTCGGCTCGGCAGCCGGGCTTCAGTCCGCGCTGATGGGGTCGATGATCAACGACCTGACCGGCGCTCTCGACGACGTCGTCACCCACCTCAAGACCGACGCCGCAGCACCCCGATCGATCGCCGACCGGGTGTTCGACGCGTTCGACAAGGGCGGGGCCGGGGCGCTTGCCGCCTGGATCGTGCTGTCGGGCGAGGTGGAGCATCTCGAGCCGGTGCGTGAGGCGGTGCGTGAACTGGTCGCGGCGATCGCCGCGCAGTCCGACGATCCCGGAACCGAGGAACGGGTGCGCGGCGCGGTGCTGATGATGGCGGTCTGCGCGTTCGGCGACGCGGTGATCGGCCCGCATGTCCGCGATATGTTGGGCGAGCCCGACGACTCGATGCGCGCACTGGTCGCACGGATGCTGCCGATGTTCCTCGTCCCGCCGGCCTGAGTATATCCAGATCCCAAGGAACGTGGGATATTCAGAACCCCCATGCAATGCGACGGGCCACGCCGCGCGAAAACACCTGTGCGAGTCGCGTCGATGGATCGCGGTGCTTTCCGGGATGGCAGAGGTCAATCCGCCCGTTCGTGCAGGCTCCTGGCCGGCGCATGCCGGAGATTGCGGATTTTCGAGAAGATTGGTCGGGGCGACAGGATTCGAACCTGCGACCCCCACACCCCCAGTGTGATGCGCTACCAGGCTGCGCTACGCCCCGACCGAGGCACGGCCCTCTAGGCGCACCGGGCAGACGATGCAAGGGGCCAATGTCTGCCGGTGCGGCCGGCCGTTGCAGCCGGGCCACACTCCCGCCAATGGTTGCACGTCCGCAACACGCATGGTAGCGCGCCCGGCTTGAACGGCTGGCCTCCAGCCCCCACCATTTCGGCCAGCAGCAAGGCCCCGGGGAACCATGATCATCTCACCAGCATATGCACAGGCCGCAGGAAGCGCGGCAGCACAAGGCAGCGCCGCCGGATCGTTTCTGTCGATCGCGCCGCTGATCCTGATCTTCGTCGCTTTCTACTTCCTGATGATTCGCCCGCAGCAAAAGCGGATGAAGACGCTTCAGGCCTCGATTGGCGGCATGAAGAAGGGCGATACCGTGGTCACCGCGGGCGGCCTGGTCGGCAAGGTGGTGTCGGTCGACGACGTCTATGCCAATGTCGAGATCGCACCGACCGTGAAGGTCAAGGTGGTCAAGGCCACCATCGTCGAAGTCCAGCCGCTCGGCGGCAAGCCGGCGAACGACTAAACCCATGCTCGATTTCCCGAAGTGGAAGGTGTGGGCGGTCTGGCTGACGATCATCGTCAGCTTCGTTTGCGCCATTCCCAGCTTCGTTCCGGCGAACGTTCGGGCTCAATGGCCGTCCTGGATCCCCCAGCCGACGGTCAATCTCGGGCTCGACCTCGCGGGCGGCAGCTACATCCTGCTTGAAGCGGACACCGCCGATCTTGCCAAGTCGCGGCTCGCCGCGAAGCGCGACGAGATCGAGACCGAATTCCGTCGCCAGGATCCGCGCATCGACATCGGCGAGATCTCGCTGCGTGACGGCGCGATCAGCTTCATGGTGCGTGATCCCGCCCAGGTTGATGCCGCGCGGGAGCGGCTGCTGCAGCTGACCGGCAGTG
>JASBTC010000093.1 GCA_030148625.1 Sphingobium sp. | reverse complement strand
ATCGATCGCGTGCGCGCCGTCCACGAAATAGTGCGCGGTACCTTGCCCGACGGCACGCCCTATACCGCCGACAATCCCGAACTGCTGGCCTGGGTCCATGTCACCGAGGCGGTGAGCTTTCTCGATGCCTGGATCCGCTATGGCGAGCCGGCAATGCCGATGACCGATCAGGATCGCTATTTTTGCGAGATGGCGCGTATCGCCGAAGCGCTGGGCGCCGACCCCGTGCCGCGAACGCGCAGGGAGGCCGAGCAATTGATCCGGGCGATGCGCGGCACGCTTGCCGTCAGCGCGCGAACCCGCGAGGTCGCACGACTGGTGCTCGACCAGCGTCCGCCCAATCTGTCGGCGCTGCCGATCCAGGCGATGACCTTTCAGGCGGCGGTCGATCTGCTGCCCGACTGGGCAAGGGCGATGCACGGATTGACCGGCCCGACGCTGACGCGCCCGCTGGTGCGTGCGGGAACCGCGGGGTTGGCGCGAACGCTGCGCTGGGCGTTCGCCGGCTAGAGCGATTTCGAGGCAGGCAGGATCACCTGCCGGCCCGGAAATCGCGGCGCCGAATGGCGGAAAAATCGGGGGAGCCGAGGTTGATCCCGACTGCGCGCGCCGGATGTTTTTGCTATCGGGAATTGCCGACACTTGGCTCGCGGACTGAAGGAATGTCGATCCATGGGTAACAATCTGACCATCTGGACCTATGATTGGGTGCCGGAGGGGCCGCGCGGGTTCGTCCGCGACCTGCGTTTGCGTTGGGGCGCCGAAGAAGCGGGGCTTGTCTACGAGGTCGGCACGGTTCCTTTCGAGAATCGGCAGCCAAGCCATTTCGAACGGCAGCCGTTCGGACAAGTGCCCTTTCTGACGGATGATGGGATCTCGATCTTCGAGAGTGGCGCCTGCCTGCTTCATTTGGCGCGCAAGAGCGATATCCTGATGCCGCGCAGCGCGAGTGGCGAAGCCGAAACCTCTCAATGGGTGATCGCCGCGCTCAACTCGATCGAGATGGTCAGCGTTCCCTGGTGGTTCCTCGGGCTTTCGGGGGATCGTGAAAATGGCCTGTCCGGATGGCTGGACAGCCGGCTCGCGCACATGGAAGCCATATTGAGCGACCGCGAATGGCTGGTGGAAGACCGGTTCACCGCCGCCGATCTCTTGATGGCGGATGTGCTGCGCATTCCGGCGGTTCGCGCCCGTGGCGACCGCCCCGCAACCGAGGCCTATATTCAGCGTCTTGTCGCCCGGCCCGCTTTCAAAAAGGCGCATGCCGACCAATTGGCGCATTTCGCGGCAGGCGACGAAAGCCGGCGCTAGAACAAGCTGCACGAAATGTGAATCGTGCAGCTTGTTCTGAATGTTCTTGATCGATCGGCTGACGGCTGTGCGGCCGCGGCACATTGGCCCGGCTCGGGTTTTCGACCTGATTCCCGTCAGTCCAGATGTTGACGGGCCGAGCCTCGTCAGTTCGGTTTGGCTTCACCGCCGACGGGAGCGGGGGCCGGAGCGGTGGCCGCAACCGGTGCGGCAGCGGGCACGACCATCGGTTCCGGCGCGGGTGCCTGTGCGAAGGCGATCGTCAGATCCTCGTCGAGAAACGCCACGACCGGCGCGCCGAGCGGAATCTTGGCGCTGGTCCCGGTGGTGAAAAAGCCCGCGACCGGAATCAGCGCGATTGCCGCGACGACGCCTGCCGTGCCCGTCACGCCCTTGTCGTCCAATTGTCCGGTCAGGCGGATCTGGCGGCCGTTGACGCGGACATAGAGCGCGCGTGCGTTGATGCGGCCGGATTTGCCCCACATGCCCTTGTTGCGCACATCGGTCACTTCGCCGACGGCGGGACTGCCGGTCGGGATGACGGTGTGGCCATTCAATACCACGGCTTCGGCGACTTCCATCTGGAAGCGTTGTCCGACCCTGAGCTTCTTGCCTTCGGTCGTCAGGCCTTCGGCCATTCTGAGCGGCACCTTGGTTCCTGCGCGCAGGATATTGGGAACATCGGCGTTCACGATCACCGCGCTTGTCGCGGTGGAAGGCGCCTGTGCCGGCACAGGCGTGCCCGGCGTTGCCTGACCGGATGCTGCCACCGACCATGTCGCGACGATCGCGCCCGTAAGCGCGAGAACCTTGTTTTGCATTGCCCCTCCCGAATCGACCACCCCAGTCGATCGGAGACGGAAATGATTTTACGATACGGGAGTCAAGAAAAATGCAATGTTAGATTCGAAATCGGCCAGGCTATCGCTTCGCCAATTCGTGATCTCGAACCGATCGCATGATGTATATGGCCATGTTATTGGGCAGCGGCCTGGAGATTTTGGGCGTTATTCGACCCCAATTCGACAGCCGGCAAATGACGCTGCGGCGCGCGCCGCGTAGATTCATGAAATAAAGGGGCGGCGAGTCGATCGCCACCCCTTGTCACTCATGCTTTGGACGTTGCGTGTGCCGCCTTAACGGCAGCGCACATTGTTGCGTTCGATCGCGCGACCGGCCAGCGCACCGCCCGCTGCGCCGAGAATGGCGCCGAGCGTGTTGTTGTCGCCGCGTCCGATCGTGTTGCCGACCAGTCCGCCCGCCACGCCGCCGATGATGAGGCCGGTCGTGCCGTCCGGCCGGCGACAATAATAGCGGTCGTCATTGCCGCGATAGATGCGGTCGTTCATGCTCAGGCGACGAGTCTGATAGCTGTTGCCGCTGCGGTAATAGCGCGCCGCGTCGTAGCGGCTGGTGCCCGGCTCCATGCGGTTATAGTCGTAGTTGCGATAACGGCGCCAATCGCGACGGGTTTCGCGCGCATTGCGCTGATATTCCCTACGGGCCTGGCGCGCCTCGCGTGGATTGTCGGCATCGCGCATATCCTCGCGATATTCGCGCTGGTCCTCGCGGATATCCTGCGCATGTTCACGGTGATCGTTCCGGGACTGCGCCATTGCGGGGGCAGCGGTGATGGCCAGCGCCAGCATGCTGGCGCCCAAGATCAACTTTTTCATGATTATACTCCTGGCCTCGATGGAGGTCGGGTAATAAACGAAGTCGAAACTGTTAAGTTTCGTTCCTCAAAAATAAAACTTCGTTCATGATTGTGAAATATTATTATATAGATCGTAAGTTGTGATGCAAGGGAATTCATAAGTATTTCGATGGCTTAGGTGAGGGTGAATTGTTTCGTCCATTTAGCCCGCCGAAATTGATTTTTTGAGTGTCATGATGTCCGCGCCTGTCGAGGCGTGAAGGTTGCACGCGTGACCGTGACGCTCATGCCGTTCGCGTCGGACGTGACCTCCATGCGTGCATCCAGCTGTTTGGCCAGCGCCTTGACGATGACGGTACCGAGGCCGCTGGCGACGCGTGGCAGCGGATCGGCTTTGCCCGCGCCATTGTCGATGACGCTGAGTTTCCAGTCGAGCTTGTCCACTTCATAGGTAATCAGGATGCGGGCATCCGGTCTTGGCTTGGGAAAGGCGTATTTGATCGCGTTGATGACCAGTTCGGTCACGATCAGGCCAAGGCTTACCGCGTTGGCGGATATGATCGTTCCCTCGTCGGCGACGACGTCGATCGCGATCGGTCTGTTTTCGCCGACCATCGACGATGCCAGCCCGACACCGAGTTTCTTGAGATAGGAACTCACTTCGATCTGATCGATGCCGTCCGATGTGTGAAGGTGGTTCTGCACTGCGGCAACCGACATCACACGCTGATGGGCGTCCTCGAGATGATGGCGTGTCTCTTCTGACGTGACCGCACGTGCCTTCAGAACAAGAATGCTGGCGATGATCTGCAGGCTGTTCGCGACGCGGTGCTGCATTTCCTGGAACAGGATCTGCTGCTGCTGCAACAGATTCTCGGTATGTTCGAGCAGGTCCTGCTTGTCCTTCTCGATCCGACGGCGCTCGGTGATGTCCTTGAATGCCAGCAGGATATTCGATGTCGCCTTGTCGGCATAGGTCACCATGCGCGCGTTGAGCAGCATGGTCTTGCGCCCGATCTCCGGAAAATCATGCTCGACCTCGAATCCCTCCATCGCGGTCTGCTGAGGAATGATGGTTTCGAGGAGAAGGCGAAGGGCGGGAATATTCCACTGGCCGTCGCCCAGCGCGTAAAGAAGGCAGCCGTGCGTATGGGCCGCATCGACCTTGAAGGTCTCGTAGAAGGAACGGCTGGCCGCGAGCACGCCGAATTTCGCGTCGAGCACCAGAAAGGGTTCGGGAATCGTCTCGATGATCGCGAGCGCGAGCGTCTGTGCGTCTTCAAGGTCAGTGAGCTGTTTCAGAGGACGGCGCTCCATCGGGCGGGAGCATGCGCATCTCTCAGCCATCGGCGAGCCATGACGACCGATGATCTGCTGACCATAGACCAGAATGCGCTTCGCGCCTAATGTCCGATGGGCCGCTTCAGGCACTGCCGGCGCCGCGTTAGGCCACTCGAACTTTCGGTGTTATACCGGCGTTCATCACCCGATTTCCCCGCAGGCATCTCGTGACCGGGGGACCATCGCGCTCTCGCCTGCCAGTGGAGACGAGCCGTGAACATGAACGATCAGGATTTCGACGCCGTGCGCGGCATTTCCGACATCGATGCACCTCAACCCTTTGGCGGCTGGCTGCTTGCGCAGCAGGCGCGGGCCGGATGGGGCGGCGATCTGGCCAAGGCGGCAAAGGCCGATCGCGGATTCCCGCGCGACGGCAGTCCCGATGCCGTGCGCCGGCGGCTCAACGAGATGCAGGCCGAAAGCGACATGTTCGAAGCGGTCGACGCCGCCGAGAGCGAATGGCTCGGCGGCGGGCAGGGCGACGCGTGAACGGATCGCATCCCGACCGGATCGCCATCATCGGGGCCGGGCATGTCGGTTCGACCGCTGCTTATGCGCTGATGCTGCGCGGCCTGTTTCCGGAGATCGTTCTCGTCGACGACAATGTCGATCTCGCGCGTGCCGAAGCCGCCGACCTTTCCGACGCGAATGCGCTGGCACGGCCGGCGCGGATCTGGGCGGGGTCATATGACGACGCCGCATCCGCCGGGATCGCGGTGATCACGGCCGGCGCCGCCACACGCGGCGCGGAGACACGCCTGTCGGTCGCGGCGCGGAGCGCCGATATCGTCCGCTCATGCATGACGGCCTTGTCCGCGGCAGGCTTCAACGGGGTTGTCCTGATGGCTTCGAACCCCGTCGACCTGATGGCAATGACGGCCTTTCGATGTTCGGGCCTTCCGGCCAACCGGGTCATCGGCACCGGCACGCTTCTGGATTCAAGCCGTTTGCGCGCATCGCTTGCCGCGCGGCTGGATGTCGCGCCCGGCGCGCTGGAAGCGCTGGTGCTCGGCGAGCACGGCGACAGCGAGGTTGCGCTGCTTTCCGGCGTGCGTATCGGCGGCGCGGCACTCGAGCATTATTCCGAAGCCGCGCGAGCGCTGGATCGGCGGGAACTGGCGAGCACCGTGCGCAGTGCGGCATATGAGATCATCGCGGGCAAGGGTTATACGTCCTTCGGAATCGCGACTGCGATCGTCCGGATCTGCGAGGCGATCGTGCGTGACGAGCATGCCGTGCTGCCGGTCTCGTCGCTGCTCGATGGGGCGCTCGGCCTGTCGGGGCTCTATATGAGCATGCCTTGCGTCATCGGGGCGTCGGGCGTCGAACGCATGCTGGTGCCCGAGATGAGCGACGAGGAGGCATCCGGCCTCGTCGCTTCGGCGGCGATCCTCCGCGCCGCGTTTGACGAACTGGAGCGCGGCATCGTGCAACCCCCGAAGGAGACGAAGGCGGCGACATGAATCCGGAGGGATTTGCCCCGAGGCGGAACCAATCGCCGTGCACGGACGCTACGCCGTAATGGAAACACGATTGATCATTGCATATTCGCTGATCGGACTGATCGTCGCCACCGCGATCGTCAGCTATATCATCTTCAAGCGCCGCCAGTCAGCGCAGTTTCGGAACGACAGACGTTGGAAGTGAGGCCGGAGAAGTGAGGCCGGCCGGGTGCCGAACGAAGCCAATCCCCCGGTAGAGGATATTCGGCATTGATGAATGCCGGGCACAGATGCTTGTCCCGATCGTCAAATAGTCCCGAGGCCTTGCCGTCCCTACATGCGGGGCCACACGCATCGGAGACATATCATGGACCTGCAACTCGACGACAAGACCGCCCTCGTCACCGGCGCGACCGCCGGCATCGGCCTGGAGATCGCCCGCACATTGGCGCGCGAGGGCGCGAAGGTGATCGTGACCGGGCGGACGCAGGCAAAGCTCGACGCGGCGGTGGAGGATATCCGCGCTTCGGGCGGGGCCCAGGTGAGCGGCGTGCTTGCCGATGTCGCGACGGCGGCGGGCACTGCGGTGCTTGTCGGGCTGGTCGATCGTGTCGACATCCTCGTCAACAATCTCGGCATCTATGAAAGCAAGGCGTTCGGCGAGATCAGCGACGACGACTGGAACCATCTGCTCGAAGTCAATGTGATGAGCGGTGTCCGCCTGTCGCGCAGCTATCTGCCCGCGATGATCGAGCGAAACTGGGGGCGGATCATCTTCATATCGAGCGAATCCGGCCTCGCCGTGCCCGCCGACATGATCCATTACGCCACCACCAAGACCGCCCAGCTTTCGATCGCGCGCGGCCTTGCGCAGTTGACGCGCGGCACGAGCGTCACCGTCAATTCGGTGATGCCGGGGCCGACGCGTTCGGAAGGGATCGAGGATTTCCTGCGCAGTCAGGCCAAGGACCCGACCGCGCCGATCGCAGAGATCGAGGCCGACTTCTTCGCCAGTGCGCGGTCGTCCTCGATCATCCAGCGCATGATCGAGGCGGAGGAGATCGCGAACCTCGTGGCCTATCTCGCCAGCCCGCGTTCCTCGGCGACGAACGGCGCCGCGCTGCGTGCCGAAGGTGGGCTGGTCAACACCATCGCATGATGTGGGCGACTGCAACATATGGACATCTCCCATACATGTTGTCTCGCTAACCTCGCGCGATGATCCCGATCGACAGGATGTGCCGCCAAGCGGCATCCGCGCTCACCGCCGGCGCAATTGCGGCGGCGGTCGCACCTTTGGCGCATGCGGAAACCCCGCCGCAGACGCAGACGATCGAGATCGTCGTATTCGGCGCCGACCCCTGCCCGCAATCCGACGATCCCGAAGAGATCGTGGTCTGCGCACGACTGCCGGAGAGCGATCGTTTCCGTATTCCAAAGCGTTTTCGTGGGCAGAAGCCCGACGATGCGCCGGCGGAAATGGCCTGGGGCAGTCGGGTGGACGCGATGAACAATATGACTCGCTTCACGCGCCCCAATAGCTGTTCCGCGGTGGGATCGGGCGGCCAGACCGGCTGCACCGCGGCGATGCTCAGCCAGTGGTTCGCGGAGCGCCGCGCGATGAAGGCGGCGGAGAATGAAGGCAAGGTGCCCTGAGCCCCGGGCACGCTGCCGCATGAACAAAAGGTCATGCGGCAGCCAGCATATGGTGCGCGCGCGATTGTCATGATGCCGGCCTCACCTGGATGGTCCAGGCGATCACGGAGGACCCCGATCATGACGTTGCACCGCATATTCCGTTCGACCGCGATCCTGTCCGGCATCGCGATGCTGGCGCTTACCGGAGGCGCTGCCAGTGCCGCGCAATGCCGCGACGCGCATGGCAAGTTCATCAAATGCGCCACCGCCAAGGCCGCGCCGACCAAGCGCTGCCACGATGCGCACGGCAAGTTCGTCAAGTGCCCGCCTGCCACGGCGCATTGAGTCATCCGTCACCGCAACTTATGAGCATCGACGTCCGCGCCGTCCGCGCGGGCGTCGTTTGCGTCGCCGCGGCGTAGCGACAAGCATGAAGCGGGAGTATCGATGACGGCGATCCACCCGCTCTATTCGCTGGCCGGCCTGTTCGTCGGCATCCTCGTCGGTATGACCGGGGTGGGCGGCGGATCGCTGATGACCCCGATCCTCGTGCTGCTGTTCGGATTCCATCCGGCCGTCGCGGTCGGCACCGACCTGCTCTATGCCGCGGTCACCAAGAGCGTCGGCAGCATGGTTCATGGCTGGCGCGGCTCGGTGGACTGGCGGATCGTCGGCCGGCTTGCGGCGGGCAGTCTGCCGGCGGCGTGCCTGTCGCTCCTGCTGCTCTCCTATATGGGGCGCCCTTCGGCGGCGACCGCGCATCTGATCACGGTGGCGCTGGGGCTGGCGCTGCTCGTCACGGGGCTTTCGCTGGTGTTTCGCCGGCAGATCCTGGCCTGGTCGGCGGCGCATCGGATCGATCGCAGCGAAGGCCGGACCCGGATCCTGACCGTCATGCTGGGCGTGGTGATCGGCGTTGCCGTGGCGCTGACCTCGGTCGGTGCCGGCGCGATCGGGGCGACGGTGCTGCTGGCGCTTTATCCCAAGCTGTCGGTCCGCCGCATCGCGGGCACCGATATCGCCCACGCCGTGCCGCTCGCGCTGATCAGCGGCATGGGCCATTGGTGGATGGGCAATGTCGATGTCTCGCTGCTGGCGTCGCTGCTGATCGGCTCGGTGCCCGGGATCATTATCGGCAGTCTGCTCGCTTCGCGGGTGGATGACGAGAAATTGCGGCTGGTCCTGGCGGCGACGCTGATCATCGTCGCAATACAATTGCTGATTTGATGGACGGATATGGGATGAACGATCCGATCGCTTACAAAATACTGCTCGCGGACCAATTGACGGCGCTCGAAGCCGATGGGCATTTCGATGGCGCGCCGATCGATATCGCCGATGGCTATATCCATATGTCGACTGCGGCGCAGCTTGCCGAAACCATCGACAAGCATTTCGCGGGACATCACGATCTGACCATCGCGGCCGTCGATCTGGCCGCGCTGGGTGGCGCGGTACGGTGGGAACCGTCACGCGGCGGGCAGTTGTTTCCGCACCTCTATGCACCGCTGCCGCTGAGTGCCGTGATCGCCCATGGGCCGCTCGAACGAGAGGCCGATGGCACGATCCGGTTGCCGGTCGCGGGCTGATCCCGTGCGCCGCGGGGCCGTTCAGTCCACCAGGCCGCGGTCCTTGAGAAAAGTCAGATAATGGTCGTCTTCGGACACGAAGATATCCGGGCCGGCAGTGCTATGCGCGAACAGCAACAGTTCGGCGGCGCGATCCTTCTCACCGTCGTCGAGCAGGATCTGGCCGAGCCGGAAGCATAGAAAGGGGTGTTTAAGACCCTCTGGACATTTCATCGCATGTTCGATCGCCTGGCGGGCCACGACGCGTTTTCCGGACAGGAAGCAGGCATCGGCCAGTGCGCCCAGAACCCAGACCGATTCGGACCAGAGAGTCTGCGGGCTGGGAATCAGTGCCCAGGCCTGTCGGTAGTTCACGAGCGCTTCGTCATAATAACCGCCCGCAGCGAATGTATCGCCTTCCACGCACATGGCGCGGATGGCGTCGCGGAGGCCGGTGGGCAGCGGTGTGGCTCGTTTCTTGATTGTGTCGGTTCCTGATCCGTACGGATTCACAGTCTAGCGCAAAGGCCATCGAATTGCACCGGATCAACCCTCGGAGGGGCGCGATCGAAAGCCAAGCATTCAACCTCACTATGAGCATCGAATTTTCAGATTAGGACAAAGGATTTTGGCAAGAAAATAGAGGTTTTTTGTCGATTTATCGCGATTTTTCCGCGTGTTTTGGCCAATAAGAAAATTATTGCCTGTGCAGAAAAATCGTGATTAGCTCGATATGAGGAATGCGCAACGATCGCATGACAGCGGAGAGTCGGCAATGGCGGGAAAGACGAAGTTTGCAACGATCCTGCGCTGGCTCAAGCGCATCGGCATCGGCCTGGCCGGATTGCTGGTCGGGGCCGTCGTCATCGGCACGATCTACGAACAGCTTGCGCGGCACCGCGCGGCGCGTGACTATCCGCCGCGCGGGCAACTGGTCGATATCGGCGGCCGCAAGATGCATATCGACTGCCGGGGCGAAGGTTCGCCGACGGTGATCTTCGAAACCGGTCTGGACAGCGCCGGCTCGCTGAGCTGGGACCGTGTGCATGATGCGGTCGCGCAGACCACGCGCGCCTGCGCCTATGATCGCGCCGGGGTGATGTGGAGCGATCCGACCCCGGGCAAGCAGGATGGCGAGACGGTTTCCGACGATCTCCATGCCACGCTGAAGGCCGCGGGCATCACCGGGCCGCTGGTGATGGTCGGCCATTCGCTGGGCGGGCCGTACATCATGAATTACGTCCGCAAATATGGCGATCCGGTGAAGGGCGTGGTGTTTGTCGACACCTCGCATCCCGACCAGGTGAAGCGGATGGCCAATCCCAAGATGGATGCGTCGGGCAGCAACTGGCTGCAGGACCTGGTGATCTCGACCTCCTGGACCGGGCTGTTGCGCGCGGTCGCGCCGCCGTCGGATATTCCGGGCATGTCGGAACGGACCAAAGTGGTCAGCGCCGCCTATCAGCCGCAGACGCTTGCCGGATCGATGAAGGAAGCGGCTTCGCTCAACGACATCTTCGCGCAGGCGGGCAAGCTGCGCACTCTGGGCGATCGCCCGCTGGTGGTGCTGACCGGCGCCGAACCCTATTCCGACAAGATTCTCGCGGGGACGGGGCTGACGCGTGCCGAGGCCGACAAGATCCAGGCGATCTGGAAGGTGCTGCAGGCGGAGGAAGCAAGCTGGTCGACGCGGTCGCGGCACGAGATCGTGCCGGATTCGGGTCATTTCGTCCAGGATCAGCGGCCGGATCTGGTGATCAAGGCGGTGCGTGAGGTGGTCGATCAGGTGCGCGCCGACGAGGTGAAGGCGGCGTCCGGGAGCTAGGCTCTCGAGGACCGAGTTCCCGTTCGGACTGATCCTGTCGAAGTCCTGCCTTTGTAAGCGCTCCGTGCATAAGAAAGAAAAGGGCATCGACAGGCTCAGTCCGC
>JASBTC010000071.1 GCA_030148625.1 Sphingobium sp. | reverse complement strand
ATCGATGAACTTGCCGTCGCGCTTCAGCCGCCCGAACATGATTTCGGCCTGATCATAGGTCCGGCAGGCATCGGTGGTGCGGCCATGCTCGGCCTGGAGATCGCCGAGCGCGGCGATGGCGATGGCATAGTCGCGCAGCCGCATCGCTTCTCCCGCCTGTGCCAGCCACGCCTGGCGGCGCTGCTCGACATTGAGCTTGAGCATCGCGATGGCCTCCTCCGCGCGACCGACGCCGCCCAGCGCCTGGGTGTAGGCGATCTCCTGGATACGCAGCATCCGCACGGCATCGGCATTGTCACGGTCCTGCGCGATCATCGCGCGGATTTCGGTCAGGCCCTGTTCGAGCATCGGCAGTGCTTCGGCGAAGCGGCCGAGATCGATCAGGGTGGTGCCCAGCGCCCAGGTCGCGCGTGCGAAGTTGCGGCGGATCTTGGCATCGTCGGGCCAACGCTTCCGGGCGTCGGTAAGGATCGCGAGCTGTTTGCGATATGGCGCCACCGCCGCCGCGTGATCGCCGCGATAGAAGATGCTCTCGGCGAGGATGTCGGCGATGCGCGACGATAGCAGCGCCGCTTCGCGCGGGTCGGCGGGCAGGGGCTGACGCATCGCGGACTGGGCGGCCGCGATCGCCGCATCATAGCGGTTCTGCCAGGCGCGCAGCGTGGACAATTCGGTGAGATAGGTGGCGCGCAGCCGGTTTCCCGCCACGCCCGCGGCGTCGAGGTCGGCGAGGGCGCCGGTGAGCAGCATGTCGGCGCGGGCGAGCGCATGGTCGTAGATCGTGATCTGCCGTGCCAGCGCCATGCTGATCCGCGCACGCAGCATGGCGGCGTCGGGGCCGGGCAGGCCGCGCGTGAGATTGGCGGCGCGTTCGAGATTGCGGCGGGAATAGACCGGCTGGCCGAGATTGGCCTGGCCCGGATCGCCCTGCTGCTCGGCGAGGCGGACCAGCCCCTCCGCCGCTTCCATCCGGATCAGCGGCGTCGCGCGGCGATCGGCGGCCATACGATCGAGATAGAGCTGGAGCCGCTCGGCGATGCGCGTGCGCATGGCGAGCGAATTGGGCTGGCGCGCCATCTCCGCCTGAAGATCGAACAGCAGATAATGCGAGACCGAGCGAAGATCGGCGACACGCTGCGCTTCGGCTTCGCGCGCGCTTTCCGCGCGGATATGGCCGATTATCCCGATTGCCGCGGCGGCGAGCATGGCAAGGATCGCGATGCCGCTCGCCGCCATGCCGAAGCGATGGCGTTTGGCGAAGCGCCCGCCGCGATAGCGGATCGAGAGGGGATGCGCGCCGACCGGCCGGTCGGCGAGCCAGCGGTCGAGATCGGCGCCCATCGCCTCCATGGTGGGATAGCGATCGGCCGCGACGGGGGCGGACGCCCGCGCGACGATCGCGGCAATGCCGGGATCGCGTGGCCGGTCGGCGGCCAGATCGCGCAGCACCACGCCCAGCGCATGGATATCGTCCGCGACGTCGGGCAGCGCGCCCGCCACCCGTTCGGGGCTGGCATAGGCTCGGGTCATCGGCTGGAGTCCGATCGGCGCTTCTGCGCTGTCGTCGATCAGCCGCGCGATGCCGAAATCGACGAGCTTCACCCGGCCGTGCGCCGTGACAAGCAGATTGCCCGGCTTGATATCGGCATGGACGATCAGCTGGCCGTGCGCGGCCTGGATCGCGCTCGCCGCTTCGCGCACCAGTGACGCAATCTGCCGCAGCGTGCCGCCATCTGTCGCAACCTGCGCCTCGATCGGTCGGCCTTCGACCAGTTCGGTGACCAGATAGGGCCAGCCGCCCTCGCTCACCCCGCCATCGATGATCCGCGCGACGCCCGGATGGTCGAGCCGCGCGAGCAGGCGGCGCTCGTCGGCAAAGCGCGCTTCGGCCGCGGCGGAGACGATGCCAGGACGGATAAGCTTGATCGCGACGCGATGCTCGAACAGCCCGTCGTCGCGCGATCCGCGCCAGACCTCGCCCATGCCGCCTTCGCCGATCAGCGCCTCAAGCCGATAGGCGCCGACGCGCTGCGGCCGTTCGCCGGGGAGGATGGGTTCGTCGCCATCGAATGCGGTGGCGAAGCTTTCGGCGCTGCGTGCCTCCGCCGCTTCGAGTGCTGCGACTTCGGCCAGTATCTCGGGCGACTCGCCATCGAACATGGTTGCGCGCTGCGGCGCGCCGGCCGGAAGGTCGAGCAGCCGCTCGAAGAGCAGCAGCGCCCGGCGCCTGGCCTCAAGCGTGGGCAACGGCCCCGTCCGTTTCGAGATAGCGCTGCAACCAGGCGCGCGCGGCCTGCCAGCGGCGCTTGACCGTGCGGGTGGTGATGCCCGTCGCGGCCGCGGCTTCCTCGACGGTCAGGCCGAGCGAAAAGCGCAGCTCGACGATCTCGGCATGTTCGGCGGACACCTCGGCAAGCGCGCGCAGGGCGTCGTCGAGGATATCGAGATCGATCCGGGTGCGGCCGCCGCCCGGCCATTCGGTCAGCGAGTCCGGCGCCTGACGCTTGGCGGCCCGGGCGCGCCGGATCTCGTCGATCAGCGCCTGGCGCATCACCCGCGCCGACAACGCCAGCATATGGCTTTGGCCGTTCACTTCGATGCGATCCAGCCCCATCAGCCGGATTGCCGCTTCATGCGCGAGATCGGTGGGCTGGAAGGACAGATCGCTTTCGCCGCTGATCATGGCGCGGGCCGTGCGGCGCATTTCGGCATAGCAATCGATCAGCAGCATGCGCGGCGGTGCGGCGGAGTCCGCCCCTGCGTCCTGTGCGGCCGCGACATGCATGCGATCGAGTCCCCGGCGATTGACCCCGGCGCATAAGATGCCGCCAGCCCAGACCCGTCAAGCCCGATAGGTTTCCGTTCCGATTCCGGGTTAGACCTGTCGGATGTTGAGACGATTCGCACCTCTGGCGCTGCTGTGCCTTGCCGTCCCCCCGGTCTTCGCCCAGCAGCCTGCTCCCGCACCCGCCGCCCAGCCGGCCCCCGCCGCCGCCCCGAAGCCGGCGACCGTCCGCGTCACGCTCCAGACCAGCGAAGGCGCGATCGTGCTTGAGCTGGAAAAGGAGCGGGCGCCGATCAGCACCGCCAATTTCCTGCGTTATGTCGATCAGAAGCGCTTCGACGGGATGAGCTTCTATCGCGCGCTGAAGGTTGGGGAGGGCTATGGCCTGATCCAGGCGGGCATCAGGAACGACCCCAAAAAGCTGCTGCCCAAGATCAAACACGAACCGACCACCCTGACCGGTCTGTCGCATCTGGACGGCGCGATCTCGATGGCGCGCGATGCGCCGGGCACCGCCACGTCCGATTTCTTCATCACCATCGGCGATCTGGTTTCGCTCGATGCCGATCCGACCAAGCCCGGCGACAATCAGGGCTTCGCGGTCTTTGGCCGGGTGGTCGAGGGCATGGACGTCGTCCGCCGCATCCTCCAGGCGCCGACCTCCGCGACCCAGGGCGAAGGCGTGATGAAAGGGCAGATGATCGCCGCCCCGATCAAGGTCACCACCGCGCGCCGTGCACCCTAGAAATGTGGATGTATCGATATGGATCGGGTGTGCGGGGATATCGCTTGGCTAACTTGGCCTTAATCCATTGGCGCTTATCGTCGATCCGATGAGCAGGGTGCGATCGACAGGGGCAGCGGATTGCCGGGGTGCCATATGATCCTGCACCGACCCGATCCGACTCGTTCGATCCCGCTCGATATGCGGTGGGGCCGAGCCAGCGCCGCGCCCGACCTGCTTGCCCGCGCGACGATGCTTGCCGGGATCGGCGCGTGGGAATGCGATCTTGCGACCGAGGCATTGAGCTGGACCACAGGCGTGTTCGATCTGTTCGGCATTCCGGAGGGATCGGAGATTACGCGCGGGGATGCCGTTGCAATGTATTGCGACGAATCGCGCGAAGCGATGGAACGGCTTCGCATGGAGGCGATCAGCCGGCGGCGTTGTTTCAGCATGGATGCGCGGATCAGGCGCACCGACGGCGCCCATCGCTGGATGCGCCTGACCGCCGATGTCGTGTGCCGGGGTGAGCGCGTGACTCATCTGTACGGCCTGAAGCACGACATCACCGAGGAAAGAGCGCGTTGGGAGGCCATGCGAAAGCTGGCCGAACGCGATGCGCTGACCGGGTTGGTCAATCGCGCGATCTTCCAGGGCCGGTTCCTCGACGGACGTCTGGCCGATCCGGAGATGTCGCCGTTGGGCGCGCTGGTCCTGTTCGATATCGATGGTTTCAAGCAGATCAACGATAGCAGCGGCCATGCCGCCGGGGATGCCTGTCTGGAAGCGGTTGCGAAGCGGCTTTCGGCCGGATTTCACAATGCATTGATGGTGGCCAGGATCGGTGGCGACGAATTTGCGGTGCTTGCCCGTCCGCATTGGCCCCCGCAGACGCTGGATCGGCAGGTTGCGGACCTCCTTGCCAGCCTGGCCATGCCGATCTTCTGGCAGGGCCGCCTGTTGGAGCTGAGCGCCTCGGCGGGCATCGCGCATACCGCCGACCCCTTTGCCTATGATGCCGAGGCGATGTTCGTCGCGGCCGACGCCGCGCTCTATGCGGCCAAGCGCGCGGGCCGGAATACGCTGCGGTCGGCCGACGCGCTGAATTAGGGTCCGGATCCTTAACCACACTTCAACGCGTGTCGATTAAGACTGGTTCGATGCGGATCAGCACCATCACCAACTGGGCCTATGGTCTCACCGTCGTCCTGACGGCGGTTTCGGGCGTCGCCTTCCTGCTTTCGGCCAAGGCGGCCACCGACGAGCGCATCGCGATCGAGCACAAGCTGACGCTCGAGGAATTCGGTGAGACGCTGGCGCTGGAATCGGAGAAGCGCGCCGACGAGGCTCGGCTTTACGTCATGCGCGGCGCCGACCGTCATCTTGCGGCATTCCTTCGCGAGGAGCGTGAGATCCGTGCGCGCGAACGCGCCATCGATGGCCTCAAGCGCCTGGGTCTGGCGCCGGCCGAAAGCGCGGCGCTGCATCAGGCCGAACGCAATCTCGACGAGCTCGACGCGATCGAGCGCGCCGGCGTCGCGAAGATGCAGGCCGGCGACCGCGACGGCGCCACGCAATTGCTGTTCGGGCCGGATCATGAACGCGCGCAGGCGGCGGTGCTCGATCCGGTCGTGCGTTTCCGCGACCTGGTCGCCGCGCGGTCCGACACGGCGGTGGCGCAGGCGCAGACGACCAGCGATGCGCTGAGCCTGGTCGCGAAGATCATGCTCGGGCTGACCGCGGCCTTGTTCCTGGGCGTGCTTTATTTCGTGCTTCGCCGCCGCGTCGCGTTACCGCTCGTGCGGATGGCGGGCATCGTCACGCGTCTGGCCAATCAGGATTATGCCGTCGATGTTCCGCCCGCCCGCCGACGCGACGAGATTGGCGACATGACCACGGCGATCGAGGTCTTCCGCAACAACGGGCTCGAACGCGACAAGCTCGACGCCGCGCAAAAGGCGGATCGCGAGACCAAGGATCTGATCCTGCAGATGATGCACCGGCTGCAGGCGTGCGATTCGCAGGACGAACTGGCCGAGGTTGTCACCTGTTTCGCGCCGCAGATCTTTCCGGGCCTGCCGGGGAATCTCTATGTGCTCAACGACAGCCGCACCGGGCTGTCGCGCGTCGGCACCTGGCTCGACCCTGTACAGCCGACCACCGCCTTTCCCTCGACGGCATGCTGGGGGCTGCGCCGCGGCCGTCCGCATGTCAGCAATCGCGAGAGGAGCGATGTCGCCTGCCCGCATATCGGCGAGATCGACGTGGCGAGCCTGTGCGTTCCGCTGACCGCGCAGGGCGACACTGTCGGCCTGCTCTATTTCGAGGAAGCCGCCGGACATGAGTCGGCGGAGACGACGCGGCTCTATCTCGAACTGATGGCGGAGAATATCGGCCTTGCGCTCGCCAATCTCCGCCTGCGCGAGCGGCTGACCAATCTTGCGATCAAGGATGCGCTGACCGGCCTGTTCAATCGCCGCTCGCTCGACGAGGCGCTCAATCGGCGCACGCGCGATCGCACGGGCGAAGGCCTGGCTTGCCTGATGATCGATATCGACCATTTCAAGCGGTTCAACGACGAGTTCGGCCATGATGCCGGCGATGCGGTGATGCAGCATGTCGCGCAGATCATGCTGGAAGTGATCGGCGCGGCCGGCAGTGTCTATCGGTTCGGCGGCGAGGAGTTTTCGGTTCTGCTGCCCGATGCCGATGCATCGTCGGCGCTCAATCTGGCGGAGCAGCTGCGCATCGCGGTTGCCTCGGCGTCGCTGGCCTATCGCGGCCGGATCCTGGGCAATGTCACGGTTTCGGTGGGCGTCGCGGCGTCGCCGGAGGACAGCCCGCCCAACAACCTCATCAACCGCGCCGATGCGGTGCTGCTCGAAGCGAAACGTCGCGGCCGCAACCAGTCGCTGCGTGCATCCAGCCTGTCCGGAACCCAGGACAGCGCAGCCGCCTGAGCGGCTGCGGATCCGTTTTGCCGAAAAAATCAGAATGGATCATTTTGCGGTTTGACAGTGATAATGTTTCTCAATAGCATAACAAAAGAGGCAGCAAATAGCGGCTTTGAGCTCTGAGCTCTGAGCTCTGAGCGTTGCTTGTAGCGATAAGGGGGTGGCCGGGGCTTGTCCCTCTGTCGCCGGCCATTTCCCCTTTGAGGGCATTCATGCCCGAAGCTCCCCCGGCAGGCGGTCCCTCCCTGCCGGGGGTTTGCTTGTCCGCAGCGCGGACGCCTTCATGTCGCCGCACGTCACGAACGAAATCTGCGCGTGCCCCGATTTCGGCGGGTGTCGTCGGTCTGCCCGGCAGTTTCGCCGTTTCCCTCAATGCATCGTCGACCGAGATCGGGGCGGCGGCCCAGACAAGGCCGTGCCTGGAGCCCATGGAATCGAGCGTCGCGGGCATGAAATTAGGAATGTCTCGCAATAGCATTGACAGTGAGAACGACTCTCAATAGCAGGCCCCGCAGACAATAATGGGGGTTTCACCGTGTCCAGAAAAACATCGGCCGCAGCGCCAGCCTTTCTCGCTCTGTCGTGCGTCGGAATGCTGTCTTCGCCCGCTTTTGCGGCCGACGATACCGTCCCCGTCGATGAGCAGCATGCCGGCGACGCGGAGGCCAAGCCGATCATCGTCACCGCGACCAACCCCCATTCGGAGCTTGAATCGCCCAAGCAGGTACGGCCGCTGCTCGACACGCCGCAGACGATCACCGTCGTCAGCAGCCAGACGATCCGCAAGCAGAACCTGCTGACCTTGCGCGACGTGCTCGCCACCGTTCCCGGCATCACCTTCGGCGCCGGCGAGGGCGGCGGCGGCTATGGCGACAGCATCAACCTGCGCGGCCAGAGCGCCAATACCGACATCACCATCGACGGCGTGCGCGACAGCGCGCAATATAGCCGCACCGACCCCTTCAACCTCGAGCAGATCGAGGTCGTGAACGGCGCCAATTCGGTCTATGGCGGCTCCGGCTCGATCGGCGGCACCGTCAATCTGGTCACCAAGCGCCCGGGCGCCGACGATCTGACGATCCTGCAGGCCGGGATCGGCACCGACGATTATTATCGCGCGACGGTCGACAGCAATGTCCGCGTGTCCGATCTCGCCGCCGTCCGCGTCAATGCGATGTTCCATCGCAACGACGTGCCCGGCCGCGACTTCGACAAATATAAGCGCTGGGGCGTCGCGCCGTCGGTCAAGCTCGGCATCGACGGGCCGACCTCACTGACGTTCCTCTATATCCATCAGGAGGACAAGAATACGCCGCAATATGGCGTGCCCTATTACAAGAACGCCCTGTATGACGGCCCGCTGCCCGGCGCTTCGGACTCGGGCTATTACGGCTACAAGAATGTCGACGTCCAGGATCAGACCGTCGACCAGGCGACGATCATCTTCGATCACGCGTTCAACGACACTGTGTCGATCCGCAATCTCTCGCGCTGGCAGCGCGTCGAACAGAAGCTGATCGTCGATCCTCCGCAGGGCAGCTATTGCCTCGCCAACGGTACATTGCCGACCGGTGCGGCCTGCGCCGCCGGCCAGCTGCCCGGCATCTATTATCCGAGCGGGCCGCGTGGCGGCTATCGCAACTCGGTGAACCAGACGCTCTACAACCAGCTCGACGTGCGGCTGAACTTCGACACCGGCGGGCTCGAGCACACCATGGTGATCGGCGCATCGTTCCTGGTCGAGGATTACATCCTCAATAACGGCAATGTGCAGCGCAATCCCGGCGGCGCCACCCCCAATCCGGTGCTCGATCCGATCAACATCGCCAATCCCAACGCGATCTATACCGGCCCGATCAACGCGATCCGCACGGGGCACCAGGACGGCGAAACCAACAACAAGGCGATCTACCTGTTCGACGCGATCAAGATCACCGACCAGCTCGAACTCAATGCCGGCCTTCGCTACGAGAAGAACAAGGCCGATTTCCGATCGGACACGATCACGCCCGACGCGCTGGCGATCCCGGCCGGACAGACGAGCCGTTATCTGACCGGCGTTACCCAGAGTTCGGACGACAGCCTTTTCTCCTACCGCGTCGGCCTGGTCTTCAAGCCCACGCCCGCGTCGAGCCTCTACATCGCCTATGGCAATTCGAAGAATCCGACCTCGACGAGCGTGCGTTCGGGCTGCGGCCTGGCGGCGGCGACCAACCTGAACGTCAATCCCTGCAGCCTGGCGCCGGAACAGGCGGTGAATTACGAGATCGGCGGCAAGATCGACCTGTTCGACCGCAAGCTCCAACTCACCGCCGCCTTCTTCCGCAACGAGCGGACCAATTACCGCGTCACCGCCAACGATCCGTTCGTCGGCAGCCTGCCGGTCAATGACGGCCGCAACCGGGTGGACGGCATCTCGCTGGGCGCCACCGGCAACATCACGCGCGAATGGTCGATCTTCGCGAACTACACCTATCTCGACAGTGTCGTGAAGCAGAGCATCACCGATGAGTGCCTTGCCAATCCCGGCGTGACCAAGGTGATCGGCGGTACCACCTATAGCTGCCCGGCATTCGATCCGCAGGCGGGCAATCCGCTGACCAACACGCCCAAGCATTCGGGCAGCCTGTTCACCACCTATACCTTCCCGTTCGGGCTGCAGGTGGGTTACGGTCTGACCTATCAGGGCAGCTTCTATCTCAACAATGCCCGCACGACGCCGACGACGGTGCTGTACAAGGCGGACAGCTATCTGACGCACCGCGCCTTCATTTCCTATCCGGTCACCGAAGGGCTGACCGCGCAGCTCAACGTCCAGAACTTCACGAACGAGAAATATTACACCAGCATCCGCAACAATGGCTGGGCAATGCCCGGCGAGGGCCGGTCGGCGGTGCTGAGCCTCTATTACAGCTTCTGACGAACGGGGGATGGCCGGCGACTTGTCCCTCTGTCGCCGGCCATAAAGCGCGCTGGGGCGGTCATGTCAGACGCTTGATTTCCCCCTTCCTTGTCATTCCCGCGTACGCGGGAATCCCGCTTCTTCTGCTTTCTGATGCTTCACGGAAAAGCTGGATTCCCGCGTGCGCGGGAATGACAGGGAGGGTTGCATCCTGCCGGATCAAGCTCCGGCCCTCTCGCCCCTTCAGTCGAGCATTGCGCGCATCGCGGAGGACATCGCCTCGCCATCGTCGCTGACGATCAGCGCGGCGAGCTTCTGCGTTTCGGCCATGGCCATGCCCGCATCCGGCCCGGCGATGGTGAGCGCGGTCGCCCAGGCGTCGGCGCGCATGCAGCTGGGGTGAAGCACCGTCACCGATCGCACGCCATTGGTCGTGGGGCGGCCGGTCGCGGGATCGATGCTGTGGGCATAGCGGTGGCCGTCATGCTCGCACCAGCGGCGATAATCGCCTGACGTCGCGACCGACAGCTCGTGCAGCGCGACGCGGGCGGGCGCACATGCGATACCGGGCGGCGCTTCCAGATCGGTCCACCAGGGTTGGCCGTCGGGCTTGAGCCCTGCGCCGCGCAATTCGCCGCCGACCTCGACGAGGAAATGTCGTACCCCGCGCGACAGCAGCAGTTCGGCGACGCGATCGACGCCATAACCCTTGGCGATGCCGGAAAAGTCGAGCGCGGCATTGCGGGTGCGACGCGCGCGCAGGCCGAGCATATCGAGCTCGATCCGGCGATGGCCGGCCTGGTCGCGGGCGTGCAGCAGCGCGGCGCCATCCGGCGGCCGGGCGACGGGGCCCGCGGGGCCGAAACCCCATAGGTCGACCAGCGTACCGATTGCGGGGTCGAACGCGCCGCCGCTGTCGTGGGCAATGGCGAGCGCGGCGTCGAGCACGGTCGCGAATTCGGGCGGAAGCAACCACCAGACGCCCGGCGCGGCGCGGTTGAAGCGGCTGATATCCGATCCCGCTTCCCAGTTGCTCATCTGGGCGACGACCTGATCGAGCACGCTCTGAATGTCGCGTGCGATACCTGTCGGCGGGGATATCGCGCGCACCGACCAGTTCGTGCCCATGGTAAGGCCGTTCAGCGTCACAACGGTTCCGGCCGCGTCGCGCATGGCGAACGCGGCCGGGGAAAGCGCGCGGGGAATCAGGATCCGCGGATCGCCGGTCAGGGCGCGAGCACCTCGAGCGTCGTCACATAGCTGGCGCGACGCTGCGGCGGGCCGGCGGGTGCCGCCGGCGGCTGACTTTCTCCGGCACCGGGACCGCCCGGACCGCCGGGGCCACCCATGCCTTCGCCACGACCGCTGCCGGTGGTGACGTTGAGCCAGTACATGCCGGGTTCGGGCCAGGTGATCGTCACCTTGCCGTCGGCGCCGGTTTTGGCGTCGATCTGGTTGAGCGCGTTGCGATAGCGGATGCCGCCGGGGATGACGGTGACCGGCAGGTTCGCTGCTGGCTTGCCGTCGAGCAGGAACTGGAAGGTCGCGGCTTCGCCCGCGATCAGATCGTTGGGATGGGTGACCGGCACCAGCTCGATGCCCTTGCCGACCGATTTGAATACGGTTTCGGTCGGTGCGCCGACGGTCACGAAGATCTCGTTGCGATTGCTGCTCTCCGCGGTCTGGACGTTGGTCGCGCCCGCCGGGATCGCCTGGGCGAGATTTTCGGCGGTGGTGCCGCGCGGCAACCGCTCGGTCTTGCCGTTGAGCGTATAGCTGCCCATCAGCGCATCACTGACCGACGCGATCTTGTAGGTGCCCTTTTGCAGCAGGTGCACGTCGAAGGTGCTACGATAGCGCAATGTGGAGGCGTTCTCGATCTTCACCTCTGAGCCGTCGGGCGCCCACGCCTTGACGTTGGTGGTGCGCATCGGCTGGTGCTCGAAATAGAACAGGTCGTTCGAGACGGCGGCGTCGACCGTCACCCACACATCGTCACCCGAAAGGACGGTGGCGGACGGCATCATCCATTGGCGATGCGCGGCGGCGGGAGAGACGAGCGCAGCGGCGAGCGCCGCACCTGCGAGAATGCGTGCGATACGGATCTTCATTGAATCCTCCCCCTATTAACGACGGAAAGCGACGCTGACGGCGCCGAGTTCGGCGGTGCCTGCGGCGCGCGCGGTCTGGCCGGGCTTGGGCGGCCAGGCGAAGGGCAGGCGGAGCAGTTCGCGGCCGCCCACTTCGCGCGCGGCTTCCACCACCAATGTGTACTGTCCGGGGGCCAGCGTGCCGAGCGGCCCGCGTCCGGCGGTGAAGCTGATCTTCTGCGCGCCCGGCGCCCGCGTCGCGCCGGTCACGCCGTCGGCGGGGAATTGCATGCCGCGGCCCGAGGCGCGCCACCATTGGCGCACGTCGCGCAGCCATTTGGTGCCCTCATTGTTCTTCATGTCGAAATCGTACCAGACCGCGATGGTGCGCGCGGCGCCAGCGGCGGGCTCGATCCACATCGCGACATAGGGGCGATGATATTCGGCGACGGTCAGCCGCGGGATGGTGACGGTGACATCCATCGTCTGCGCGGCGACGGGGGCGGCAAGCGCGCCCGCGACCGCCAGTGTGGCGCCGGTGAGCACGATGCGGTGGGAAAGCTGCATGGGTCCTTGGCTCCTAATGGATGAAGACGATGGCGATGA